>NZ_CP032869.1:3729968-4040799 GCF_003576455.2 Mucilaginibacter celer
AAAAGAAATAAAAGACGGTTACTACGTTAACCTCGGCATTGGCATACCTACACTGGTAGCCAATTATATACCCGAAACCATGGATGTGGTATTACAATCAGAAAACGGCCTGCTGGGAATGGGACCATTCCCATTTGAAGGCGAAGAAGATCCGGATACCATCAACGCCGGCAAGCAAACCATCACCATGCTGCCCGGCTCGGCCATATTTGATTCGGCTATGAGTTTTGGGATGATCAGGGCTAAAAAGGTAAACCTTACCATCCTCGGTGCCATGGAAGTATCCGAAAACGGCGACATTGCCAACTGGAAGATCCCCGGTAAAATGGTAAAAGGCATGGGCGGCGCGATGGACCTCGTGGCATCGGCCGAAAACATTATCGTAGCCATGCAACATGTAAACAAAGCCGGTGAATCAAAGCTGTTGCCTCAATGCACCCTGCCATTAACCGGCATACACTGCGTAAAAAAAATAGTGACCGAACTTGGTGTGTTTGATGTGTTGCCAGAGGGTGGCTTCAGGCTGATTGAACGCGCGCCGGGGGTAAGTGTTGAGGAAATTAAACAGGCAACAGCGGGCAAACTGATTGTTGATGGAGATGTACCGGAAATAGATCTATAACCCGCTATTTCATTGCAAGTAAATAAAATCTGAAAGAGACGACACCAATATTTGTCATCCTGTTTCTAACCATATCATTGGTAGCCATAGCTTTCTTAGCAACCGAAAACAAACCCTATCTTTAACTTATGGAATTTCTATTTGGCATATTCGGAATGGCAGGCATGGTTATAGGCGGCTCGCTTTATTTCATCCCTTCCATCATTGCCCGCCAAAAAGCGGATTTCAAATTAATTTTCGCGCTCAACCTCTTCCTTGGCTGGACCATCATAGGCTGGGTCTGGGCGCTGATCTGGGCTTGCCAAAAAGATATCGAACCTTTGGGTTATTATAAACCTGGTTATCCGGGATATACGCTTGAGAAAGCGCTCAGATTGAAAGAATTACATCGGCAGTTTGATGCGGGAGTGCTTACCAAAATTAATTATGATGATGGGGTAAAGGAAATTTTGAGCGACAACTTTATCAAATTTGAAGATGAGTCAATTTGAAGATTTGAAAATTCAGGAGCCCTATACTCAAAACATTTTCAAATCTTCAAATCAATTAATTTTCAAATTAAAACAACCTCTCCCTCAAATCGGCCGAGATCTCTTCGGTAATCACGATAATATCCTCGGCCACGTGGCTGTTGTTGGTTATCACGCGGTCGCATTCGTCTTTGTACGGTAATAAGTATTCTTTATAAGCCGGTACCACGTGATTGATCCATTTGTACATCACGTCATCGTGCGAATAGCCGCGCTCTATCAAATCACGTTTAAGGCGGCGCTGCAGGGCTACGTCTTCATCGGCATCAATAAATACTTTCAAATCAAGCAGTTCGGCAATATCTTTAAAATGGAGGATGAACAGGCCCTCTACAATTAAAATCGGAGCCGGCTTTATCTCTATCATTTTGGGGATAGCATCCGGGTTATTGAATGTATATTCCTGTTTCAGGATAGGCTGTTTGCTCAGCAATTTGCTGATGTCCTGCTGAAAATGTTCATGATCGATAGTAGCGGGGAGATCAAAGTTGTATAACTTATTCTCCTCTTTAGTCATGTTATGGGCAACCGGGATGTAATAATCATCCTGCGAAACAAGACTCACCTCATCGGCGGTAAAATGCTCTAAAAAACACTTCAAAAAAAAAGTTTTGCCCGAACCACTTCCTCCGGCAATTCCAATAATATAAGGTTTATTCATTCGGGCTACCGTAGCTGATATTTACCTGGAAACGTTTATCTAAAGCACCTAAAGCATCGGCGGTGTTTTTGGTCATGATGATCAAAACATTTTTGTTGGTTTCGTTATCGGTAAAACGGCCAACTACCTTTGCAAAGGTGGTGTGGTTGTTCATAGGGTTGGTAATTTTAATAATGGTGCCGATTGGGGCCGTTCGGTGTAAAACCAGCTCCTTTTTAGGGTCCAGCCCGGCATCGTCCATCCAGGTGGCCACGCCTTTTTCAACTTTTTCGTACAGGCCGAAACGGTTAGCCTTGCCATGATCGGCAGTGCTGTCCTGCGGCATCGCTACGTTTGTCGAATCGCGCTGCATTACCGGTTGTTTTGAAGTATCCTCGGGCGGCATGCCGGTGCGCACGTTAATTACCTGGTTTGGCGCAAGGGTATCCGAGTTTAATTTATTTAAAGCCTTGATATCATCAACCGAAGTGTTGAAACGTTTGGCGATAGAGAACAAAGTTTCGCCGGCAGATACCTTGTATTGCTGCACATTAAGCATGCTTACTTTTTTTACCGTATCGGCAGGGGCTTGCTGTGGTTTGCTAACCGGGGCCTGAGCAACCGGGGCAGGCGAACTTACCGCGGCCTGGATTTGCGGCTTATTTTGAACCGGTACTTGCTGAGTAACCTGTTTTTGCTGTGCCGGAGCCGGGTTGGTTACTGCCTGTTTAGCAGGAGCCTGTACCGGCGTTGTTGCTACGGCCTCGCCCGAAAATGGCAACTCGGTAGGAACTTTTACGGTGCCGCCAATTTTAAGCGCAGCATTGTTATTGAATGCGATGATAGCTTTCGGGCTAACATTATACCTACGGCCTATTGAGTAGTAATTATCTTTTGGGTCGAGCTTATGGAGGATAACTTTTTTGCCGTTCAGGTTTTCAACACCAATCGAATCGACAAGAGGATTTGCAAAAGCGGATATGGAGAGTGTAAATAAGGGCGCGATCAATAATAAAATCTTAAATTTCATAATAAATTATAATACAGTAATTTACAAGTTCAACACTATTACAGCCGATCTATCTTTTAAATAAATAAGCTGGTTATTATGTAGTACAAACGCCTCGGGTTGCATTTTTTGTATAGCGGTATTTAACAAATCGTGGTACAATGTATTGCCCGATTCGTCAAATATATAAAGATGCTGTATAAGTTGCTCCTGCAAAAGCGTGTGCAAAGATACAATTCTGAAACTATTGTAACTGATATAATGAACCACATTTGCATAAGGCTGTTGGGGCAGATATTTACGGTCTATTTGGTTGGCCGGCAACATCTCCGGGCTGCTGATCTGGTTGTATAAAGGCATATCCAGCACCGGCTCAAAAGGCCTTATCGTGCTACCTGTTTTAATGTCAATAAGCGTTAACCTTTTGGGCTGCAACTGGCTGTTATAAACTACAGGGCCGTTTACCGAAAGCTGATCAAAAGCCAATGTAAAATTACTCCAGAGGTTTTGTGCCGATATGCCCACAATAGCGGTAAGCCCTTTGTGAACCGGCCCTGTTTCTGATTGATAGTTATGCAGCAGCAATACACCATCGTAAACCGCCTCGATGCCGGTAAGCCAGCGTTCGGGCGTGGTTAGGTTTTCAAAATACACCTGGCCGGTTTGCAGGCTCAGGGCCGAAAAGCTTACCTGTTTGTTGGCGTGGTCGCGGATCTCGAGGAAGAGCGTTTGTGTGCTGTTGTCAATTTCCATACGCCAAATGGGGGCCTGGTAATTTTTATGGATGATGGGTAACAGCGTGATCATAATTTTGCAAAGATGCTTATTAAAATCAAAACTGTTTATCTTTACCAAACATTGCCACCAAAGGCATGTTACACTTAAAACATCACTATATTTATTTATGAACGCTGAAGAAATAAGCCTGGAAGAAGGCAAAGTAAAACCCGTTGTTGACCATCTGAACGATTTGCTGGCTAATTACCATATCCACTACCAAAAACTGCGCGGCTGCCACTGGAATGTAAAAGGCACCAGTTTTTTCACCCTGCACCTTAAATTTGAAGAACTGTACACCGCCGCCCTTGTTACAATCGATGAGCTTGCCGAAAGGATCCTTGCATTAGGCAAGCCTCCAATCAGCACTTTTAAAGATTATATCGAAACCGCAACGCTTAAAGAAATTCAGACTATCGGTCTGAAAGATACCCTGATGGTAAAGGCTATTATTGATGACCTGGCCACCCTGATCAAATTTGAGCGCGAACTGTTAAAAATCACCGCCGATGCCGGAGACGACGGAACCAACGATATGATTAACCGCTTTATGCAATTTAACGAAAAAAACACCTGGATGCTGCGCTCGTTTGTAAACGAAGACTAATTACCCAGCATAATCATACTGTAAAAAAGCCGCTGATCCTTAACATGGATAGCGGCTTTTTTTAATGAAGGGTTTACAGCAATTTGTATATTTTGTATATTTGCAGCATACGAAGGGTGCTGTGAAAAGGCCGCTGTTCGTTATAAAATTTTCCTATGGTGTAATGGTATCACGTCAGATTCTGGCTCTGAAGATTGAGGTTCGAGCCCTTGTAGGAAAACCAAAACTCCAAGCCCTTAGTAAGAATACTAAGGGCTTTTTTCATGCATTTTAAGGCGTTTTTTAAGCTTTTAAGAAGAAAATATCAATGTACATATCATTTAATGCTATTAAGTTTCGCAGCTTTTTTTGACGAACTTATCGAAAATGTTTTACCATTGTTTTACCTTTATGTCATGGCGACGGTGAAAGAAGTAATACTCAAAGAAAAAAAGCGCGATGATGGAACATGGAACTTAAAAATCCGGATAATCCATAATCGAAGAACTGCTTACATATCTACTTCCCATTATATCGGTGCAAAACAAATCAGAAAGGATTTTTCTATAAAAGATCCTTTTATTGAAGATCTGATTTCGCCCGTACTTTCCGATTATAGAAAAAAAATAAGTTCTTTAGGTGCAGGCATAAACTCTATGACAGCTAAAGATGTCGCAGAGTTTCTTAAAAAAGAAGACACTCCAAGTGATGTACATTTTATAAACTTTGCTGAAAAATATATTTGCGACCTTAAGCTAAATGGCAAGATTGGTAGCGCACGGAATATGCAAACGGTTGTTTATTCACTAATTGATTTTTTTGGCACCAGAGATATTTTTGCATTAGATATCACAGCCCACAAACTTTTTGAAATAGAAGCTTACTTAAGAAAGCCTCGTACGTTAAAACGAAAACATAGCAGTGGTGGTGAAATGGAATTAAAAAGAGCTGGGTCAACCACCGCCGGCATCCATACATTTATGCGGGACCTTCGTCTTTTATTTAATGCGGCAAGGGATAAATTTAATGACGAAGATACGGGCAAAATATCGATAGTTCACTACCCTTTCAGGAAGTACAAAATAGCCGAAGCTCCCGCCCCTGTTAAAAGGAATTTAACCATTGAACAAATAATTGCCATTAGAGATTTTGAAATAAATTTTGACGGAAGAATGAAAATAGCCAGAGATTTGTTTATGCTATCCTTCTATCTGTGCGGAATGAATGCAGTTGATTTATATAAAGCTGACAAACAGGAAAAAGGGAGGATTAATTATAACCGATCAAAAACAGAGGAAAGAAGGAAAGATAAAGCTTTTATCAGCATAAGAGTCCCTGAAGAATCGTCGGCATTAATTGAGAAGTATTTTGGCAAACTCAATTCAATGTATACAGCAAGCACCGGTCTTGGAAGAGTAATTAGCTATGGCCTAAACAAGCTGACTGATGCCATTAACGATCATTTTGTTAAAGAGCACGGTATTAAGTTGTTTGAAGTTGTAATTGAGTTTTATATGGCAAGACACTCATTCGCAAATTTTGCAAGAAACGTCTGCCGTTTCAGCAAAGATGACATTGCATTAGCTCTAAATCACATCGACCTTAGCCGTAAAACCACCGATATTTATATATCGCCTGATTGGTCTATTATCGACCAGGTTCAAAAAGGTGTATTGGATTTGCTAAAAGAAAAAGGGCAATCAACAACAACCGCAGTTTCTTAGTAGATTTTCCAATGGTTTCTGCCATCAAACTCAATAGTTCAACAATGTTACCGTAAACTATTACAAATAATATGAATGAATGCCGTAAATCAGTCAAAAAATACGAGCAAAGGACTGAAAATCCTTGTGTCACTGGTTCGATCCCAGTTGGTACCACAGCATAAAAAAGGTCATTTTCGCTCGAAAATGGCCTTTTTTGCTTTAAAAAGGCGTATTTTAACGTCACTCTTCTATGTTCGCTTAATCAAGGGATTAGCAGTTAAACAGATTCTTTTGTTGAATTAACCGAAAAAAAATCGAGAAATAATTGAGAATTTTTTGAGGCTATTTCGGTTGCTAAACTTTTGATCTAATGGCAACTGTACGTGGGGTTATCATACCCTTAGAACAAAAAAGTGATGGGACATGGAATGTTAAAATTAGCGTAAATCACAAAGGCAAAACCCGCTACATCAAGACGCCGCATTATATCGGCGTTAAACAAATTAAAAAAGACTTTACGATTAAAGATCAATTCATTTTAGATCTGATCGCGCCGACACTCATAGAGTACCGTCGGAAGATCAGCGAACTTGGGAATCGACTGACCCTTTACGACGTAACGCGCCTGAAAAAACACCTGGAAGGCGAAAGTATTCAAAGTGCAGATGAGGTTGATATTATCAAATTTGGTAACAATCAAATTAAAATCTTAAAAAAAGCGAAAAGAAAAGCGAGCGCCGCAAATATGCAAACTGTGGTCAATAGCTTAAAAGACTATTTTGAGACGGAAGTGATACCAATAACTGAAATACGGGCAAACATGTTAGTTGAATACGAACGGTACCTTAGAAAGGAGAGGCGCATTATCAGGCTTGATCAATTCAAAAGGCCGCTCCCACGGATAGTAAACGGATTATCCGACACTGGATTACACAATCACATGCGCGATTTACGGATCCTGTTCAATAATGCTACCGACTTTTATAACGATGAAAACCTGGGGATTACCATTATTAAACATTACCCATTTAAAAAATATAAAATCCTTGAAGTTCCGGAAAATCAAAAGCCGAAACTAACTATCGAACAAGTATTAGCAATCAAAAACCTGGCTGTTCCTGAGAATACCCGAATGGAAATAGCGAAGGATTTATTTATGCTAAGTTTTTATTTGTGCGGCATGAACGCTGTTGATTTGTATCAGCTTTCAAATAGCCAACGATTTCTTTCAAGGGTTAATTACAATCGATCAAAGACAAGGACCAGGAGGAAAGATAAGGCATTCATTAGCATTGGGGTTCCGCCGGAGGCGCGCGAACTTTACATCAAGTACGCCGGAAAACTGCAATACCGATATTCGACTCATAACACACTTGATCGTGCGCTGAGCATTGGTATGCGCAGAATAGGGGCCCAAACAGGCATTCCAAATTTGGAATTTTACGATGCAAGACATGCCTTTGGAGATTGGGCAAGAAATATCTGTAGGTTCAGTAAAGATGACGTTGGCCTTGCCCTGAATCATAAGGACTTATCTAAGGATGTAACCGACATTTATATTTCAAAGAATTGGAATATAATTGATGAGGTGCAGGAAGGAACGATCAAACTCCTGAAAACAAAACGACTGAGAAAAGTAAACAAATCGGAGCTTTCTATTGAGTTAGCTTTTAATCCGATAAGGTGCTGACAGAAAGGAAATCTGTCTGCAAGGCTGCTTGATATGACCGCAAAAAATTATACGGATCGATCAAGCAGCCTTATATACGGCGCATTCTTTCGAGAAATCCGAAAACAACGTCAAGTGTCTGCCCAAAGCGTCCTTTGGCAACATTTATTGCACTAGTAAAACAAATAAATTTTATTCTTTTTAATCACATTCGAATATGGCAGCATCAAAGCTACTCTCATCGTGAAATCTCCACTCATAAAGCTTTTTATTTTATCGATTCTTTGCTTAATTACATTTTGATTTTTCGCTCAAAGCGATCGATTTATTATATGATAAGACAGTTTCACTATTGTGCCATCCTAATGACTTACCGCCGCCTTTACTTTCAATTACAAGGGTTATACCTAAAATAAAGAATTAATCGGTACGCTGAACTTAACGCCCCATAGTGGAGAATTCGCTGATATTGACCACCTGATTTCGGAGGAAACTGACCACCGATTCCGCGGGAAAGTGACCACCGATTCCGCGGGAAAGTGACCACCTGATTCCGCGGGAAAGTGACCACCCCGAACGAGCCACTTATGCTGTAGAAGCAGGCCTATTTTTGAGGTTTAACAACTTCACTAATGGCCAACACTACGATAAGCATGAGTAAGATAAGACAGATCCTAAGGATGTACAGCCAGGGCCGCAGCAAGCTATCGATAGCGGCCCAGTCCGGCGTGTCACGCAATACCGCAAAGAAGTACCTTGTTGCGTTCGATGCCAGCGGCTTTACGTTCGAAGAGATCAATACCCTTAATGATAAAGAGCTGGAGGACTTCTTTGGCAAAAGCAGTGAACGCCCCCCGGACAAGCGCATGGTGGCCCTGCAGCGCTGTTTCCCGCAGATAGATAAAGAGTTAAAGCGTGTCGGCATGAACCGCCGCATCCTGTGGGAAGCTTATATCAAAGAGTTCCCTGACGGGTTCAAGTACACCCAGTTCTGCTTTTATTACAACCAGTGGAAAGCCCGCGTGAACCCCACGATGCACCTGGATCATAAAGCCGGTGATAAGCTGTATGTGGACTTTGCCGGTGAAAAGCTAAGCATAACGGACAAGGATACCGGTGAGGTCATCGAGGCCGAGGTGTTCGTTGCTATCCTTGGTGCCAGTCAGCTAACTTACGTAGAAGCTGTGCTGAGCCAGCAGAAAGAAGACTTTATAGCGGCCTGCGAGAATGCCCTGCACTTTTATGGCGGCGTACCTGCCGCCATCGTTCCCGACAACCTGAAGGCTGCCGTTACCAAAAGCAACCGCTATGAGCCAACACTGAACGAGACCTTTGCCGACTTTGCCGACCATTACGGAACGACCATCTTACCAGCGAGGGCGTACCGCCCTCGCGACAAAGCACTGGTAGAAGGAGCTGTTAAGATCGTTTACAGCCGTATCTACGCACCTGTTCGCAAAGAGGCCTATCATACCCTTGCAGAACTGAACACAGCGGTCAAAGCCGCTTTAGAAGCACATAACAGCCAGCCGCTGAAAGGCCGCAATTACAGCAGAAAGCTCCAGTTCGAGGAGATAGAACGCCAGGCTCTCTCGCCATTACCGGCATTACGTTATGAGTTCAAACGGCAGCACCAGGCCACCGTAATGAAGAACGGGCATGTTTGTCTTGGTATCGACAAACACTACTACAGCGTACCGTACCGCTTCATCGGCAGGAAGGTCAAACTGCTGTATTCCCGCACCAACGTAGAGGTCTATTACCACTACGAACGCATTGCCATGCACAGGCGTATCAAAAGCCCTTACAGCTATACTACGGATAAAGACCACCTGGCTTCGACACACCGCTTTATGACCGAATGGACACCAGATAAGTTCCTGGAATGGGCGGCATCCATTCATGAGGATGTGAGGCTTTACATCCTGAAGATACTGGACCGGAAGCAACACCCGGAACAAGCTTACCGCTCCTGTATCGGTATCCTCAGCCTGGCGCGTAAGGCAGGTAACGAAAGGCTGGCCAGCGCTTGCAGGCGTGCACTCGGTTATGGCGTTTATAACTACAAGACCATACAGCAGATACTGGAGAACAAGATGGACAGCTACGAGGATAGCTTATTTGCTGACGAACTGCCTATGCCCAGCCATGACAATATCCGTGGAGAGAACTACTATAAATAACCATTAATAAATAGATCGATATGAACACGAACACCTTGGACAAACTTCGCAAGCTGAAGTTCTTTGGCATGTACCATGCCTTTAAAAGCTGCCTGGAAACGGGCCAGACCGCTGAATACACTACTGATGAACTGCTGGCCCACCTGGTAGAGGCCGAATGGGACGACCGGCAGAACAGGCGCATAGAGCGTACGATCATGTATGCTAAGTTCCGCTATAAGGCCTCGGTAGAGAACATCCACTACCATGCCGACCGTAGTATCGACCGCAATCAGGTAATGCGCCTGGCAGACTGCCACTTTATTGACCGGAATGAGAACCTGTTGATCACAGGCAGCACCGGTATCGGCAAAAGCTATATCGCTTCTGCTATCGGACACCAAGCCTGCATACTGGGTTACCGCGTGTTCTATGCCAGCACACCCAAGCTCTTTGCTAAGCTGAAGATGGCTAAGGCAGATGGTTCCTATATGAAGGATGTCGCCAAACTGGAACGCCAGCAACTACTGATCCTGGATGACTTCGGTATACAGCCTTTTGATGCGCAGAGCAGGGCTGCACTGATGGAGATCATTGAGGACAGGCACGGTAAAACGTCATTGATCATTACCTCTCAACTGCCGGTCAGTAAATGGTATGAGGTCATTGGTGAAAAGACGATCGCTGATGCTATCCTTGACCGTATCGTGCATGATGCGCACCGGATGGAACTTAAGGGAGAGTCGATGAGAAAAAGAAGGCCGGCAGAGCCCGAAAAAAGCTATCTGCAAAACACACTTTAAATAACTACTTTTGACAACGCTTCTACAGCGTTCGCTGCGCTCGTTCGCCAGCACTTTAGGTGGTCAATTTGCCACGGAATCACCTGGTCAACTTCTCCGTATTATACACTTTACTACGCAGATTTGCAAAGGCGCACATATCTTTTAAAAATTCGCCCTTTTTAATGTTGCCCTTTTCAATAGCGTATTGCTCGAACTTAAAATCTAACCTGGTGTTTTCACTTTCGTTTTCAATCAAATTGATAATGGTTTCTTTCATGAGTTTTTTTATTCCTAATAAATTTACAAATTTTCATATAGGAAATCGCCTCAATCCAATTAGAAGCATGAGAGAACAACGCACGATCTAGTACACCGAAAAAATGAAATAATAATGTCAAACATGCATTAGAGAAAATACAATAGAAGCATTTTTCTATAAAATCGCAAGATTAACAATCGAAATAGCCAAGGAACTTCCACATTCAATTCCTTCAACTGTTAGAATTGCAAACCGCGTTTCAGATGCAATAAAGAAAGGGACATGAGATGGTTTGATAGCGAAGTTACAAAAGGCAGCCGCGAGGGGGGAACGGTATCTACTCGTAAAGTTTATAGGAAACGTTGGGTAGACAATCGTATTAATATAAAGACCGCAATGAACCTGTAGATAAGCAAGAATAGATCAATTGAAAGATTTATTCGTCTTCCAACATTTAACAGTACAGAACTACCTTAATTGCTATTTCTGATATTAATGGTTTTCTCGACCGGCGCAGCATCTTTTTTTGCTGGAGGGGAATAAAATAAGCAAAACATAAAGATAAGAAAAGCATATAAAGCTATTACAACTATCGCCCTTTTATAATATTCCTGAGCCATAGTTACGTTATCAACTTTATCATTTATTACATTATAGTTAGCTTCTGTCTTGCTTTTTAGTGCCAAAATAAGTTTCTTCTTGTATTCGGTTGCATTACCATCCATATTTAAATCATCAAAGGCAAGCATATTATAGCTTCCCCTTCCCAAGGCTTTTACAGAAAACCAAACTGTTCTTATAGTGTATAAAGTTAGCACGAAAGAAATACCGACTGAAGATAGGACTGGCCAGGATTTTTCGTTATTACCTGCAAGTAAAGTATTGGAAGCGACGACTAAGGTTGTTGCAATACTTACGGTGCTTAGAAAAAGGTTTGCCTTTGATTCAATTGATTTCCTTCGTTCATCTTCGCTGTCAGCAAATTTCGTAACCAAGTTATATGCTAAATCCAGGTTTTCATTTTCAATAACGATATTAATATTTGTCGGCAATGCATCTTCAGCTTCGCCACTGTCGTTTTCTTCAATTTCTAACTTCGGCCAAAAAAATTCACGGATTTTATGTTTCCAAGTTTCTTGCGAGGAGTTCGGTAATTCCATCTGAAATATTTAAATTAAGCCTATTTTCAATCCAAGCCCATTGGCCGTTTGGATTAATTTCAAGAAAATGCAGATTTTCGTTTTCATCAAGAATAAAATCGATTGCGCCATAATTAAGCCCTAACCGCTTAGTTAGGCTTATGCATCTGTCTACTTCAGCTTTAGGAAGTTCATATATTGAGTGAGGCAGTGGCTGGCTTGATTTTCGCCAATCAATTTCGCTTTCAATATTTCCCTGTGAATGGATCATAGCAGCATAGGCCTCATTGCCTACAATTGTCACCCGGATATCCGCATGTTTGTAAATTAGTTTTTGAAGGTAAACAGGAAATCCAATTAATCTGTCTACGTTTTCATTATCCAGATATACTTTAGTAGTAAAAATTACCCCTTCCTCAACGTCACCCTCAACAAGCCCCGACTTTATTGGTTTAATTATACAGTCACTATCGTATTCCTGAAAAAAATGCAAAGCCTCATGGGGACTACTTGTCACTAAAGACGGAGGGATACTGAATCCTAATTCTTTGGCAACTAGCAATTGAAATATCTTATTCTCAGCGTTTCTTATAGCGTACACTTTATTGACCCAAAAAGCGTCATCCAATATTTTGTAAATCCCCTCCAGAGTAAACAAAAGCTCTGAGCGAATAAAGTTCAACTCACCCTTCGTAACATCCGTATATAGATTATTGACTTCTGGACGCCTGTAATATACACTCTTAATTGAGCGTAAATCTATCTCCAAGTCCAGACGCAAATCCTTTAACAAGAATTTTTCCGCTACAAAATCAAAATTTACAAGGATTGATCTACCGATATCCTCTGTGTTCAAACGATAGAACGGCAACCGACGTTGGCTAAGATTTTTAACAATAAAATCGGATGTAATATCTGATTTGTTAGTTATTATCAAAATGCTCATCGTCTCGTTCGCTTTTTACTCTTGTTTTCGTAGTTAGTTCGAACAAAAAATCGTTACGAACGTCATCTCTTTCCTGAGCGACAAGTGTTTTCGTGGTAAGTTCTAAAAGTAAAGCTCCATTTTTTAAATTGTTGAAATTTGAGTTGACGTCTTCGAGTGGCAAAAGTCGATCATCATCTCTTTCTTGGGTAACCTTTGTTTTGGTCATAAGTTCCGCATTTAGTCTATCAGCCTCAATTATCGGAATGACCATACCCTCTCTTTCAATAACGTTTAAGCTTTGTTCAAAATCGTAAACAAACGCCACAGGCTGTTGCTCAGGAATTCTATTAGTTTTAAAATCGAGTATAAGTGGTTTCATATTTTGATAAGGTTATCGCTTAAATATACAAACAACATTCAATTTCCAATGGTAATTTCTGATCAAGGTACTATATACGGTTTAAAATCATACACTATATTTAAATCGCTACTGATTGTTTTCAAGAGATTATATGGTTGATTTAATAGCAATTGGGTTTCGCATAAGGGCATTGCTTTCCCTTGAAAAAAATATTATGAACAAATAGATATTTTTTAGTTTTATTTGATAAAATATATACATTTGTTCATAAGTTGTTCTAATAGAACCCCTAACCTACCCTTTCCATTTACATATGATCAATATTACCGCCCTTGTAGTTAGTCAAGGTGAACTTATAGATAAATTAAAACAACTTATTTTTGATCGCTACAAAGTAACGGCAGATGTAGCCGACAGTTCGATCGCTGCCATTAGCGACTACGTAAAATCATTTTGCTCGCCCCTCTGGTTTGTCATCGAGCATCCATATGTTGATAAATTTTACCGCGATACTTATTATAACTATTATTCATCAAAACTCGGTGATTACTCAAGGGATTCAATTCGTGTTTCCGTATTCAGCGAAGAAATTTCGGACGAGCAATTTCGATCAGAGAACCAAGTTACACGCTTAAGAAACACATATCTTGGATTTTTCACAATTAGGCCAACTTTTCCTTCAGTAATTGGCCGTTCAGTTTTATCCCCGTACGTATTTCAGAATAATAACTTTGTTTGCTGTAAAACAGGTTTCAATGTAACCGCTAATGGTGTAAAATTTAATGCTATTGGATTTCCGCATTCTTCTCAAGACGCGGAAACGATAACTTGCGCGGAGACCACAATTTGGAGTATAGTTGAATATTTCAGTCATAAATATCCAATATATAAACCAGTGTTACCTTCACACATCAACGCTGCAATTAACCGTTATTCTGTTGAAAGGTTAATCCCATCTAAAGGATTAACCGCGACATTAGTTTCTTATGCGTTGAAAGAGTTTGGATTTTCGGTAAAGATTTATGCAAAAAATGCTTATGGTGCAGATTTCGATTTATTATTAAAAACATATATAGAATCAGGTATACCGATTGTTGGAGCGATGTCGAACAATTTAGGTATAGGTCATGCGTTCAATATAATTGGACGTGAAGTGCCTTCAGACGCTGCAATTGATAGTATACCGGTTGCTGAGATAGCCAATGATGGTAACCTTCATATATCTGATTATTACACCATGCCACTGAATTATGTATTTATCGATGATAATTACCCGCCTTACCAGATGACAACAATTAATAACCCCTCGGGTTATTATACAAATCCGAAATGGCAAGGCTGTGAAATTAGCATGTTTATCGCGCCTTTGTATCCGAAAATATATTTGGAGGCCGATACCGCGAGAAAGTTAGCAAACTCCTACATTAAGCGATTTCAAAAACTTGGTATCTTCACAAGAACAGAAGTTATTGCAAAAACTTTCCTAACATCGAGTCGCTCATATAAGGAATATATTGCGCTAAAAAGCGGACTTGAAAAAGATGCGCAGGAGTTACTGATGTCGACTTCGTTGCCAAAATTCATTTGGGTGACAGAATTGTCCGACAAAGATCACTTAAAACATGGCAAGTGTTTTGGCGTTATTCTTTTGGATGCTACCGAACCAAAGCAAGAGGGAGTAGTAGCGACATTGTTGGAGGGAACATATCTATCTTACGATTTCAGTAAATTTGAAATAATTGATATACCTTTGCACCCTTTTTCCGTATATAATAGTAACCTTAAATAAAACGCATATGGCTATTCAAACTAACTTCGAACAAATTGTTGAAAGACTGAGGCAGGACGGTAAGGTGAGACAACTTAATGAAACAGATACGAAAGCATTATTATCCGGCCTTGAAACAGAGCTGGAGGATTTTAGGATCGATGGACGCAGGCGTCAGCAGGAATCGCTTGCGGAAATGTCATCGCTTGTGCTAACCGCATAACAAGCTTTGCAATCAGTTTACGAACGAACCTTTCCAACCCATTCAATGGAGCCATTTTTAATAATAAAGTGACTCCTGCAGCCATCAGTTCCCCAAATAGATGGCTGCAAAGAAATTTTTCTTTTTTCCACCTGATATATCCAGCAAGGTTTAGCTTCCTGCAATGTATTTAAGTTGATAATTCGCCTGCAACCACAAGGGCATCTCATTGTTATAAGCCATTCATTGGCTTCACCAACAATGTATATCATATTTTTAGCATACCGAACTGGAATATCTCCGACTAACCGATATTTAAATCTGCGCCTGAAAAAGCTAAAACCATGTACCCAACAGTAAAAACGTTCCAACATTTTCATGGCAAATCAGGCATTTCAAGATATGGAATCATGTCTCCCCTACCTACTTTCTTTCGTAAATAAAGATCTGTTGGGTAGCTTTCTTCATCTACATTCACAATACAATTCTCAGACAGGTCAATAATACTACCAGCGTAATTATTTGGACGTTCCGCCTTATAGCCATGTATACGGTTTAAAAACTCATTGATCGCATGGCTTGCAACCATCATATTAACACTTATAACAGCCGGACTGCTAACATTAATATTTTTTATATAGGCATTTTTGATTAAAGCTTCATATTCTTCAGGGTTTTTACGAAGCTGGGCGGCGGCCCGTAAATCATCGATAGTATAGACACCCCTTGTGATGAGGGAAGACACCCCAGGCTGCAGGTAATGAACACTGCCGCAAATCTTACTTATGCCCCCTAAACCGTCTGCCTCCAGTTTGACACCAAGGTCGAAATATGGAATAAGATAAAAAGCGCTTAGCTGGTTGAGTAAGTGCCGCCCATCGACACTATCCATACAGCCAAAAACGACATCGCATGATGCGACCAATTCCAACCCCTCGCGATTATCATATAAATTAACTGGTAAAACAGTCACTTTTGTTTCTAATCCCATGGTCTCAATAGCTCGCTTTAAAACATGAACTTTGTAAAGCGCTTTTTCTGCATCGTCCAACGTGGCATTCACAATACGATTTAGATTTTTATGTTCGATTCGATCTGGATCTACCAACACCAATTCACCCACCCCAAGCCGGGCAAGCTGCTCTATTAATGGGCTACCTGTGCCGGAACAGCCGATGACTGCAATCCTAAGCCGCTTTAATAGACTATAAGTTTTTTGGCCAAAAGCTTGAATTGTTCTGAGAGCAAAAGCGGCATTGCCATCTACAGGTGACAAATCACCCACTTTTATAGTTTCGCCGACGATCGTAAAACGGTCGATCGGGTAACTGCTCATATCTGGGAAAAAAAACCTTCCGAAATACTCCCCACCTGGCAACATAACGGCGCTTGCATGAGGACCGTCAGTATCTGACCATCCAAATACAGATTGAAAGAATTCATTATCCGAGCGGTTATCAGTTTCTGAAAATTCATTGTAGCCTCCGGGATGACTATGAATCTTCACAATTGCCATATCAGAACGGCTAACTCTCAAAAAGAAGGGGTGAATAATTTTAGTTGGCCAATGCAAATGGTCATATTCCCGTGAAAAGCACTCTTCGTTCGGAATTATTTGTAATTCGTGAACAATGAGCGTTTCGCGACCTCCCGCACGTTGTCGTCCGCAAAGCGCGACCGCTACTGATTCCTTGTCATCGCCGCAAAAAAGATGTCCCATCAATCTTGCGTGATCATAACCTGATATTTTAAACTGTAGTTCCATCTTATCTTTTTGTGAATTCTTCTTCAAACCAATATGAAATTAACGCCACATGAGTAGACAAATCGTCAACTCCCTCTCGCCAGGGATTCGTTGCGGTACGATGCCGCGACCAGCGTTGAAATTGTTTGCCATCTATGGGCTGTAAGCAGACAGCACCGATAAGTTTACCATCAAGCCTGGTTAAACCAGGATAGAAGTAGGCCATATCCAGCCCGGTTCGCGGATAACCTGTCTCAATCTTAATTGCTATATCTGTATTTGAGATATTATATCCTAGAGGTACTGGATGATCTTTAATGATCACCCAGTGCATACCGCCGTCTATAATAGTTTCCCAATCATTGCCCAAATTTTCAAGGTATATGGCGTCGGATTCGGGGAGCTGAAACTGCCTTCTCATTTTACTTACCTCCCTCTGTTTGATCAAGCGGGATAGTCATAAATTTCTCTACGCCAGGTTCTACGAAGCTAACCTCCTGATCATAGTTTACCTTCACAACTTTGCCGCCTTTGAAGCGCTGATTTAATTGAAATCGTTCAGGTGGGTTTTTACCAGCGAGCTTTAAAATCTCTCTTCCGGTTAAGCATTCTTGCTCAACTTTATACTTCTGGCGATCAACCATGATTAAATAGTGATGGCCTCGTGGGATTTCTCTGTTTTCCTTAACATAGACCTCTATGTCAATGATTAAAATTTCGTGTATTATCATTATCTTGTTTTTACACCAATAATCACAAAGCGTGACATTGCTTTTTTGTCACGCTTAGGGATTATATGATTAAATAAGTAATACTATGTCAAATACTTTATCGCAAACAAAGAGTTTGAAAAGCATTTCAGAAAGGGATATTGTGTTAGGGCTGAAGTCAATAGAAAATGATGCCTTAATTACTCAATATCAGAACGAATTTTACCGGCGTTATGCTCCGTACGTATTCAAATTGTCGGTTCAACGGTGTCAGATTTTTGCTGACGCTGATGATTTTGCGAAAGAAATAATGCAGCTAACGTTTATAAAGGCGCTGAAGACAATTAACAACTTTACAATTGCGTTAGGAATTGACGACGTAATACTTAAAAAGATGATTAAGGCGTGGTTAGGACGTATAGCAAATAATAACTTCAACAAGCTTTATGCAGAATACAAAAACGAAGAAGTTGAATTGGAAACAGTCGCTACAATCGAACCTACTTATGATCTCTTTGAAGAACTTTTTAATCCGGTTCCAGAAGAACAACCATCAGCGGTCTTAATTTTATTAAGAGAAGCTATGGAACAATTAAAAGAAATTGATAAACATATCATAATTAGCTATGCCGCCGAAAATTGCTTGTATACAACGCAACATATTCGGGATAGCACGATGAAAATATTGTGTGAAACTTATAACACAACACCTGACAATATACGACAACGTAAAAACCGCGCACTGAAAAAAATAAAATTATTTTGCTTCAAAAATTAAAAGGCAACAACAACCATGGCAAACGAAACCAAAAAAAATCCAACTGAAAAGGATCAATCACCCGACTTGGAATTCTTATTACGAACAAACGGGTACCTCTTTCCTGAAACTATAAATGAAGTTTCGGAATACGAGAAAAGATTTGGCGATACCGACATTATATTACCCGACGATATGCGTGAACCAACTTTTCTCGAAAAGGCACTTTCAAAAGTGCAGGGAAATAAATTAACAGCAATAAAAAACAAAGATGACAATTTTGCCATCGCAGCAAGACTCGAGAAAGGGACGGAGCTTCCTGAGCGTATCAAAAAGAAAATGGACGAGGATCGTAATAAATCTGAAAAGTAATAAAAGTGGACACTGAAAGGTTTGAGGAAATTGCGGAGTTAGCGGAAGCTATTGCCGACGAACATTTTGTAAACGGCAGAACTGATCTGCAGGGAATACTCGATGAAAAAAACATCAGGGTGATCAAAGGTAATTACGAAGATTACTTTTTAGGAAACTTAGTGCATCATTCGCGAAAGTTCTACTTATACTTAAATATGGATCAACTAAGTGAGACCCATCAGCCACGTGTAAGATTTACTATCGCCCATGAACTCGGACACTTTTTTATCGATGAACACAGAAATGTTTTAAAAAAAGGCACCTCACTTTCATTCAATACCAATCATAACAATTTGGTCATTGAAAAAGAAGCAAATCACTTTGCTTCTTTTTTATTAATGCCGCCCAGCAAATTCAAAGCTGCGGCGGCAAAACTGCAATATGGAATAGAAGCGGTTTTGAGTTTATCACAACGCTTTGAATCATCAATTGATAGTACTGTGATACAGTATCTTAAACTAAATTGCTGTCCGGGGCTGATGATCCGGTGGAATGAAGACCAATCAGTAAAAAGCTGGTTATGTAGTTCTTCTCTTTGTGAACTTACAGGAATCAAAGCCCGGCCGTATATTAAAACAATTTCCAATTATTTCGGCGAACTTAAAGACCAGTTTGTTATCGATGGCATTTTTTCTATTCAGGAGAGGGCAGTTAACTTGTCTACATGGCTTCCATCCATTAAATGTCAATCACCTGAAGACTTCGTGGCGATCGAACAAACCATAAAATTAGGTAAACATGGAGGTTTAACGTTATTAACGCTAAGCTGAAATACAGTTTAAAAAGCCATTTCATTTGCAAAATCCCCTCTTCAGCTTATTGTCTCTCTATTTTAATAAATACAATTTACCTATTCAAGAGCTGATTGTGCATTTTTTGGGTTGAAAATAGTTACAAGCGAAACGAAGTTTTTTCCTAAAGAAAGTCGACTAAGTCCTAAAATAAAGCTCATAAGTGTCATTATCGTCTGCAAAATAAAAATCTCCACGCGAATAGATACCACCCTTTTCCCACTGTTTTCGCTTTAACAAACCACGTTCCTTTGCTTATAAAGAAATCAATCTTTAACGAAAGCGAAAATGGAACAAACTCAGATAAGCCAACAAAATTGCATTATTCAGCAATCGGACGTTGAAGTTGACCACCCATCTTCAAACGCGAATTACGATTATTCCTATTATCTGATGGAACAGGGTTTTAGATTCACCTATGCTCATCCCTATTTGTTCGCAGGGGAATCCAGCAAAACTGATACCTGGCTGATCCATATTACGGTTGTTCGCCTGCAATTTGACCAGCTGATCCGGCCATTACTTGCGTTTCTTAAACCCATTGCAGTTTCGTTCGCAATACCTGTCGATGCAGACCATCACAGCAGTATCCTCGACGGGCGAAGCAGCTTCCCACTTACCGGGAAAGCCATTACGATCTGCGCATCAACGTCAGAGGAAGCGATATTAATAGTTCACCATTTATGCACTTTGACGAAATCAATCATAGGGCCATCGATGCCCTGCGCCTATCACCTAACAGACACTGTTGGAATAAGCTACGGCACTTTATTCAGCCAAAATGATAACAGAGCGATAACAGGGTCGCTTTTTTACAAATCCGCGATTGCTGATAACTTAAAGCAGATAATTAACACAAAAAAAATTGCATGGCCATTCCAGGAGATAATGTCCTTAACTTCATTCAAACAACCACGTTTGCTGAACAAGCAGTATATCCCCATCGAAACATTCAAAAAAGACCCGAAGGGCAATGTTTTCAAAGCCCTGAAATTAAACAGGATTTTCGATATGCAATGGTGCGTGATCAAGCAGGGCAGGCATTACCAGAGTTTTGATAATTCCGGGAGGGACGCGAAAGATCGGCTGGCCTGGCAATTTGAGATCCATAAGCATTTCGAATCCAAAAACATCCTTCCGAAAACAATAGCACATTTCGAACTATACGGCGATGCTTTCTTTGTTATGGATTACAAAGAATCCGTTTCTCTGACCGAAAAAGCAATTCAGCTAAGCGAGGGCCGTACCTGGACTTCGACATCTGTCGAAAGAAAAAGGGAGATGCTTGGTTATTTATTACAGGTAACGAACATCCTTGGGCAATTTCATGACGAGGGCTTTGTACACCGTGATGTTACGCCGGCAAATTTCGTTGTAACCGAAGCCGCCCAGGTCTTCGCCATAGATATCGAATTATGTTACAACATCCGGATGCAAGCTCCGAACCCTCCTTTCACCTTGGGGACACCGGGCTTTATGTCACCCGCGCAGGAAAAGGGCGATATACCCTCGTTCAAAGATGATATTCACAGTTTTGGCGCGCTATTAATTTCCTTGCTGACCGGGGTATTGCCAAATAAGTTAAACCTTAAAAATCCCAAACAACTTAAAACCAATCTATGCTATTTCATCGATTCGCCATCCTTGGTAAACGCAATTATTGCATGCCTTAGTGCAGATCCAGGCCTCCGGCCAGGCTTCTCCGAAATCCGTGCGGTTTTGGAACTATGTGACACCATGTTATTGACAACATTGGCTCCCTTGCCAGGCATTGCGCCGTCGATAGCCAATGAAAATTCAATCAGCATATTGAGTAACGCCTTCAATACAATTTCAAATCTTGTTTTTGGCTACAGGATGAATATTTCCAATAAGACGGTGGCGACCAACCCTGGTCAAAACTGCGAACCAGCGAATGCTGATTTCACCATAGGCATCACACCTGGCTTCGCTGACTTTGTCGTCCTTGCGATGTACCAACCTTACTTTTCGACTGATTTGATTCAAGGGTTTAATTCTAATATCCAATCATGGATAGCACAAATCATGACGATCGAACTCCCCGACCTTGAACTTCAAATTTTTTCAAATGCACTGAGCCAAATAAAACCAGGCACAGAACTGCTCCTGAATTTCATGAGTAAAGCTAACCCTCTCGCTGACGACCTTACCGATCCTACCTCAGCTGCGATATCCGGGGGCCTGGCAGGTATCGGATTAAAATCGCTATTTCTTACGGACCAGCAGAGTTCAGAGTCCGACCGGAACCAATTAGCCGAAACGGTCAGCTGTATAAGTGCGATGCAAGAAAAAGATGGTTCCTGGGCAACCGTATCCAAAACGCCTGGCAAAAAAAGCTTTAAAGCAATTGGCTTTTCGCATGGCGTAGCAGGCATAACGTATTTCCTGTTAAGTTACTATGCAAGGTACCGGTCGGAAGATCTACGGGTACGAACCGTGTTCGCTTTGAAGTGGCTCATCAAGCAGCGCCGGTCTGACAGAGGCAAAATGACCTGGCCGGTCAGTGCCGAGAATCAAACCGTCGATCCCTGGCTGGAGCATGGATTCTCCGGCGTAGCTTTAACATTTATTAAGGCTTATGAAGTAATGGGCCATTCCATCTACAGGGAAATCGCCGAAGAAGTATTAGGCTATCACCCCTTGCATGTTACGAGTAATTATTGTGCTTTCGGCAATGGGTTGAGCGGATTAGGAGAAATATACCTGGAGGCTAACCGGGTATTCGGGAACGAGGAATGGCTTTTTCGAGCAACCATAATTCGCGATACCTTGCTCAACAGTTGTTTCCGGGACGACGATGTTTGTTACTGGCTTGACGGCACGCAGTTAAATCCTACTCCTGATTTTTGGACGGGCAATGCTGGCGTATTACACTTCCTGCTCCGTTTTGAATACCCCGATCAAATTCATTTCCTTGCACACCTTATCCCATAACCTATGAAAAAAGAACTGATCTACGAATTGATCACCGGTTTACTGGTCCTGCTGTTCCTTTATACCGGCCTCAGCAAATTGCTCGATTTTAAGAATTTCGAAGTTTCCATGCTGTTTCAGCATTTACCGGCATGGCTAACCATACCGATGACCTATGGATTACCATTATCGGAGATCGCAGTAGCAGCCCTGATGATCCCGGATAAAAGTAGATTGCCGGGAAGTTACGTTTTCCTTATCATGATGACTGCCTTCACGTTGTATGTCGGCGCGGCGTTGCTGCACCTTTTCCCGAGAGCGCCCTGCGCTTGCGGAGGAATGCTCAAATCATTAGGCTGGGGACAGCATTTCGTCCTTAACCTGCTGTTTATCATCCTTGCGGTTATCTCAATCCGATATTACCGCACTAAAAGAAAATTGACAACAAAACATAAGCCTTTCGGGGCATAAGATATTTCTCGCGCGCGAAATCAGGTTATTGCGGGTCCTGTGGTAAAACCCGCGAACATTTCTAAACATAAACAAACCATGAAAAAGATCAGAATGGGCCTTATGGCCATCGTAGCCCTTTCGGGCGTAGGCAGTGCATTTGCTTTCAGCCCAAAACCACAGGCTACAACTTATTACGCGAGGCAGACCCTTAACAACGGTTTTCACTGGACTCAAACTGTTCCGAACCCTGACACTGCACAGTGTTTAACGGAGACCGGCCGCGTTTGCCAGATTTCAACCAGCACGGCACCGAAAGATGATGAGATCCCTGCGGGTCATTCATCAACCAACCACGTGTTTGTTACCCTTTAACAAAAAGAACCAACTGCCGGTGGCATCCGGCAGTTGGTTTTTATTATTTAAGAAAGCGGTCAATCATATCTGATAACCCCTGCTCATTCAACGCAGCTTTCGGACAAAACCTCCCCTCCTTGTCAATCAATAATACAGTAGGATAGCCATGCACGCTAAATTTTTTAATAACCTCATGCTCTTCTCCTTTTCCTTCAGTATATAGTCTTACGGCCAACGGCGAGGCATAATCGTTGGTTTTCAACGTGGCGAGCCATTGCTCCCGTGACTTATCAATGGACACCGAAATAAAAACAACGGGACTATGCTCATATTTTTTTTCCAGTTTAAATAACGTCGGGGCCAAACCTTTGCAAGCGCCGCAGCCGGTAAACCAGAAATCCAAAACCATCAGTTTCCCCCGAAAATCACTCAATTTAACAGGGTTATTATTGATATCGGTGAGCACAAATTCCGGGGCAATTGTACCCGCCATATTCAGCGATTTAATCTTTTCAAGTTCCGACCGAAATCCGGGGTTGCTTATGTAGACCAGGGCATCGTCAATATCTGAAACCTTTAGTTCCGGGTTGTTCCTTTTCCTCATAAAAAGTTCCGTAAGCAGTTGCTCCCTGATTTCACCATTGAAATGAAGGGATTCAAATTGGTAACAGTCATGCAAACTGAACTTTTTACCTTTCATGATACAAGAGTCGACCAGATATTGCTGATAAATCAGTTCACAGGAAAAACTGGAAGCCGGCACACCCCGATTATTCGCAGGAACAAATTGAGGAAAGCTTTTCATTTCTTTGCTACGGTTCCTGTAGACACTGATAACTCCTTCCTGTTCCTTCAGCGGCTTATAAAACCGATCAGTCAAATAAGCAAGTTTGGAAATCATCCCGCCTGAGATCAGGTTATTCCTGAGCAATAGGAAAGCAAAATTCCCGATATCCTGCTTCCTGTTTTGCAGGTTGTCCAGACAAATGGTCGTACATGAGTCGATCAGGCTAAAGGCAGCCGGTAGTGCTTCGGGTGCGTAAACCGCGCTGTAGCGCAGTCTGAAAGCCTTCGATAATTCCTGGATGCCTTGCTGTACTTCGAACCTTCCTGCCGATGGGCCATAAAAAACCGTTTTTCCCCGATCAAGCCGGAAGGCCAGGTCGTCTCCCGGAAAAAGCAGCTTAGATGCCAATGCGATCCCTGGAACCTTGCTAAACCGGGCCTCTATAAAACGGGGGCTTTCTGAACCCGTAATTTCCACGCTGAACTCGTTGCCCCGGGCAATTCCCTTAAAGGTTGTTTTGATCTCGCTTAACTTCCCTGTATAGGGAGAAACCGTAACTGTAACCGTATCGCCGTCCTTCAGGAAATCCACGTAACCGCTGATCCTAACCTTGTGTTCAACAGCAAACAGCTGAACACAAAAAAGCACCCAGATAAAGATTACTAATGTTATTTTTTTCATAATTTCACCTTTCGATTATCTTGGATTCTGGGTTAGCCCGCCCAATTGGACCTCGATATCCGGGATCGGAAAAGCATATTTCGGATCATTTGGCGTCAAAGTATAACTTACGCCGCTGACTGTTTTTTGCATTGTAACTGCAAACCTGCTTTCAAAATTGAGGCGGCGCAGGTCAGTCCAGCGAAGCCCGCGCAGCAATAACTCCTTTTGCCGCTCCTTAAGCACCTGTCTCAGCGCGTCATCAACCCCCGATGCAGTGTATGGAATAAAAGTCCCTGTTTTCCACCTCGCCGTAAGTAACGTATTTAAGGAAGCCATTGCACCTGCACCATCCCCCGCCCTCGCCTGGCATTCGGCTTTAATAAGGTACATTTCATCGACAGCAAGCCCATCATACTTCAAGCCCTTAAAATCATAAGAACCAACAAAGCGCGGGTATTGTGGCAATCCATCGAGTATGGTAAAGAATTTGGTTTTGCGAAGATCATTTACGGCATAACTGTTATACAGGTCCGGGCCAATATAGCTGTCCCTGCGAACACTGTAAACGATGTGCCCTACCATATTTGAATGGTAAATATCCTCGGAGAGATAATTGTTATTAATGGCCGTTGTCGTCGGTTTATTCAGAGTATTATAATCGGTCAGCGTCGAGAACTGCGACAGGCAGGCGTTCGCGTAAGTCAGAGCGGCAGCATAATCTCCCATGCCGAGATGGATCCGGGCGAGCAGGGCATTTACGGCCGACTGTGAGGGAGCCGTTTTATAAACGGGGGTAACTGGTAAGGCAGGCAGGGACTCTTTCAGGTCAGCTATCACTTTTGTGTAACAGTCCGCAATACTCGACCTTCCCGGATGATTATTGAGATCGGAGGTTAACCGCATCGGTATCCCCGGTTGACTGCCAGCCTGTGCTTTGTCATAAGGCAGCGCAAATGTTTGCAAAAGGCCGTAAAAAGCCCATGCCCGGTAAAATAAAGCGCTGGCCCTGACCTGATCGTAGGATGGTTTTTCACCGACAGAAGTAGTTATGCCTGGAAGCGCATCCAGCACGACGTTAGCGTAATACACCATCTGGTAGGGCGAATTCCAGTCTGAGGACTGGGTAGTTGTAGCATCAAATACGTCTTTTGCCCAGATGTAAGAATTACGGTCAGTCGCCGACAGCGTCGGGAATATAGGGTCCTGGATCAGAAAATCGTCCGAGGCGATCTCTCCCAGACCGGGGTCGGGCTGGCTGTTAAAAATATCTTCGTTCTGTAACAGACCTTGGAGGTCCGCCAGGGTGGTTGGCGTTTTGAGTGTCTGGTTGGGTTTAGTGTCTAAGAAATCGTCCTGTTTCTTACAACTGTTGAGTGTCAGGCCCATGATGCATACGATGCACCCGAACAAGGGGCCGGTGATTGTTTTTCTCATGGTTAAAATCTGGAATTAATACCAATGGATAAAGTTCGCGGAAGCGGATAGGTGCCGGAAGCGAGGTCGGGATCAAGGTGGTCCTTATTGGCACGCCAAAGAATACCCACATTGTTCAGGTAGCAAAACACCTCCAGCCTTTTGAAAACGGGGTTATTGCCGCTGAACGGTTTGAAGGCGTAAGTGAGGCGGATGTCCTGCAGCCGGATATGGTCGCCCTTGTCAATGAGGGCCTGGGAATATTGGTAAAAGGTAGAGCGGTCCGTATTCGCCGGTGGCATTAATATGGATGGAACGGTGGTATGCGCTTCATCTCCCGGGTTTTGCCAGCGGTTTGCATAGTCCCTGTTCACAATGCCATAGGTGATCTGGTCATAAGATAAACCGGTGGATGGCCTGCGGAAATAATAGTTAAGCTTAAAAATTATATTGGCGGAAAACGTCCAGTTTCTATAAGTAAAAGTGTTCCGGAAGGAACCGAAAGTGGTCGGCCTCGATGGCCCGTTATAATACAGGTCCGCTATTCCGGTCCTGGAAAGTATGCTTTTATAATCCGTAGACAACTGCCCGTCAAGATAACCCTGCGGGTCACCTGTATCATGGGTCAGCGGGCCTGATTTAAAACTGTAGATGCCATAAATCGGCTGACCGACAAAAGGTGTGATCGTTCCGCCATTTCCGCTGCCTGAAGCAAGGTAGGTCAGGGTCGATGCAGGATCGTCATAAACCGTTACTTTATCGATCACATAGCTGATCAGGAGGTTACTTGTCCACTTAAAATCATTATGGTAGATATTTCGCGAGTTGAGCACGAGATCAAACCCGTGCCCGGACGTATTGGCGGTATTTCCAAAAAATGTGGTGAACCCTGCCGATGGCGGCAGCGGCGAACTACCGAAAAGATCAATGCCACGCTTGGTATAGTACTCAAAACTACCCGAAAGTATGTTGTTTTTCAGGCTGTAGTCGATCCCGAAATTGGCGATGCGTACTTTTTCCCAACGCAGTTCCGGGTTACCGGGACTGTTAATCATGTTGTAAGGAACACCCGAGTAGTAGGCATTACTTTGCTGTTCCAAAGTAGTGATCGCGGACGCGCTTTTATTGACGTTGGCATTATAGCCATAAGTCGCCCGAACTTTAAGATAGGGCAGCCAGTTGAGGTGATAGAATTGTTCCTTGCTGATGTCCCAGGCCAGGCCGGTAGAATATAATGGAACTGATTTGTGGTTCGTCGCTACACCAAACAGGTTCGAGCGGTCGATCCTGCCGCTAACGGAAAAAGTGTAACGGTCGAGGTAGGTATAGGCAGCATTTCCAAAATAGGAAATATAATGATCCGTGAACTTTGCAAAACCGAGGTTGGTCGGGATCCGCACGGCTCCGCTTTCCGGGTTCAGGTTGAAATAGCTGGCGTAGTCGATCTGCGCGGCACTTGTCCGTGTATCCTTATCATAACCATAAACGGTACCGTCACGGCTATCGGTAACCGCGGAGCTGACTTCGCTGCCGATGATCGCGCTCAGGCGGTGACCGCTTGCGATTTCCCGATCGTAGCTGATCTGCCCACGCGCCCGGTGGGAGATCAAAAGGCCATCCGATTGCCGCAATATGCCTTCATTGGGGATCGGATAAGTAAAAGTACCGTTCCCGTTTGACTGTGCGTACTGGTTGATCAGGTTGCGTGCGTAAAAGGTAGCGGTGCTGTAATAATTATCCGAATTGCTGCTTTGTCGTTCAAACTGGTATTTGAGGGAGATGTCCAGTCCGGGTATCAACCGGTATTGAGCGCCGACGTTGATGCGGTTTTCAATAGCCGAACTGGTATTGTCCGCGTTCCTCAGCTCATCGAGCGGCCGGTAAAGCCAGTCGAGGTAGCCTTGCTGCTGCGCATCTTTGGCAAATTCATAATTTAAACCACGGACGATAGGGAGCGGATTGCCGTTCCCGTCTGCAAAAGCCTCGTAGGGGAATGTGAAATTGACATAGCGGCCGCCTGCGGTCGTATTTGCGGCGGTGCTGTTGGCGGTTGCATTTGCCTGGATATAATTGAACGACGCTGAAAGTTGCAGGTTCTTCACCGGGTAGAAATTATAGTTCGCGTTCAGCGTGATCCTGTTATTTTTATTACCGGTCAGCGTCGCAGTGTTATGATCCTCGCCCGCTGAGAAGTAATAATCGCTTTTGTCGCCGCCGCCACGAAAATTAAGGCTGTATTGCTGAAGGAAACCGCGCCTGTAGAAATATTTATCCAGCTGGCTGCGGGTATCCAGTTTCCTCAAAGCATTGATCTGGGCATCGGCATCGGCCGCCGACAATTTACCGTCCCGCTGAGAGGCGAGGATATTAACGACAGGCGAAGTAACCTGAAGCGGATCGCCGATCTGGCCATCATAAAAACCGGTTTTAAACAGGCGCTGCTCGATATCGATATAGTCGGAAGAGTTCAGGTAAGAAGAACTGTAAAACAGGTCGGGTTTCGCAGTAGCCGTAACGTTGGCGTTGAGCTCGACCGCCAGCTTTTCATTGCGCTTCCCTTTTTTCGTGGTCAATACGATCACCCCGTTGCCTGACTTCACACCCCAGATACTTGCCGCAGCCGCGTCTTTTAATATGGTGATATTTTCAATGTCGTTAGGATTGATATTGCTTATATCGCCGTCGAAAGGAAACCCGTCCAGTACGATCAAGGGCTGGCTGTTAGAAAAAAGGGTATTTGTCCCCCTGATGCTGATATCACTGATGCCCCTGGACGATGCGGTCGTGTTCCGGTTAAATAATAAACCCGGGACAACGCCTTCCAGCCTGCTTATAATATTACTTCCGGTGCGGCGGTTGAGCAACTCATTATTGATCTGCGCGAACGATCCGGTAGCCCGTTCCTTCGGAATGTTCTGGTAGCCGGTTGAAACGACGCTGACTTCGGTGATCGCCGCGGTCGCGGGATGGAGCATAATTTTTTGGTATGGAATACCGCTTACCACTTTGAAGGAATAAGGTTGATAACCGATGAAGGAAACCGTCACCTCTTCCCCTGCCTCAGCGGTAAATGAAAATTTACCTGCTTCATCAGTATAATAAAAGCCTTGCCTGCCTGCGATCCGGATCGTTGCGGAATTGAGCGGTTTACCGGAAGTATCAGCAACTTCACCCGTAACGTTGACAGGGATTTTGGGAGCTGTTACAGGTTTTACGGGTTGTGCCGGGTTCTTCCTGCTGACAACAACCATTTTTTCCTGCAGTTCATAGGCAAGCGGCTGTTCATCAAATATTTTTTTCAGGACCAGCTTCAGTTCTTCCTGCTGCACGGAGATAGTTACGGGCCTGGCGTAGGTGATCACGCCATCAGGCAGCACGAAATCATAACCGGTCTGGTTGCTGATCTTTTCTATGACGGAAAGGAGCGTGCTGTTCTTTTCCGATAAAGTGACTTTCTGCAGCAAGGTACTTGCACTGACCTGCATGTTCAGGATCACCATTAAAATGGCCGCAAGCCGGAAGGCTTTCAGGACCAGGGAGGTACGGCGGTTCGACCGTACCAGTTTTTCTTTATAAAAACTGTACATTCGTTGTTGGAGTTGGAGAGCGTTGCGGCCGTTCATTTTCGAGATTGCCCGGCGGCAGCGCTGTTCGTTAATAGTTAAAACTTTTAAGGGAGTCCAGCTTAAGCCAGGTTACCGGGTGGGACCGGTTCCCTGGCTTTTAACTAACTGATTCTTATCATTAGCAATTATTTCATTACGGTCACCCTCCTTTCTTCTACTTTGAAATGCACGGTTTTGGTAGCCTCGAGGGCACTCAGCACTTTGCTGATATTTTTGGAGCGGGAGATCCTGCCGTTAAGTTTTTCGGTGGGTAAAGGGCCATCGAAATGCACGTCGATGTCATACCAGCGCGCAAGCTCCCGCATCACCTGTTCAATAGGGGTATTGTCAAACCTGAAATATCCGTTTTTCCATGCCATGACCTGTTCAACGTTGACCCTGGTTAGTTTCAGGTTTCCTCCCTGCAATTGGGATTGATCTCCCGGAATGAGTTTTTGCGTCACCTTTATATCAGCAGCGCTTACGGTCACCAGGCCTTCCAGCAAAGTTGTCCGGACAACTTGCTCATTTGGGAAAGCATTGATATCAAAATGAGTCCCCAACACTTTTACTTCCTGTCCTTCGCTTTTAACAATAAAAGGATGGCGCTTATCCTTAGCCACTTCGAAATAGGCCTCTCCGGTCAGGATAACCGTCCTTTCGGGTTGCCCGCGGAAATGCGATGGGTAGGTCAGTGAGGACGAATTATTGAGCCAGACCCTGGTACCATCCGGCAAGTTAAGTTGCCATGTTCCACCTACGGGAGTGGTAATGGTATTCTCACCAGCCTGCCCCTTCGCTTCCGGCTCGGCACCATCATCATAAACGATTTGGCCGGCCCGGTTTTTTAGCACGCGCGTCCCCTGCTGAACGGCAACGCTGCCGTTTGCGGCATGGCTGAGATCGATCTTCTGTCCATTCGAGAGGGTCAGTACGGCCCGGTTGCCTCCCGGCGGGATATCGTGCGTAACATGCTGAACCACCAGGTCACGTTGATGAAAAACCACCTCGGGGATCAGCGAAACCATGATGACGGCGATGGCCGCGGCAGCGAGCAGGATGCCTGTCGGAAATTTTCTGCCGCCGTTCCCCGGTAATTTTTGGAATATTTCCTCCTGCATCGCGCGGATCCTTTCCTGCGGGATATCTACCGCATCTTCGCCCCGCTCCAGGTACCAGGCTTCCAGCATCGCTTTCTCCTTTTCAGTGGCCTTGCCGTTCAGGTATCGCTCAGCGCGGCTTTTGACTTCTTTTTTTTCCATATCCTTACCGGCATTATCCGGTTTTTAAGACAAGACAGTTGAGAAGCCCCGAACAGGAAGATTTATTTTTATTTTTTTTATGGGCAGGGAATTATCCTGTTCATCAGGAATAAATTGAGGCATAGGCAGCTTGAACAGCCAATTGCATTTCCCGGTAAAGCATAAAAATTGGGGTAAAGGATTTCCCGGATCAAGGATCTGGAGTTTGAATGAGGCGTATAGTACCCGAAAAATGGACCTTTAATCAAAGACCTACTTCTTCAAATCCAAAACCTGCGGATAATATAGTTTCCATCGCGCGTCATAAACAGGTTCATGGATATCGTAATCAAGATAAAAGTCATACTTAATTTCCTGCCTGAAAAAAAGATCTATTTCGTCTGCGGAGTAATTTTGCGCCCGTTCCATATAAAAACCGATGCACTGATGATAAGGATAGGTATAATTTAACTTTTTCAGGTAATCAGCCAATAAAGTGACGGATATATCTGCTTTGGCCCTTCTGAATATGTCCACCATTTCTTCCGGATCGGGCGCATAACCTGGCCGCACTACGCAATCGATCAGGGTCCGTTCAAGATCCGTTACCATAACGTTTTCACGATCTTTCAACGTAACTTCAGTAACCCCTAACTGATCCGTGAATTTTCCGCGAATTAAGAATACATCGATACCGTTAAATTCAGCCGGCGCGCCGGGTTCCCGCTGCGGCTTACTAAATGCAGTATCGATTGCGGACTGAACAAGTGTTCCTTTGGCGGCCTTTCCGGATGACGGAGATTGTTCCCGGTTAATAAAGATCCTGTTACCTGGCGGTACCATCGCCCAAACGTTTAATGCCGATTCATGCGATATAAACGTCCGGGGAACAATGTTTGCAATAATATAATTAGCAGAACTGCTGCATAAATAATATCCTCCAAACTCTTCTCCGGAAAAATCCAGGTGGTATTGATCAATAACAACTTCCAGCTCCAGCGCCTGCACAAACTTTTTCGTGGTCATTGCCGTTGGCAGGTTCCATTTTTTCCTGTTCTTTATAAAAATCTGATGTAATTGCTTTGCAGAAAAAATGCGCAATTGGCGTCTCCGGAGCGACTTTTTGATCTCCTCCAAAGCCTGCGATATCCGTGATGTATTAGCCATTCATTAAAAAAACAAGATCAGGTACACTCTTGCTTGTAAAATATATATATTTTACAAGCAAGAATGGCAAATGGTTTTATTTCTGCAAGAATATTCTTCTGAAATCTTAAAAAAAGATCTGGATAAGTGCATCCATTTTAGTACTGTCAGGAAATATATATATTTCCTGACAGTACTAAATTACACGTTTTTTTCGACATTTAAAAATGCTCAGATATTACCCATACATCCATGGCTTTGAAAACCAATTATACAACCCCAATATTTTTAAAATTGACTATATAATTAACTATATCTATATAATTGATTATTAAACAATTACAAACAATAAAAATAAACCTCTTTGTCACATTTTTTTGAAAATTTGTGACAAAATAAAAAGATAAACTGTCACATTTTTTTGAAATTATGTGACAATTAAATATTTAATTATCTTTGAATATTCGACAGATCATGACGGCCACGCATTCAACAATAGAGGATTACATCAAACGCTATAAACGCGGTGACCTTATCGTGCCCTCAGATTTTCGGGGAAAAGGCAGCGAAGCGGCCATACGAAAGGCCCTATCCCGCCTGGCCACAGACGGGACTATCCGGAGGATCGGGCATGGATTATATATCCTGCCCATCAAAGATCCGCTCTTCGGGGAGGTGCTCCCTTCAGCGGATGAAATTGCGCATGCCCTCGCTGACAAAGAAAAAATAAAGATAAAGCCTGCGGGTGCGCAGGCCATGCACAAACTGGGACTGACGACCCAGGTACCCACGAAGCTGGTTTATTTAACGGACGGCAACAGCAGGACCATCAAAATTAACCGGACTATCATCCGCTTCAAGGCAACAACACCCAAAAAAATGGCGCTGAAGGGCGAATTAAGCAGCCTGATCATCCTTGCCCTGGAAGAACTGGGTACAAATGACCTTGACGCTCAAATACAAAACAGAATACGTGAACTGATCCGCAAAGAAAATCCGGTCGTGTTTAAACAAGACCTGAAACTTGCTTCGGCATCTGTACATGACTACTTACTAAAAATTATTAATGATGACCGGATGGCTTAAACTAACGGAAGAGCAGCGCCGCACCACTTTAACGCAGGCGGAAAACAACAGCAGCATTATCGCCAAGGCCCTGGAAAAAGACTGGTGGGTTACGCTGACTTTAAAAGCCCTATTTCAAACGCCGTATGCCAATGAAATCGTATTTAAGGGCGGCACCTCGCTGAGCAAATGCTGGAAATTAATTGACCGGTTTTCCGAAGATATTGACATTGCACTATCTCCCGGCCTATTTGGAATGGAGTACCAGGATACGCCAAGCAAAAATTATTTAAACCGCCTGAAAAGGGCCGGCTGTTCGTTCACCTCAAACCAGCTTAAAGAGGCCCTGAACGAACAGTTCATTGCCCTCGGCGTTCCGGAGGGAACACTGACGATTACGGCAGGTGAAATTGCCCCCGGAATGCCGGATAAAGATCCGCAGGAATTATTTGTCGCCTATCCATCTCTTTACGGGGAGAATAAGTATCTACCCGACGTAGTTAAAATCGAAGCCGGTGTCCGCTCTAAGCTGGAACCCTATACAGTAATGCCGGTCAGATCATTGCTTGACGAATACTTTTCGAACGCCGCCTATGCGGAAGAACCTTTCAAGGTGCAGGCCGTCGAACCCCGAAAAACCTTTCTGGAAAAAGCCTTCCTGCTCCATGAGCTGTTCAACCGCGGTGAAGCCGCAGTGATCAAAACGGAACGTACATCGCGTCATTTTCACGACCTGGCCGTTATGATGAACAAAGATGCGGGTAAGGATGCTTTAGCCGATAAAGAATTATATGCAGCGATCATCCTTCACCGCCGGAACTACACGAAGATGCAGGGTGTTGATTATGACCTGCTGCAGCCTGAGCATATCAATTTTTATCCTCCTACGGAGGCGCTTATCACTGCCCTCCAGGCCGACTACCGCGATATGCTTGAAAACATGATCTACGGCACTACCGCTCCCGGGGAAAAGGAACTCTTTGAAATGATGAACAATTTAATACAACTGTTCCGTGAATCAGCCACCCCGCCAGCAGGCGAAGCCAAGGACGGCCATCCTAACATTATTTTATAATTTCGCACCATGTCAGAACGATTAGCGGCCCATTTCGAAAACCGCACCTATTATTTCACGCTCGAATCGCAAAAGGAAAATGAAGTTAAGATCAATATGTATGGTACTCTTTATACCTTCCTGAAATCCGGCGACAGGTGGATGAACAACCAGTCCAATGCTATGGAAATGAGAGAAGGCCTGGTTGGGGCGGTCATGTTGGCTCTGGGAATAGTTTAATCCGCAAAGGGCGCTTTAAAACGGCAAATACCCAGTTCCATTTCCCGGGAGTGCCAGGAATGGCGTTTTTCTAACTTTCTCAGCTCTGCCGCCCCGATATTTTAGGAAATAGTTAAAAAACAAACAGTTATTTTACAATTAATTCATTCATTTTATTCATTCAATAAAGGTTTAATAATTTATATTTGTATATACTCCACAAGCATATTTAATACCCCTATAGGCCCTATGTCTACCTTAGCCCGTCCCCCGATGGGCTTTTGTATTTTTACAATTACAATTGCAAAAATATCGGGAAAAAATATATTTTTACTATAAGGTTATTTTAATAGGGGTATTAAATAACTCACATTAAAGCCACGCTTTGAAAAAGGCGTGGCTATTTTTTTTCGCCGGGCATGCCACTCAAACCCGCAACCGACAAAAATCAGCAACACCAACAGGTTGATACAACTTCAACATGTGCAGACTGCGTAAGCGCTTTCAAAAACGAAATAATTCCCAAGGAAAAAAACAAAGTAAACAAAGACGCACTGTGTTGCAGAGCGAAGGAGGGCAGCGAAAAGAGCGGCAGCAAGTCAGGCATTCGCTGATTCCGGGGCGGCCTTGTTGGAGGAACGGAAACGGGGCCGTTCCGGCGCGATTTTTCAGGCGGGTTCATATACCGATATAGCTGCCGGTAAATCGCCCAGCTGACTTTCGATCATTTCTTTGACCCGTTCCCAGTTCAAACCACCGTTTCCGCAACCAAGGGCAGGCAAAGCCAATGTCGCAACCGGGTTTGCGTTCAAATGCCCGACCAGTGCTTTCAGGCCGGATTCCACATACTCATATTGCGAAGGCTTGCGCCAGTCCGTTTTTGTCGGGAAATTGATGATACGTTTCTGGCCGTAAAAGAGGTTGAAATCGCTGACGATAAAAAGCTTTCCCGGCTGAACCTCGCCCGCAGCGCAGGCAGCCCGGTACAACTTGTAATTCAACGGAAAGGCCTCCCGGAAGGCAAGGGCTATGCCTTTGCCCATCACACCGACGCAATTCACGGTATTGACCAAAGCTTCGGCTTTATCGGCTAAAAGGTTTCCCTGTGTGTAAGTGATCATCTTTCGTTAGGCTGATTATCTGCCGGGATTGCATGTTCCGCTAATATCATTAATTTGACGTAAATATCCTCCCAATAGGCCTGCTGTCTGCGGTTATAATCTTTATGCGCAGAACCTCTCAACTGGTAATGGCGGTAATCATCGGCCTGCATGATGGCGAGGCGAAGGTCGGTCACCTCTATTTCCTTGCCGTTTTGATCAATAATAAACATGGCAAAAATGTTTAGGTAATTTTCAATGGCTGAGTGCGAAAGCCCTTCAGGTTATGAAAAAATCCACGGTCGAACAGTATTCCCTCGCGGAACATTTTCTTCAGGATTTCAGCGCCCTGATAAGCCAGTGAGGCATTGATATATAAGTCCTGTTCTTCGAGCGCGGAGGCTGTCGAGCAATTATGCCCTTTGTCTTTGGCCTCCCCGGCTTTGAGCAGGTCGGGAAACTCATCCGTGACCATCCGAAGCACCGGGCGTGTATCGAACTTTTTCGACTCCGGCTGTTTAATTTCACCTACTGTGGACAGGATCACCTGCCCCGAATCCCGGCTGTTGCCGAAGTCGAGCCAATATTTGGGGCAATCCCTCCGGAAACCGGATAATTTCCGGGATTGCGTGAGTATTTCGGCGATGCCGAACCTTGCGTCGACCGAATCAACGGTACTTATGGTTATAGTCGCCATCGCTAAGTGCGATGACTGCTTCAGTCCTTCGGGGCTATATTTCTCCGGCACGGCTTTCCAGTTGAGGCCGAATCCCCGGTTGATGCGGTTGATCAGTACGACCGATTTGTACAGTCCGACTTCGGCATCAGTGAATAGCATGCGCAGCCTGTTCTTCTTTTCGATAACGTCATCATCAAATAGGCGGACGTTCAAACCGGGGTGACCCAACTCGTTCAGCATAAAATTGAGCCTCATCAATGCACTGAGTACATGACTGCCCGTGCCCCCTGCACCGATCAAGTTGACGGAAACCGGGTTGGCGGGTTGTAACAATTCATTATCGACAATGTGGGCAACTATTTTTGGGGTGTTGGGTTTCTTTTTCATGCGAACATATCTGCTAAAGTTTTACCGGATTGGGTTAAATACATTTCGGGAAACGGGCTATCTTTTGTCACCTGCTCCTGCCAAAGCTGAACGATGTTTTTCCCGCATCGGCTGCCCCCCTCGATGGTATGGCTGGAGAATACGGAGGCATTGACCATGTATTTACGTGCGCTTTTGAGCAATGAATTGTGTTTAATATTATATAAAAATATCACTACAGGATAATCACTTGAAGTGGTCAATGTGTTACGGAATTGATGGTTACACTATTCCGAAATGAGGTGGTCAATGCCTCCGTATTCTCCACCCTTGTAGGAAAACAGGTTCAACAAAAAGCCTTCGGTGTAAGCAGGAAGGCTTTTTCGCTTTATAGATTTTGCATTCATTCTTCCTGATTTTTCATAATCCCAATTTCCCTGTAACTATTTTCGCGCGACTGAAGTCTTATAGCGATATGAAGCTTCTTTACTTTTTCTATTCAATCTTATTTACATTATTTTTATATAACACCACCTATGCGCAAACCTCCACCTGTAAAATTTCGGGAATAGTTTTGGATGATGCCAAAAAAACACTTGATGGCGCAACAGTCGTTTTGCTCATAGCAAAAGACTCCAACGTTGTAAGCACACAACTGGCTAAAGCTGATGGCAGTTTCACTTTTCAAAATTTGAAAGACAATACTTACATCATCAAAGCCACCTATATAGGCTATAAAAATTACCTGAGCAGCCCCGTGACTATAGGTCAGCAAAAAACAATTAGCCTGCCGGCGTTCACATTATCCGCAACCGGAAAAACATTAAACGAGGTAGCCGTAACGGGCAAAAAATCGTACGTGCAACAGAAAATAGACCGCACGGTAGTTAAAGTGGGCGCTTTGATATCCAACACCGGCGCTAACGCTTTAGAAGTACTATCAAAAACTCCGGGCGTGCAAATAGATGCCGACGGCAACATCACCTTCAAAGGAAAAAGCGGCGTAATGGTAATGATAGATGATAAACCCACCTATCTCTCGGCGGCTAACCTGGCAACTTATCTACGTTCCCTTCCATCTTCGGCCTTAGATCAGATAGAACTGATGGATAACCCTCCAGCTAAATATGATGCAGCCGGCAACGCGGGTGTAATCAATATAAAAACCAAAAAGAACACCACCCGTGGCTTTAACGCCGTAGCAACCGCCAGTTGGGGCCGTGGCGTTTACGGCCGTACCGACGAAAGCATCAACCTCAACTACCGGATAGATAAGGTTAACTTTTTTGCCAACCTGGCCTATAACAATCAAAAAACTTACCGCAGGCTTGAAATTGACCGCATCTTTTTTGATGACAACGGCAATCAAACTTCTTCATTAAAAGATATCTCCTATTTCAGGCCGTCAAGCAACAACACCAACATTAAGGCAGGCATGGATTATTTCCTGTCGCCCAAAACAACCTGGGGCGTGGTATTTACCGGCACCCTATCCCACGATCATGACAGCAGCCCAGTAAACAGTTTGCTATACGGCCAGGGCGGCGGACTGGATTCGACCATCCAAACACTCAATACATCTACCAATAAATTTACCAGCAAGGGCGTTAACTTAAACTTCACCCACAAGTTTGACAGCACCGGCCGCGCGTTTACCTTCGATCTGGATTATATCCGTGATGTATCGGGCAGCAACCAGACTTTTGTAAATAACACTTTTTTGCCCGATGGCACCCTGACAAACTCGCAAACCATTACAGATGATTTGCCTTCTATTATCAATATTTATTCGGCCAAAGCCGATTATACCCATCCGCTTAAAGGCAAAGCTAAATTTGAGGCCGGGGTTAAAAGCAGCTATGTAAATACCGATAACGCGGCTAATTACTTTAATGTAATTGATAACGTAAGCACCGTTGATTATAACAACACCAACCGCTTTATTTACAAAGAGAACATTAATGCCGGTTATGTTAATTTCAACAAAGCTTTCGGCAGGTTTTCGATACAAACAGGTTTAAGGATGGAGAATACCAACGGCAACGGCCATCAACTGGGCAACGCACAAAGGCCCGATTCATCATTTGTAAAGCACTACACCAACCTGTTTCCAACGGCGTATCTATCCTACAATATTGATACGGCAGGGCATAATGTGCTGGTGGCATCGTACGGCCGCAGGATTGGCAGGCCCAGCTACGGCAACTTAAATCCCTTTACTTTTTTTGTAGATAAATTCACTTATTTTTCGGGCAACCCTTTCCTTAAGCCGCAATTTACTGATGATTATAAGCTGGCCTACAGCTTTAAAAGCCTGTTTACCATTGCCCTTGCCTATAACCGCACAACCGATGTACATAACGAAACGATACATAAAGATGGTAATGTATTTATCAGCACCACAGGCAACATAGGCGTTCAAAAAACACTCGATTTTTCGATAAGCAGCAACCTTCAACCCACCAAATGGTGGACAATTAATTTATATGCCGAAGTTTACAACAACAAATACCAGGGCGCATTTTATTCGGGATATCTTAACCAGTCGAAAACTACTTTCAGTGCCAACGGCAACAACCAGTTTACCATATCAAAAACCTGGAGCGCCGAAATAAGCGGGTTTTATAATACCAGTGGCGCTTACGGGCAGTTTGTATCCATCCCTACCGGTATGTTAAATGCAGCGGTGCAGAAAAAAGTACTGAATAATAAAGGTACTATTAAGCTGAGTGTACGGGATGTATTAAAATCATTTAGTCCGAGTGGTACCATCACCAATATTGCGGGAGCTACTGCCACTTATCATAACTTTTTAGATACGCAAGTTGGCACGCTGGCCTTCACCTATAGCTTTGGTAAACTGACCAATACTCCTGCAAAACGGAACACCGGCGGGGCGGAAAGTGAACAAGGCAGGGCGCATTGAGTTGAGCCTGACAAAACTGTTAAAAAGCCTTCCGGTAAACAGGGAGGCTTTTTTTGGTAACTAACTCTATAATATTATTCTTTAAAAATTGTAAATTTGATACATGGAGACTTTAGTTATAAATATTCCTGATAATAAAAGTGTTGTTGTTAAACAGATACTTAAAGAGTTAGGCGTAACTATTCAACAGGAATCTCATTCATCTGTATCTAATTACCGGGAAAGATTATCTCAGGTTTCTGAATGGAGCGAGGAAGATTTGAAGGTTTTTGATGAGACCAAAAAGGCATTTGAGAGTCCTTATTTCTAAGTCACTTTTGTAAATCTAAAAAGTTCTTTTTAAACTCTTCAAATAATATTTCACGATAGTTCCCTGTAGCAAAAGGAATTTCCGAATTTTTGTGATTTTTGGGATCTATTTCGATGATATATTCATCATCGAAATGATTTTTCATAAAGGCATCAAAATAGCTAAGTTTGGTTAATATAATGATAGTCTGATGCAAAAAAGGATTATAGGGAACATCAATTATGTGTGACATGCCTGGACCTCTATCCATGCTATCGAAACTAAAATAATTTGAATGTTTGTTACCAAAAGGGATATATTTCCCAAATGACGATGCTAAAAAATACACTTTAATTTCACCAGCCTTAGCTCTCGTGCCTTTATTAGTAAACCAAAAATCAAGTCTGAGGTAATTATTGGGAATCCCTTTACTCGGTATTGAGTCAAGTCCTACTGCGGGAGGATCGAAACGGCCACTCTTACTAACTTCATCTATGACTTTATCTTGTTTTTTATCGTATAGCTTTCCGTTTTCAGCCAAAGCTGTAATGAAATGCTCTGTAATTTTTTTCGTTTCAGAATCTAATTTATGATCATATTTATCTGCAAAGTATTTTTCGGTTTGTTTAACACGAGTAGAAATTGTATCTGATAATATTGATCTATTTTTAACTTCGTTAATACGTGATTGCTTCTTTTCAGTTAATAACTCATCACTACTAATTTTTTCTTTTTTTATTGCAATAGCACACTCAGCGACGGTCAATAAAATCACTAATAAAAATTTGATAAGCTTCTTTTTGTTGTCAAATATCGATAATAGCCACGATCGCCTGCCGGTGTTAGAATTTGTACGTTCTTTTATTTCTATAAGCGCTAAGATTGCTAAAAGCCCTGTCAATATATTTGTACACCATAAGCATTGCTCTCCGGTTATCTTTTTCGAAAAATAAATATAAACACTTAAACCCAAGCAAATTCCAACATAAACAAGTAATAGGATACCAAATTTTGTCCAAGTAGATGTAAATATGCGCTTTATTGTATTTAACAATGTTGTTATCGTTAAAACGATATTGTTTTTTAGATTAGTTATGAGGCGACGAAAACGGACAAAATACATTTGTGAAAGGATTAGAATCTAAAATAAATATTTCCATCCATTATTTCCGGCGTAATACTCGATTTACATTTCTCGCAGGCCACCAACAAAATCGTTCAAAACTTAATCTCTTTCCAAAACAATTCGGCCGTTTTTTTGTCTTTTTAAACGATGTCCAAAGACAATTCCCGCTCCTGTGCAGTTCATCGTAAATGTATTGCAGCACACACAGTTACCCAAGGGCGTATCTTTGTACCAAGTTATGCAAAAAGTCATTCAACCGCATGCAGATTAGTAACCTCGGTACTATTTATTAAACGCCCCAAAATGCCATAAAACCCCCGATGGATCATGAACAAAGCATTCGCTCCCCCACGATTCTCTTCGGATGGGTGTTACTCTAACTCCCTTGTATTTTTCAGGTAAATTTAAAGCCAACAGTTTCTCCCAGTAAGCATCAACATCAGCCACTTCCAAAAACACCATGGTGTTATCTATCCAATCTTTCACATAGGCATCCTGCAGATAAAATCCTAACCCATCGGTTTTAAATAAACTCATATTGTGGCTTAGCAAAACTTCTTCAAAACCAAGGTCGCGGTAAAAGCTGCGTGATGTTTCAAAATTTTGGGCACCGATAAATGGGCGGATAGATTTGGCTGTGTTTTCCATAGGTTTTAATTTCGGAGTTTGCGGCGTACCACTAAAGGATAGTGATTTATTAAGTAAATATAAAAGTTTACCTTGTTCTAAAAACTACTTTTTCAAAAACGACATTGCCGCCGAGCTGCCCGTTCCCAATATAATCCCCGCGCCCACATCTGTGGGATAATGCACCCCAAGATACATACGCGAGTAGCTGGTAGCCCCTGCCCAGAAAAACGATGGCGCTATCACATACCACTTTGGGTAAGCGGCTGATAGCGCAGTAGCTGTAGCAAAACTTGACGAAGTATGCCCAGAGGGGAACGATGTTCCCCCCGCCCGGTAAACCGGCGTGATCCGGATATTCTGCACAAAAGGCCTTGGGCGTTTTACCAGGTGTTTAATAAGCACCATAAATCCGTAAGATATGGCCGTGCTACTGGCCACATAGCCCGCATTCTGCCGCATCTCCTTATTGTTGCTCACTATGCCACCCACCAGTAAACCCGCCGGGATACCGATATCGCCGTACAAAACATTTTTACTTAAAAACATAAAAAAGCCGGTTTGCTTTGGGGTACGCTGATTTTGCAGATCGATCATTACCCTATCGTCCCAGCGTTGTACGGTGGGTGAGATGAACACGGGGCTATTTACCGTAATTTTTGCAGTATCGGCCTGGGCGAACGTTTTGGTGGACAGGCCAATAATCACCCCTTGTATACTAAGCAGCGCTGTAAGATATTTAAGCGGAAATATTTTTTTCATAGGTAGCACCTAAACAGCATTATTTAAACCTACCGGTGTACACACCGGTAGGTTACTTCAAATAAATGTTTTTGTTTTGAAAAGACCCCATCTCCAGCTGCAAAAATAAGCGCGTTGCCCGCAAACATTCCAACACCTGTTATTTTTATTGAAACGCAATTTTACGGATCAGACTATTTCCGGTGTCGGCCACATAAATGTTTCCGTCTTTATCTGCTGCAATCCCGTTAGGCTCATTAAAGCCCGAGGCAAGAGCAGCACCATTAACTGCACCGGCAGATGATTGTCCGGCAAAAACGTTAACGTTAGCATCCTTGTCTATTTTTCTGATCTGATTTTTATCAGTAACATAAATATTTCCGTCTTTATCAATTGTCAAAGCTTTTGGTTCTTCAAATCCGGCTTTATTACCCTGTCCGTTTACAATACCCCGCACACCATTTCCGGCAATGGCTGATATTGCGCCCGAAGAACTTATTTTTTTGATTGTATAGCCCGTCAGGTCTGTAAAATAGATATTTTCATTTTTATCTGTTGCTATTCCTTCCGGGAAATGGAACCCGTGTAAATGATCGTCAACCCCTGGGATCAGACTTGACGCAAAGGTACTAACAGTTAAATCTTTGGCTATTTTTCTGATAGCCTCATTAACGAAATCAGCCACAAATAGCTCACCGGAACCGTTGATAGCAACACCCGTCGGACCTGTAAAACTCGCTTTACTGCCGGCTCCATTGGTAAATCCAATCGCACCGGTACCCGCTATAGTAGTTACATTGGCCGATGCATCAATTTTACGGATCAGGTTATTGGCATAATCGGCTATGTAAAGGTTACCTGCCTTATCAGCACAAATGCCGGCAGGGTTATAAAAGCTGGCGGCCGCTCCTTTCCCATCAGCATTTCCCGAAACTCCGTTTCCTGCTATAGTTGTTACTTTTCCGTCGATAGTGATTTTACGCACCGCACCATTTTTTTCATCTGTTACAAAAAGATTGCCTGCATCATCTATCGTTATACCCACAGGGCTGTGAAACGTTGCGGCCGTACCGCTTCCATCGGCAAATCCCTCCGCACCACTTCCGGCAATTGTACTCACTATCCACGATTGTTTATAGTTAAATACCGGGCCGCTTACTTCGGCAGCGGCGTCAACCTTTAGGGTTAGCTTACCTGTACCTGCTGCCAGGGGCACCAGGGCGGTTATTTGTGTATTACCGGCCGAAGTTACTTTAGCCTCCTTTCCGTTAAAAAAAACCCTATCGCGGGTCATATCATTGATAAAACCAGTACCGGTAATCGTTATCGAAGCATTGTAAACTCCCGAGTCGGCACTTAAAGAAGTGATTGTAATCTTGGGAGTATTGTCAACAGGGGCTGGCTTATCCTTTTTCGAGCAACTGCTAAAAAAATAGAATCCGCAAAAAAGAGATAGATAAAACGCATGACGGGTAGAAAAAATACTCATGGTATAAGGTTTAGTTATTTGTTATTCAAAAATCAACTTTGAGGCAATTTATGTTAAAAACGGCATCAACTCAAATAAATTGTCATTATTTAACATTGATGCCATTTTACAAAAAGGCAATCATCGGCGTTACCTTTTGCCTGATAGTTGTTTATTATTACAGCTTCTCAATAATCTCGCCGGTAGTCCCTACCTCTCCTATCCTCGGAAAAATATACTTAAAGCTATGCTCATGTGCTTCAGCGAACATATCGGTCATGGCATCACTGGCAAAAGCAATGTTATAGGCATACTCATTAGCCGAACGGGCGGTTGCTTCAACACCAATACTGGTGGATACGCCTGCTAAAACTATTTGAGTTACCCCTCGTTTCTGTAGTTCTTCGTGCAGGCCGGTATTAAAAAAAGCGCCCCATTGTTTTTTGGTGATAAAAATATCGGTGGATTCGGTTTTTATTTCGGGGGCAATTTCGTTCCAGTCGGCAGGGAGTTCGGTCATGCTGTTGCCTTTGCTGTCGCGACGGGTTTTAAATGCCGGGCTGATAGGTTCAACATGAACAATAACGATGGGTTTACCCGCTTTGCGGAAGGCGGCCACCAACCGGGCAGCGTTTTCAAGTACGCCGGGCATTGGGTGTGCGCAAGGGAGTTGAACAATGTATTTCTGCAGATCGATAAGTACTAACGCTGCATTTTCATCAATGGTAGTTATCATGGTGTTTATTGTTTTTAATTAAGAAATAGCTTCAAGAGGCTGCTGTTGCTGTAATAATCGTTCGGCGGCTTCCTTTTTCAGCCGGCTTTGGAGTAAAAACCTGAAGTGGATAACGCCCAGCAGCAGGGCTACCATACCCTCGGCCATAACCGTATCGGGCACGCCTATTTTTTGCGATACCGAGCCTACCAGCAAACCGCCCAGCGGCTGCATACCAAAAAAAGCCATGGCATAATAGCTGATCACCCGCCCGCGCATATCCGGACTGGCAGTTGTTTGGATTATCGTATTACCAATAGTGATCTGCGACATCATCCCGAAACCGGTTATCGCACCAAATAATAACGCCACCGGGTAACTGTGCATGTGCGAAAACACAATCAGGCCTATTCCAAACACAAGCGTGTTGATGGCCAGGATCTTTTTCAAATCGGTACCTGCCTGTAACGAAGCCAGGAAAATCCCGCCGCCAAACGCGCCTAAACCTATCACGCTATCAATTACGCCAAATGTGGAGGCCGTGCCTTTAAAAATATCCTTGGCATACACCGGGATCAGCGTGCTGAAAGGCAGTACAAACAAACTCACCGAGGCCAGCATCAGCAAAATAAATTTTATAGTTGGTGTATTTTGAATGTATGCAAAGCCTTCCCTCAGTTCGGCAGCTATATTTTTATCGTGTTTTTTAGCAGCAGCTTCGGGCAGGCGCATCATTAATAATGAACCTATCACGGCTATAAAGCTTATGGCGTTGGCTCCGAAGCAAACGGTATCGCCAAATTTCTCGAGCACCAGCCCGGCTATACCCGGCCCAATCAACCTTGAAAGGTTTACCATAGACGAGTTAAGGGCGAGGGCATTGGGCAAATCGGCCTTATCATCAACCATATCATACACCAGCGATTGGCGGGCCGGCACGTCAAAGGCATTGATAATACCCAGTACGGCACTTAAGCCGATGATGCCCCAAACCGAATAATATCCCAAAAACACCATTACCGAAAGCAGGATAGCCTGCACCATAGATGCCACCTGCGTAAGCAGCAATAGTTTAAAGCGATCGTACCTGTCAGACATTACGCCGCCGATAAACGAGAATAAAAACGAAGGGAACAAGCTGGCGAACAAGCTGAGCCCCAGCATAAATTTAGAATGCGTTTGCGAATAGATTACCCAACTAACGGCCGTTTTCTGCATCCAGGTACCCAATAAGGATACCGACTGCCCCGAGAAATACAACCTGTAATTGCGGCTTTTAAACGCGCTGAATATGCTTATCTTAATCATCAATAATCTTTCCTGTTAATCAAATTCAACCAGTTTGGCCAATGGCATCAGCGCTTTTTTCAATATTTCCTGCTCTTCGGCGGTACAGGTAGCCTCAATGGCGCGGTTAAGCCACTCGTCCTTTTCGCTGCGCGATTTATGGATCAGGTTCATCCCCTCATCAGATAGCGAGATGATCACCTTCCGTTTATCCAGTTCGGAGATGCGCCTGTTAATCAACCCCAGGTTAAGCAGGTTATTCAAAATCTGCGACATGGATTGTGTGGTGATCTTTTCCATCGATGCCAGTTCATTGGGCAAAATCTCGCCATATTGAAATATTAGTGCCATGGTTGATCGTTCGGTTAAAGAAAGCTTCCCCGCTGTTTCCGAGTTGCGGCGGATCTTCTTACTTAAGCGGCCTATTACAAAGCGTAATTCTGAAACCAATTGGACTTCTTTTTCTTCACTCATAAATCTAATCAGTTAAACTTGTAAGTTTACCTTACAAATATACAACTTTGTTTATCATCCCATTGTAAAACCGTTGATTTGGAATGATTACGTTGATTTCGTTGATACCTAAAGAATGAGGATGATGGCTGCAGGGATGTGAGTGTCTGTATTTAGAAAGACCAAACCGGCGTAATCAAAGCTCAATCGGTGAAATCCCAAAAAGAAAACCGTTGATTTGTTAGATTACGTTGGTTTCGCAGATGCATTGTGAAGTAAAAAAGATTTCCGATTTATCAAGGCGGTGTATGATTAGTAACCTTCAGTTCGCACAGGATCAGTGAAATCATTAAAATCAATCCTAATCATTCAAAAAGAAAAAAATCAGCGAAATCAACGTAATCATCCCCAATCAAAGGTCAGTTTAGTTACTTTTGCCCCGTGCCGCCTGCCGATAAAAAATCTCCTGTAAAAAAGAAAGCGCCAGCCCGCAAAAAGCCGACGACTAAAAAGCAGCAGCGAACGGTAATCTCTGTCGATTGGATAATTGGGGGTTGTTTCCTGTTGCTTATTTTACTCTCGCCTTTTTATTACGGTTATATCCTGAAGTTTGGCAGCGCCACCTGGCGTTGGATCATTGATTCGGGCGAGGATACGCATTACCGCAAATACAATAATTTTAATATTCACATACCCGATGGATATACGGTACACGGCATAGATGTATCATCGTACCAGGGCCGCATTAACTGGAAACAGGTTAAAGCCATGCACGAGGGCGATGTGCATATCAGTTTCGCTTTTATTAAAGCTACAGAGGGCGTATTAAGTGTCGATCCGTATTTTCAGCGCAACTGGCGTGAGGCGCCTAAGGCCGGTATTGTTTGTGGCGCATATCACTTTTTTCTACCGCAAAAAAGCGGCACCTGGCAAGCCAAATTTTTTCTGCAAACGGTAAAAACCGAAAAAGGTGATTTGCCTATGGTGGTGGATGTAGAGCGGCTATACCGTGTTAAACCCGAAAAAATGCGCGAGCAGCTGGAAAGTTTTATCAAGGTGATTGAAAGCCGCACCGGCATAAAACCTATCATTTACACCAACCTTAAATTCTACCAGGATTACCTGCAGGGCTATTTTGATGGTTATACACTTTGGATAGCCCATTACTACCAACCCAAACTACTGGTATCCAACAAAACCAACTGGAAATTCTGGCAGCACTCGGATAAAGCCCGCGTAAACGGCATTAATCATGTGGTTGATTTTAATGTTTTTAAGGGAGATAGTACAGAGTTTGAGAAATTGCTGGTGCGGTGAAAACCTGGATATTGCAGAATTAGCGCGTTAAGGCGCTACGCAGTAAGGGTTTCTTTTAAAACAGGAGATTAAGAAGTAACTTTACAACGTTATGTCGACCAAAAGAAAAATGATCATGGTAGTAAACCATGTACTTCAGCAAGATGAGGACAGACTTGACACTGAATTTTGGTTAAAGAAAACCCCATCCGAACGACTTGCAGAAGTTAGCCGCTTAAGAAGATTATACTTTTCAACCGCTGAAAAACCTTTTCCTGAAAAAATTGAGAAAGTTGTTTTCCGAAGAAAATTACGATAAGCTTTAGTATTTTTGCTATCCAAAAGATACCACCATCCAAAAAGATACCGGAATCGATAAATAGCAAAACAATGGATCACAACAATCCTCCTACTGAATACTCCAAAGAAGCCTGCAAGGCCAGCGTAACCGCCGTGCGCGATACGCTGTATGTACTTAACGGTAAATGGAAGTTACCTATGCTGGTAAGCCTTATTAACGGCCCTAAACGTTTTAAGGAGTTACAGCGCGAACTGGAGGATATTACCCCAAAGGTGCTTTCGAAAGAGTTAAGGGAACTGGAGCTTAACGGTTTTGTAACCCGCACAGTTTATGATACCACACCCGTAACGGTAATATACGCCCGCACAGAATACGCCAACTCGCTTAGCAAGGTAATTGGCGAACTGCGCGATTGGGGCATTCAACACCGCGAACACATTAAAAAAATGAGCCGCGAAGAAGCCGAAGCCAAAAAGCTTACGGCAGTTTAACTTTATAAACCCGGTAAGGATATGCTGTTTTGTCCTGCCCGTCATTGTACCGGGGCAACCGGTTCATTTGCGATGCACTCAGGTACAAATAACCGTCGCTGCTGATACCGAACGAATCGGGCCAGATGAGGCGCTCATCCTTCACCAAAAAATGCACCTGCCCATCGGGCGTTACATATTGGATAGCATGATCGGGCGAATCGCTTAAATAAATATTCCCCCTGCTATCGGCAATCATGCCGTGGCAAATACCTGTTTCGGCAACGGTTTGTACTTTGGCTGATAAATCAGTATCGGTAAGCGTTTCATCGGCCAAAAACCTGGTTTCAATTCGGTATAATTTGGTTTGATTAATGGCACGGAAATAAAAGTATTTATTATCCTTAGTAAGCGCTATACCGTTAACGTTTGATACAAATGGGTTACCGCTTTGGTCAACCACATCCTCACCATCCAGGTGTAGCTTTAAGCCAAGTTGTACTATGGTAGCCTTATCATCTTTAAGTACAATCCTGCTTTTGCCCGATGCCAGGTTGAGCACTACAATGGCGTGTAAACCGGGATCAGAGAGGTAAGCCAGCCCCTTGCTGTTATCAATACACATATCATTCAGGGCGCTTTTTTCTTTTGGCAAATCATCAAAGGTGTAGATCTGTTTAATTGCGTTTTCGGCAAGATCAATTTTGATGAGTTTAAACCTGCCCTGTTTAGCATTATTACCCTTATCAAGCACCGAAGCCGCACCTGCCGGGGCCGAATCAAGTATCCAAAGATTATTTTGATCGTCGGCATATAAATCCTGCACGTTTACAAAATGGTTATCCGGGTTTTGCATATCGTATTTGTTCCATTCGGCATCCGGAAAAGGCACACGTTTGCCGTTAATAATTTCGGTAAGCCCGTATAAATAAGGCTGGTGGTGCGGAAAGGATACGAATAAACGATTGTTTTTTGGCGCTACAGTTACACCGATAGGCTGGTTTTGGCCAAAAGAGGCTACTTCAATAAGCTTACCTTGTTGCGATTGGGCGTTTAAAGCTGCTGCCATAGCTAATATACAGGTAAAGATTTTTTTCATTGCAGGTTAAAAATACAAAACGCCTTTACCGGTAAGCAAAGGCGTTTTTATAAATAACAACATTACGCTTTTTTATGTTCGGGATGATGAGCGCTGTCCCGGCCCGATGTCTGATCTGAGCGCTGGCCTCCGGCATTACTGATGCCTTTTTGCTTTTGGGCATCGTTTTGGTTAGTAAAGGCGCGATTGGCAGTTGGTTTACCTTGCGCATTGTTATTAGAATTCTGTTGAGCTTTCATAATAGTAGTATTTAAATTCAACAATGTTATACTATAAATACAGGTAAAAGGCAATTGAGTTTTATTAAAATGCCTTTTACTATTCCTGCCTGATAGTTCCTATCTCTACCAGTTCCATAGCCCCCTCTGCACCAAGCCGTTCCATCAGTTTAAATTCTTTCGATTCGAGGCGGCTGTAATTGGTAAAAAAAGCCTCTATCTGGTCGGTAAGTGTATGGGGCAATTGGGCGGCATCGTGTAAATCGGTAAATATTTTTGAAACAAGGGGTACGGCCAGGAACCTGTCATTTCTATAAACTTTCCCTTCCGGACTGGTTTGCTCAACCTTAAATCCGCCAATTAGCCGGCAATCAATCACGCAACCCGGAAAAGTACTTACCTCCGAAATCACCAGCACATCCAGCGGGTCGCCATCGCCGCCGAGGGTGCCGGGGATAAAACCAAAATCAAACGGGAACACCATCCCGGCAGGCAACAGTTTTTTTAATCTAAACTGATTTGATGTTACGTCAAACTCATACTTATGCCCGCAACCTTTGGGGGTTTCAACAATTACTGTTGTCCTGTTTTCAAACTTCTCCATATATCCACCGCTTATAATCCCGGAATTTTTATCCCCGATGCTTTTATATCCTGCAAAATATTTTCCTGCACAGCCAGTTTGGTGTCCTGGAAACCATGCGCGTGTACCCAAACATTTACCCCAACCCGGTATCCGTCCGGATCGATCCCGGCAATGCCAATCCTCCTTTCGGGCGTTTCGAGAATATTTTTTGATTTGTCGATTGATGCATTGATAACCGATTTAACCTCGTTAAAATCAATATTGTTAGTAAATTTCAGCTCAATATCCAACCGGCGCGTACCCTCCCTGCTGATATTGATAATAACTTCGTTGGATAGCTTACTGTTGGGCACAATCACAATCCGGTTATCAAAAGTTTTAACCGTGGTATAAAAAATCTGGATAGATGTAACCGTACCCTCCAATCCTTGTGCTATAATGTTATCACCTATAACAAAAGGTTTAAGCAACAAAATAAGCACACCGCTGGCAAAATTTTGCAAAGTACCCGAAAGCGCCAAACCGGCGGCTACGCCAAACGCGCCAACCAATGCAGTAAATAAGGTGATAGGCACTCCCATAATTTGCACCACACCCAGTATAAGCAAAACCCGCAAGGTTACACCTACCAGGCTTTGCAAAAAGGGTTTGATGGTGGGATCAATTTCCTTCTTAAGCATATGCCCCTGCCACCACTTCAGTAGCAGGTTAATTAACCAAAGCCCTATAAATAAAACCAGTAAACCTATTAAAAATCCGGGGCCGTATTTAATTATCCAAACGTACACCTGGTCATAAAACTTTTCTATCTTCATAACAAAAGCGTTAAACTTTTAATTAAAAATCATTATTGCTTAACGTGGGTTTGGCGGGATGGTTTGAATTTAACCGGAATAGTAATATTTTTTGAGGCTGGCTCAAAAGCAAATTATTACCTATTTTTGTGTATGCAGACACTTGAGATTACTGTTCCGGTTGATAAAACCCGCTTGGTTAAAAGCCTGCTAAAAGAGCTTGGGGTAACCATCAAGATTAAAAAGGAATCTAAAATTCCAAACGAAGAAACCATTGCTGCAATGAATGAACTTAAGGCAGGAAAAGGAAAAAGATTTAAAAACGTTGACGAGTTATTCAAAAGCATTTAAATGCAATGTTTGAAATTGTTACGTCAACTAAATTCCTTAAAGACCTGAAATTGTTAAAAAAGCGATCAGCAACAGATGTACTGCTATTACAAAAACTAATCACGGTTCTTGCTGAAAGGGACATCGGGGTCTTGGCAAAAAACACAAACCACATAAATTAAGCGGTACCTATAACGGCTATTGGGAATGCCACGTGAAGCCGGACCTTTTACTGATTTGGGATGAAAACGAACGAATTAACCTTTTAGAATTAGTTAGAACGGGCTCCCACTCGGACCTTTTTTAATTTTTTTCTTGGCTCCCCTCATTTTAACATTTCCCCTCCCCATCTGTTAATAAATGTTAAAAGTGTTAAATTTCAATTACTTAGCTTAAATACACCATAATTTAGTGCTAACTATTTGAAAAAACTTTACACTTTCCATCCATGACCTATAATAAAATCAACAACCTGCTGGGCTGGCTTTGTTTCACTATTGCTTCCCTAACCTACATCCTCACCCTCGAGCCATCTGTAAGCTTTTGGGATTGCGGCGAGTTTATTTCATGCGCCTATAAACTCCAGGTATCACATCAACCAGGTTACCCGCTTTTTGCCATGATAGGTAAGGCATTTTCGCTGCTTAGCCTGGGCGACAGAACCAAAGTAGCCTACTTTACCAACCTGGGTTCGGCACTGGCCAGCGGGGCAACCATTATGTTTTTGTTTTGGAGTATTACTACACTTGCCAAAAAGCTTCTTTCTGTAAAAGGCGAACCGCTTGGCAAAAACCAAACCCTGCAAATTATGGGCGCAGGTTTAACCGGTGCACTGGCGTTTACCTTTACCGATACCTTTTGGTTTTCGGCGGTGGAAACCATTGTTTTCGCATGGTCGTCGCTTTGCACGGCGGTTGTTTTTTGGGCTATATTAAAATGGGATACCGTTGCCGATGAGCCCCGTGCCGACAGGTGGCTGGTGTTTATTGCTTATGTTATAGGGCTTTCCATCGGCATCCATCTACTTAACCTGCTAACTATCCCGGCATTGGTGATGGTTTACTATTTCCGCAGGCATAAAAACATCAATTTTAAAAGCGGTTTGATGGCTTTTTTAATCAGCATTCTCATCCTTGCTTTTGTGCAGTTTGGCGTACGCGGGTATACCATTAGCCTTGCCGCCTATATCGATTTATTTTTTGTAAACACAATTGGCCTGGGGTTTGGGGTTGGAGCAATGTTCTTTTTCGCGCTGATAACCGGCGGCTTAATTTGGGGCATCCGTTACAGCATCCGCAGGCAAAAACACTTTTTAAATATAGGGCTGCTTTGCATTGTGTTTGTTTACTTTGGATACTGCTCGTTTGTTTATATTCCTATTCGTGCGGCGGCCGGTACCAACCTCAACAACTCGCACCCCAGCGATCTGTTTACCCTTTATGAGTACCTTAACCGCACCCAATACGGCCAAACGCCCCTGCTTAAAGGCCCTTATTTTGATGCCAAAATAACCGATATTACCGATGGCACCCCGCTTTACCGCAAAGGCAAAAACAAATACGAAGTGGCCTATAACCGGCCCGATTATATTTACGACCACACCACTTTCCTGCCCCGCATCTGGTCGACCGAGGAGAATACCACCTACACCCAGGATGCCCGGTTTTACCGCGACTGGCTGCAGCTAAGCGACAACGCCACCCCTACCTTTAGCGATAACCTGCGATGGATGTTTAGCTGGCAAATGTACCAAATGTACTGGCGCTATTTTATGTGGAACTTTGTTGGCCGCTATAATGATGATGATAACGAAGGCCAAACCAATATGCAGGGTATTGGCGGTAACTGGACATCGGGTTTGTTTAACAACAGCACCAACACACCTAAGTATATATTAAACAACGTTACTTATACCCCGCTTTATGCCCTGCCGCTTGTAATAGGTTTAATAGGGATGTATTATCACTTTAAAAAACGGCAAAAGGATGCGCTGGTTATTATCCTGCTTTTCTTTTTTACGGGTTTGGCTATTGTACTTTATGTAAATCAACCTTCAATTCAACCCCGCGAGCGCGATTACTCCTATGTTGGTTCGTTTTATGCTTTTGCTATATGGATAGGTTTGGGATTGATAGCGCTGATCAACCTTATCCCTAAAAAAATAAACCCACGTTTTGCCACAATAGGTACAACGGCTGTTTGCCTGTTGGCCGGGCCGGTTTTATTGGGCAGTAAGGAATGGCGAAATCATGATCGATCTACCAAAATGGCGGCGCATGATATGGCTTATAACTACCTCATCTCCTGCCCAAAAAATGCCATTTTATTTGATTTGGGTGATAATGACACCTATTCGTTATGGTACGATCAGGAAGTGGAAAACATCAGGCCCGATGTACGTATTGTTAACCTGAGCCTGTTAACCGGCGATTGGTCGGTAAAACAAATGCAGCGTAAAATAAACGAGGCCGATGCTCTACCCATCACCATGCCTTTCGACAAATATAAACTGGGCACCCGCGATGTAATCAGGTACAACGATGTTAAAATACCCGGCTACACTGAGGTAAAGGATATTTTTGATTTTGTTACATCAGATGATAAGCGCACTCACGTTGAGTACACTAACGGCACAACCGAAAACTTTTTGCCTACCAAAAATTTCAAACTAACGGTTAATGCTGCTGATGTAATGAAAAACAAGGTGATCACTCCCCAACAAAAAGGGATGTTAACCGATACCATGAAATGGCAGTTCCCGCCAAACTATATCACTAAAGAGAACCTGGCCATGATAGATATCCTGGCACATAACGATTGGAAACGGCCTATCTGCTTCACCACTTCAATAAGCCGATCAAACATGATAGGTTTGCAGCCATACCTGTACCAGGAAGGTTTTACCTTCAGGCTACTGCCGCTTAAAACAGATTCGTCACTAAGCGATCAGCTTTCAAAAACCAATAGTTTAGTGATGTACAGCAATGTGATGAATAAATTCAGGTTCGGTAATTTTAAAAATGCCAGGTACCTCGATCAGCAATCCACCCAAATGTTTTACCCGCAAATGCTCTCTACATTTTCCGATCTGTCGTTAGGACTGATTAAAGACGGGCATCCTGATCTGGCTTTAAAAACACTGAAAAAATATGAAGAGGTAATGCCCGATATTAATCCAAATATATTTGCCGCACAAACTAAAATGACGTTGGCCGATACTTCATATAAACTTAAGTATGATAAACTGGGCAACAAGCTCATCAACAGCGTGCACAGCTATATAACCGATCAACTGAATTATAACTATCACCAGCTACAACAGGATACCGGCAAACTCAACCCGCGCGAAGTGCAAATAGGCATGTCGTTTCTCAACAACATGGCAATCATCACCCGCGATGCACACCAGGAAGTCCTAAGCAAACAACTTATAGCCCAGTTAAATAGCTACGAGGATAAGTTTAAAAGCATCCTCAAACTTTAATTGGTCATTTTGCTGCGCGTCATTTGTTTCACGTTATTGGGTCATTTTGCTTTGCGCCATTAGCTGCGCGTCATTGAGTCATTTTGCTTTGCGTCATTAGGTCATTTTTAACGGTGCAAAGCAAAATGACTTAATGACCTAATGACGTGAAACAAATGACACGAAGTATCAGTAATTAACGTAACTTTCGTTAAAAGTACCATCGGGATACAAATCGATAAGGCCATAACCCGGGGCGGTTTCGCGGCGGTTGCCTTCCCACCAGGCGCCGGATACTGCGCCATTGCACAGGTAGGTAACATTATTGTAAATCACCTTATCGCGCATGTGCAGGTGGCCGCTTACACAAAGCTTTACATTGGGGTGCTGGTAAAACAGGTTGATAATTTTAGCGGTATCGGTATGCATATCGCCGCCAAGCATAGTCCATTTGTTCACTATATCATCCTCAATCATCAACAAAGCGGTTAATATCGGGATATGTGTCATTACCATTACCGGCATGTTTTTATCTGTGGCCTTTAACTCATCACTCAGCCAGTTCATTTGCTCATCGCCTAATTTCCCTATGTACCAGGTATTATCAATATCCAGGTGAACGCTATCCAGGATGATGATTTTCCAGCCATTTTTCACCATACTGTAATAGGGTTTTGCCAGTTGCAGCTGGTCCATCGAGTATTTTTTACCGTAGATGGCCTGGCCCTTATCGTCTTCGTACCACCATATATCATGATTACCCAGGCAGTAGTGCACCGGCAGACTGCATTCGTTTTTCATTAGATGGTGCATCAGCTTCCATTGATCATTAATGGTGCCGATGTTTTCCTTGTTCATGTCAAAAACAATATCGCCTCCGTTTAGTACCATGTCTACTTTTGGAGTTTGCTGCTGCAAATGATGCAGGCAGCGGGTAAAGCGGGCAGGAGCGTCAAACTTATCTTTAAGGTGTACATCGGTAATGTGGGCTATACGAAGCGCCGGTTTTCCCGGTTTTATAGTGTTATTGCCAAGGGCCAGTGAAGGGGCCAGCAACAGGCCGCCTATATTTTTTAATGCCGATCTTCTTTCCATAGTATATTAAAGCGGGGTTGTGGGCTTATATAATGCACCCGGCCAAAATTACGCCTGTAATTACATTTCAGGAAAAAATGTGTTATTAAGATTTTGTTAACAAATAAACCGGGGATATAAAATCAAAAAGTCTCCCCGCAAAGGGAGACTTAATGTTGATTTGTGTAGGATCGGTTAAAGTATTTTTAAACTAAGGTTATAATTTACCTGAGATATGGCCTGTCGGCAAAGTACTGGCTTTGGGCATTAACTACATAATTATTCTGCTGCTCATCCTGCTGCAGTTGGGTTGATTGATAGTAAAGCAGCAGAAAATCGTAAACAAACAGTTCGTGCACACGCTGTTTGGTTTTAAACAGGCGGTTCATGCTCATTTGTACCAGGCTCATTAATACCAGCGTAAGATCCTGCGGTATGGTGCCTGATGCTATCAGCTCGGTAAGCAACGCTGCGGCAGGGCGATTATTCAGGCTCCTGAACCTGAGTAAGTCATCGCCAGTAATATCTCCGCCTACTGCAAAAAGCGCTTCAATACGGCCGCGATAATGCCTGTACCTGAATGATAACTGGCGGGCAAGCAGGTTATCGGCATCGTCACTATCATCGGGATGTGACGATTTGGCAAGCAGGCGGGTAATTGCTATTTTTTGAGCCGTATCAAGTTCAAAATCGTTCAACAACCTGTCTATCGATAACAGTCCCCAAAGCCACCTTGCTTCATCAAAGTTTTCGGTCATATCCATCCTTGATAGCAGGCTGGCAATAGCAAGGCTATCATTAAAGAAAAACTGCTCCACAAGCTCAATCGAGGCTTCGCCGTAGCGCTCCAGTTCGCGCTCATAAGTATCAAACTGCACCTTCCAAATCTGTTTTGATTTTATGAGTGCCGAAAACGCGGTATTGATGCTCTGAATAACCCTGCCCAGTGCAAATACCGAGGCCAGGTGCACCCGGAAACGGATGTGAGGTTCGGGATCGGCGTGGCGCACATAAAACCATTGGTCTATCAGGTCTTCGTGATAAAGTTTTTTGCTCAGTTGGATCAGCTCGTTGCCTATTACATTATCGGCCGTTTTGAGGCCGCAATACAACTTAACATACAGCCACTCATCGCCCGGAAAAAACTGCCGTTTAGCAATATTGGCGCTCATTGGCGCAGTGGCCGCATACCTGTTTGCCGGCGTTTTTTCGCCGCGTTTTAAAACGGCTACAAACTGGTTGCCAACTGTTTTTTCGTCTTTCTTTTTAAGGATGATATTGTTGCTGCTGCCTATGTACTCCTTCAATACAACCTGCTGTTTCTTTTTACAGCACGATAGCCAGGCTACCACTTCAAGGCGGCTGTTACTGTGCACAATAAGCTCGTTATCAGCATCGGTATATACAAAAATATCAGGCAGTTGCCAGTAATTTAAAAACTGCTCCCAGGCTGTATAGTAATCATTGGCAATAGCCTGCTGCAATTCAAGCACGGCAGCGTTATTGATGTACCAGGTTTTTAAGGCCAGTATAACGCCCTCATAAACAATACGCGGCGTTTTGGTTACGCCCAATGTTGGTAATATATCAAGATTAATACCCAACTCTTGTTTAGCTCCCTGCTGCTTTACATCACTTAAAAAGCGGTAAACCGGTAACGAGTTAAGGCCGTAATTACCTGCATTGGTAATTACAGGAATAATGCGGCGGTTGAGGCTTACCGAACGTAACACAATTTCGTTACCCTTAATGGCCAGCATTAAATCGCCCAGGTTAACCTCGGCCCTGTCCTGCCCGTCGGCACCGGTTGCAGGAGCCTGATAGTTGCGGAAGGCACCGGGCGTAAAATTCCCCAAACTATCTGCCGGCGTGTGTATAATTTCGGCAACTAATGCCGGATCGTATATGTAAGATTCCGTTTCGGCTATTTCATCAACAATTTGCTTAAAGCTTTTTTCGGTGTTTGACAAACGGCTAAACATAGCGGTACCGGTTGGCCGGCCGCAATGTTCAAGGTAAATTAAAGGCTCATCATCGTTAGAGATGCGGAAAGTAACCGAAAAACTTGGCGGCAAATCATGCTCAATATCGGCATCAGCTACATCAACCAGTGTTTTAGGCAGGTTGATCACCTCTTTGCCGGGGTTGTTAACCACCTGGCTAATCAGCCACCTCACGGCAGCGCTGTATCCGTCTCCGTTAATATCTGCCGGTTTTAATTTTTCTTTACGTTCGTTACCGTACCCTATGCCGGTTTCCTGATCCAGAGCCTGCATAAGGGGTATTTCCTGCTCGTGGTATCTTTGTTTAAAGCGTTTTATAAAATTTTCCAGATCGCCATGACGATGCCTTGGTGTAATGTTGTTCAACATATCAATGGCATCAAGCAATTTATCAGTATAAGCTTCGTCGAGCGTGGCGTTTGCACCCTGCCTGAAATAATCCACCTGCAAAAACGTCCCTTCAGAAACTTCGCCTGTTAAGTTTTTCAAAATCATAGCTATCTTATTATTTTTTACAATTACACTATCGGTACCGCTTAGTATTTGCTGTATTTCACCCAGATTAGATAAATAGGTCCTGGCAGCATCGGCATCCGGAGCAATGCGATTAAGTACCCGTACAGCATGGTCAATATATCCGTCACCGTATACCCGCGGTTCAAGCTCGCTCCATAAAATCTGTGTATCTATCAGTTCATTTAACCATTGCTCAGCCTCTGCCGGTTGCATGCTCATGGTACGCATTACAAACTCCAGTATATCTACATAAGGGCGTTCGGCAGCGCAAAATTTAACCAGGTGCATCAACTCGGCCGATGCCGTTACCGAAGATGTTTTGCATTTACCGTAATTTGAAGTTTGCCCGTCAATTTTCCGGTAGCTGTTATTATGGGTGTATAATGTTTTGTTTACGCGGTAACTTAGCAAGCCGCGAATAACGTTATCATTAAGTAAGCCAATGCAAATGCTGTAATTTGTTGCCGGACTAAGCCTCGTATGATGATAAGTTTCATCAAACTGCAGGTTGGTTTGGTTACCTATGTCAACAGCAGCGTATCCGTCAAATAATCCCGCCGGTGCATCGCCGGTGTTAATACGGTTTACAAATTTGGCCAGCGTAAGTTCAAGTTTTTCGAGCTTGCGGCTATCAGTTATGGCATCAATGCGCAAAACCGCATCGTACAGGTCTTTCGAGGTTAGCCAAAGTGCCTGCATAAAAAGCTCGTCCTTAATAAATTCACGAATAGCATTGCTTGTTAAGGCTCCACCGCAATTAAAAGGGTGAAACCTTAACATCAATGCTGATGAAAATTTATATGATTCGGATAGTTTCGGCATTTTCATGATAACCGGCTATTGGTAATAACCTTATTAATGAAAAACATACATCGTGGCGGCAGGCAATAAGCGCTGGTATACCGGCGCTGAACTGATTAAAAGATACCTGATGTAGTAGTAGTTTGCGAAGTATCTACAGTGGTTGTACCGGCCATGCCCGCATAGCCCGCTGCGTTACTATTTTTAATGTTATTACCTAAAACCCTGTTAAGCACCTGCACTTGTTTAATTTGAATTTTTGGTAAAGAGGCTTTGTCGTGATTTTTCATAATTTTAAACTTTTAAAGGGTTATGGATCAGTATTTTTTAACCGTGATGGTATAAATGTGAGTAACAAGCCTTTGCGGAAGAAAAAATTAGTACCAATGCCCCTTTCCGGATGACCAAAACCGCTTTTGCGTGGGACGAAAAAAAAAGACAAAACGAATTTTACAGTGAATAACAAGAAGCTAAAAACCACCGGTCAGCATTTACTTTTCTGGGCCGTTTACATGTTTTATGAAAACTTTGCCATCTATATCGGCGGTTCGGATATCTCGCTGCTCAACAGCTTTTTTGCTTTTATAGTAAATGCTGCCGATTTTTATGGATTTTGGGCCTGCTACCGCTTTTTTGGACGAAAAATCAAAAACAAACCACTACGGATAGCAGTAACTGTTATAGTTATAGCCGTTTTTATTGTGATATCAGCCTATCTGAAGGTGATCCTGGTAATGCTCATCCTGCATCAGCCATTTTCGGTTGCGGGTAATAACGAACGGGTTGTTGCGCTAAGCACACGGGCTATTTATTTTGGCACCATGGGTGCCGCTTACGGATTTTTTAAGCAACTGTTACAAAAGGAACGCGAAGCAGCCCAGCATCAGCTTGAAAAAATTGAACTGCTGCAGCAACAGGAAAAACTGGAGAAACAGGCGCTGCAGGCCGAGTTAAACGTAATCAAATCGCAAATTAATCCGCACTTTGTGTTTAATACTCTTGGCTTTTTATATTCTGAAACGTATAAAAAACTGCCCGACGTTGGCGATTCCATCATCGCCCTATCAAACATTATGCGGCATGCCCTAACTAAAAACCAGGATGGCTTCAGCACACTTGAAAGCGAATTGGGGTATATTAAAGATTTTATCAAGATTCATGCTTCCCGCAGTCCTTCTTTTTTTATGAAAGTTGATATCGGCACAGTTACCAGGCCATATAAAATAGTATCATTGGTTTTAATAACCCTGATTGAAAACATGTTTAAACACGGTATATTTAACCAAAGCAGTAAGGAAGCCACTTTAAGTATTAATGTTGAAGATGAAAAACTGTATTTTTACTCGCTCAATTATAAAGGCAATAACAGTTTAAATAAGGTGGAATCGAACGGGATAGGCTTAAATTATATCAGGGAAAGGTTAACGGATGAATATGGTCAAAACTTTGAGCTTTTGATTAATGAAACACATAACAGCTATGAATGTAAACTTACCATGCCTTTAAAATATGAAAGTAATTAATTGCATTATAGTTGAGGATGAGCAATATGCCATCAATATCCTGAGCGATTTTATCTCGAAGGTGCCTTTCATCAATCTCGAACAAACTTTTACCAACCCGATAGATGCCCTGCTATATTTAAAAAGTAATTCTATCGACCTGATATTCCTCGATATCAATATGCCCGAACTATCAGGCATCGATCTGATTAAACTGTTGCCTAAAAATATCGAAATCGTCATAACGTCGGGCTATAGCGAGTTTGCTGTGGCCGGTTTTGAAAACAATGTGCTTGATTACCTGCTGAAACCATACTCGTTTGACAGGTTTTTGCAGGCTGCACAAAAGGCGCTCGACAAACTGCTGCTGCTGGATACCCACAAGCCCACACCCGTAAACGATCATTCAGATTCGTTTTACCTGAAAACAGACCACGGTAAAATTGTGCGCATCAATTTTAACGACATTATTTATATAGAGGGCCTTAAAAACTACTGCTCAGTATTTACCGAACACGAACGCCATATCTCGCTCGTGAGTATGAAAACCCTGGCAGATAATCTGCCACAACAGGATTTTGCCCGCACACACAAATCGTACATCATTGCACTTAAAAGGATAAAATCCATTGATGGCAACATGGTGATGTTTGATAAGATCAAAGAAAAAATCCCCATCGGCGTTACCTACCGCGAGAGCTTTTTTGCCCAGTTAAACAATAAGATGTTTAAGTAATCAGAGCTTCTTTCGCGCTTTTTCTGATTTGAGGTATTTAAGCATTATCCCATACAAAATACACTCGTGCAGGCGCTGCCGGTTGCTGAAATAACGGTTAACCGCCATGTGGATCACGCTGCTTAAAAAGCGTTCATTCCAGTCAATATGGTATTGCTGCAGTAACCGATCAATATGCTCACGCTTTTGATGCAGCAGTTTATCGTACGCCAAAAGCAGTGTATCGAGGTTACCGTGGTATTTTCTGAAAAGCTGATCGATCTGGATCTTGACCGATTTATCATCAAATTCGGTTAAAAAATAGCTCAGTCCTTTTTCAACAAAACGTATCTGTGCATTAATGTCGTTGCTCATCAGGTTAAGATAATCTTTAATAAGCCAGAATATTAAAAACCAGTCTTCAGTATCGTACCTGTTGGTTTCGAGCAGGCGGAACACGTTGCAGCAAAACAACGTTTCGATACAAAAAAGGCCCTCGGCCTGTTCAATCTGGTGCCCATAGCGCTCCAGTTCGCGTACGTAGGTATCCAATTGTACAACATGTACCTGCCCGCTTATTAAAAACGGCGAAAGCACCTCGCGTATAGCCAGGTAAACATCCTGAAAATCATCCTCCTTAAATAAATTAACCCGCACCCTGATATGATTATCAGGATCATGATACCTGATAAAAAACCACTGTTTAATACTTACTGTGCCCGAATGATCGAGCAGTTCATTCAGCCTTAACAAAACATTATTGGCAATATTGCTGCTTAAATACAGCTTAATAAACAGCCACTCGCTGCCCGGAAAAAAGTTACGCTGTAAGCCGCTTTCGATGTATTGATAGTAAGCGGGCTTTACCGGCCGTTCAAAATAAAAAGGAGCCACCAGTTGATGAGCATACGGATCATCGCCAGGGCCTTTAACCACGCTTTCGTATTGCAGATGGATACATTCTGATAAAATAAGTACAGCACTTTGCTTAGCTATTTCTTTTGCCAGTACGGCCAGGCCAATTTCGTTATTCACGTCAATCAACAGTTCATTATCCCCTTTTACTATAAAAAACTTATCCGGCAGTAACCATTGCTCCCGGAAAGCGGCAAGTAATTCGCCAAACTTTGGTAATTGCTTTTCGGCACGGCAAAGTTCGTTCAGGATGGCAGGTGTAAATTTCCAGGTGGCGCGGTGTAAGATAAGCCCATAGGTAGTTTCAACCCGCGGAAAAAAAACAAAATCCTTGGCCAGTGCGCCCCAGTTAAATGATAAGTTGCCGTTGCTGTACTGGTGCTGGATATCGCACAAAAAAGTATAAATGGGGTGCTGCGACCGGTTATAGTTATAGGCACTGCTTAACCTTGGTATTACCTCCCGCTGGTGTTTTTTTGAAAACAGCCTGAATGCATTTTGCTCCAGCTTAACATAGATATCATCAAGATGCAAAACCGATTTACCCTTAGGATCATCAATATAAGCCAATTCATGCAGCCAAAACGGGGGGTGCGACATCACATTCAATATCCGCTCTTCGGGCATGTGAATTACCTCTGCAAACATGGCGTCCGGACTGTTTTCGGCTTCTTTTTTTGCTATATCGAGGCCGGTTTTATAAATCTCATCATCGCCGGTGGCAAAGCGGGCTATCATACTAAGCGCACCGGGGCCGGTAACCCGCTCAAGAAACACAACATCATTTTCAAACAGCTGAAAAATGGCGCACATGGAAAACGGCAGCTTATCCGCAGCGCGTTCCTTCACAAAATTATCTGGGATAATAATGTGGTATCGGCCGCCCGCCTTTGCTTCATTTAGCATGGCCAGCATTTTAAAATCAATTTCGGCATATTCAACCGGTGGTCCGTTTGCCTCGGCAGCGGCGTAAAGGCCTTCGGTAAACAAGGTTTCGTGTTCGTACCATTGCCCGTATTCAATCCCGGTATCGGCATCAAAAGCCTCTAACAAGGGTACGCTTTGCTCTTCATAACGTTTCCTGAAGCGGTTTTTAAATTGCTCAATTCGTTTGTTTAAGCCTGGTGTACTGAGGTTATTAAGTAGTTTTATCCCTTTTGATAGCTTTGCCTGTAAAGCGCTGTTTATCACTTTGCCATTAAGCTGATTAAAGCGGGTGATGTGGATCTGATCCTTAAGTTCGCGACCGGTTATGTTATTAGTTAATTGCTCTACCTGTGTGTAAAATGAAAGCCAGCCGGCTGGTTTCGCAACGTGGTTGTCGGCATCGGTTAATAAACCCACCAGTTGGTTTATGGTGTTATTTAAGGCCGTGTCATCCGTTTTTTGCATAAACAGCGGGAAATCGCACCCTATAACGGGTTCATAAGCCGGTTTCAGCAATTGCCCGTCTATTAAATCGTTAATAAACTCAAGCAGGTCATCCCGATCAAAATCAGGAAAGCGATCAAGCAGTTGCTGCTTATTCCAAATATTATCTCCTATACTATCAATAATATTATCAAGCACAGGATTTGCATCCACCGCACTAACCTGATATACACGCTGATTATCAATAATTTGATAGGTTATAAAACGAATATCATGCCCTATTTTATAAATAGTATTGTTAATTTTATAACCAGCCGTAAGTTTATTTGCAGCTTCAATTTGTTTAGCGAGGGCAAAGCTTACAATAGCATCGGGAACTATATGCTTACGGTATTTTTCGGTAAGTGAAATATTATTGCCTGTTCCCCAGTTAACAGCTGCGCAGCCAGCAAATAAGCCAAAAGGCGTAGCCCTGTTACTCATGCGCGACATATATTTATATAAGCTTGCCACCAGTTGAGCTTCCTTTGCAGGAGCTTTTTCCTCGCCATCAAAAAAAGACTCCAGCTCCTGGTAAAGCGATTTACTGGCCACGTAAATGCCTTCTTTTATAAGCAGGTTATGCCAAAGCGTAAACAGCGTATCCTTATCAAGCCGTTGCCGGTATGATAAAGCTGCCGAACGTAAAATTAAACCGTTAATAAAATTAACTTTCATCAGTATAGCAGAAAGGTTAGGGGGCTTAAACAGCGAACTTAAGTTAGTGTTATTTTATTGAGCAGTCAAAGAAACAATATATAATTAATATATATTTCCGAATAATAAAAAAGGGCAAAGCCTTTATTGAGACTTTGCCCTTTTTGTGGTCAATTTAATAAAGAAATGATACCTAAAATGTACCGGCTACTGTTAGTTTACTGCATGGTTAGCGAAAAACAAACTGCAACAACGTCAATTTATGTTCTGCGCTCTTTATGCACTTGCCAATATCAAATAAAAAACTCCCGCAGGCATGCTTAGTTTTATTAACTAATAATAAAATCACAAGAGTTCCCGAAGGGATTTATTTACAGTTTCGGCTATACCAGATCGTCGTCTTCAGTAAGTATTGCCTGAGTTTTGCCATCAAACAAAACCCAATAATTCTGCAGGCCATTATTAACAGCTTCTACTACGCCGGCGGTGCCTTTTTTTAAATCGAGGTAGTCATTTTTCAATACTACAGTGTCGTCAACATTATATCTCATATTTATAAAGGTTAAGGTTGAATTGGTAATTGTGATTTATAATAAGTGTAAGCCTTTTTTAACGTAATAATTGCATTTTGCCGTTTTGCATCGTTACCCGATAATAAATCAGCTTTATAGGCGTCTATTATTTTCAAAAATGAATCTGTTAGCTGCTGATATTGTGTGTTAAGCGTTTCGGCTTTCAGTTTATTTTGATCATAACTTGCAAGCTCCGGAATTTTAACAGCCGGTGAAGCGTCTTTTACCGGTGTTGGAATACCGGCAGCATAAGTGAGGTATTTAATACCCTGGTTCAATACTTTAAACGAGGTGCGAAAAGCCTCATCAGCATCCAAACGCACTCCTTTAATAATAAAATTCCCCGGCCCATCCATCTTAACCGCTATATCCGAGTTACCGATAAAGGTGGTAACCTTGGTAACATTAATGCTCGAATTATGGATTGATTTTGTCAGATCCTTCTCGTTGGTATAAAAACTACTTTTATACTTTAACCAAAACTCTTCGGGCGCTTTGACAACAAATGAGGCCATGTTATCATTCACTATCGAGTTGCCAAAGGTAGTGAGCGTGGCTACGGCAGGTAAACTGTTTAACTGATCTAAAACTGTACGCGAATCGAGATTGGGCTGCAATAAATTAAGGGCCAACTCATTTTTATATTGCTCAAATGCCGTTTTTGCTACCTGGAAATCAACATATGCCGTAGTATATGTATCGAGTGTTTTTTCGTTGTCTGATTTAATTAAAGCAGATAATGCATTGCTTACAGCTAAAGTAGCAGTTTTATAATTAAGTGTTTTTTCTGCCAGTTTGGGTTTTATTAACGCAATTTTAGGGTTAATATACCTGTCGAGATATCTGCCGCTATCTGCAAATGTGGTGAGCAGCGATCTTACTTTTGTTAAAATTTGTTTTCCCGATTCATCAAATGCATTTGATTGAATCATGGTTTGATACTTCAATAACTCCTCCTGCCTGTTGCCTGATTTATACTCTGCCGACTCATGCATCTTTTTCATATCAAATGAGTCTACCTGTACCTTAAGCCTCGAGTAACATGACGAAAGCACCAACAGGCATGATACTGCTAATAAATTAATTTTCATACCGGTTATTTTTGAAATCGTTTAATAAGTATTTCTGCAGTTGCTGTATTTGCCGTACCCTGATCTTTTAGATACTGCAAAAACACAGCAAGGTTCATTTTTACTTTGGTTGTATCAGCAGCATTTGGAAGCGTGTTGATAAACTGATCGCCCAAATTGGCCACAGCTTTGTTGCGGCTATAAATAGTAGTTATATCGGCGGCAAACTTATTGCTCTCCTCTATTTTATTTTTATTTGATAACCGGGCTATCGATTCAAGCACCTGTTCATTCTCAGCAAAGGCGCCAATCTGTTCAGATACTACATTGCTGTTTGTTGAGAGGATCATCACAAATTTCTTATTGCTGTCAATTTGAAGGCCCTCGCCATTTTGAGAATTTAAAAAACTCACATTCTGGCTCGAGTCTATTTTCTCAATGGGCTGGCTCATTTCGCCAAAGTATTTATTTAAGGCTGTTTCATCATAAAAACCGCTTAAATAACGCGATTTTGAGGCGATTGAGTTTTCATGAATAGTAATACGATAATAATTTTGCCCCTGTTTAAAATAGTGGATCTCGCGACCTACCTGGCATCCCATCAGGCTTAAAACAGGCAACATGGCGCTAAGTAGCAACAGCTTGTGTGGTTTCATGGTTTAAATGAAGGTGAAGGTATTATATTAGTGCAATATAATTATTTAAAAATCAACACAATAAAAATAAATAAATATTGCATATATAGAAAAAGTTAACCTTGGCATCGTACCATGTTAACATTGGCGAAAAAAGTTAATCATCAATAAAAAACAAACGTTCGTTTTTCGGATCGAAACAGACTTGTGCAGAACGGAGGGAGGATCCGCCTTTGGCGAGGGTAGGATATTGGGGCCACAAAAACAATGATAAACTTCAGCAGGCCCGCAGCTAGAGCCTGCTGAAGTATGAAAAAAACCTGATTATCAGGCGGCTTTGTTTTCTCCTTTGCCGAATATCATACGTAAAGCCTGGTCGCGCGTTAAAAAGGCTACCATCCAGTTGTACAGCGTTTTTACCTTGTTGTTATAATTTACCAGTGATATAAGGTGGATAAACAACCAAACAAACAGGGCCGCTATGCCGCTTAAGTGCACCTTGTGCTTAAACAGATCAACCACGGCGTTGTGACGGCCAACTATGGCCATATCACCCCTGTCGAAATATTTGAATGGTTTTAGCGCCTTGCCCCGGGCCATGGCTTTAAAGTTTTTGGCGGTGTTACGGCCGGTTTGTATGGCTACCTGGGCCAGTTGCGGGTGGCCTTTAGGATACAACGGATCCGTCATCTGCACGCTGATATCGCCAATGGCATATACATCTTCCAGGTCCTTTACCCGGTTAAACTCGTCGGTTATCATCCTCCGGCCAACGCCTAAACTTGTGGCCGGGATTCCCTCAAAAGTATTGGCAATAATGCCTGCGGCCCAGATCAGGGTTTTGGCTTCCAGTTTTTCGCCGTCGGCAAAGGTTACCACGCCATTGCTAAAATCGCTTACATGGGCATTCAATTTAACTTCCACGCCCAAATCAATAAGAGCCTGGCGGGTTTCCTTGTGGGTTTTATCGCTCATGGGGGCCAGCAGGTTGGCACCGCCATCAACAATATAAATTTTGCCTTTGGCATCCACCAATTCCGGATAATCCTTTTTCAGGATAAATTTTTTCATTTCGGCAAGCATCCCTGCCACTTCAACACCTGTGGGGCCGCCACCGGCAACCACAATGGTTAAAAGCTTGCGGCGCTCTTCAGGGTCGGTGGTAATTGCGGCCTGTTCCATTGTTTTGATAAGAGCGTTGCGCATTCTTAAAGCATCATCAATTTCTTTCAGCGAGATGGCATTTTGTTTAATGCTTTCAATACCATAAAAGTTGGTACTTGCTCCGGCAGCAAACACCAGGTAATCGTAAGGTAATTCACCATTGGTAAGGTAAACTATCTTTGCAGCCGGGTCAACTTTTACAACGCCGGCCATCCTGAAATTTAACCTTTTATCCCTGAAAAGTTTGCGGAATGGATAACTGATGCTTGATGGCTCCAAAAAACTTGTTGCCACCTGGTAAAGCAGCGGGGTAAAGTAATTGTAATTATTTTTATCAACCAGTGTTACCTCGTAATGCCTGTCGTTATACAACTGTTGCGCAACGTTAAGGCCGGCAAAACCGCCCCCAACTATCACTATCTTTTTTTTACCGTTGTTAGGTGTTATACTCGTCATGATATAGAATGTTTGTGATTGTTATATCGGCCGGTAAAGCAGGAACTGAGGCTTGAATTGAAGAATTTACGGCTTTACTTGCCCTTATTTTATAATATAAATTTACTGATAAAATCGCGGGACTGTTTAATCTTAGTGTAATTATTACACACTTAAATATAAACTGCGCTTGGCTGTTTATCCACTTATAAAACTGCAGAATTACTACATGGCATGGTAAATTTAAGCAGTGCTGCCCGGTATGCTAAGGGCGAAGTACCGGTGTGTTTTTGAAAAAACGTTGAGAAATTATTGGGATCTTCGAAACCCACCCTGTTGGCTATTTCTTTAATGATAAACGCCGAATTGGAAAGCAATAATTTTGATTCGATGATGATCCGGTTGTCAATGCTTTCCTTGGTACTGAAGCCGTTGTGCTTTTTTAATAACTGACTAAGGTAATTAGGGTGAACATTTAACGCCTGGGCATAAAACTGAACATCACGATGGATATGGTAATTATCATCAAGCAAGTCGGCAAATTGTTCAACAAGCGGGTGTAGTTTAATTTCACTACCAATTAATTGCGCCTCGGCAAACATCCTGTCACATTGAATAAGTAGTTCAAGTACCTTTACCGCTATCATTTCGCGCTTTTCGGGCAAATTAAAGGTATGCTCGTTCATTATCGATTCGAAGGTGGCGGCTATTGCGTCTGCCTGGCTATCGCTCAGGTGCAGGTACGGACGGTCGGCTGTTTTAAGCACCTTGCGGTTTGCAAGGCATTGTTTGGGGAACGAAGTTTTTAAAAAATATTCGATACCGAAAACCATCACATAGCCGGTACAATCCAACGATGAGTATTTGCTCCAATGCATTACCCGTTTAGGTACTACAAAAAGGGTGTTATCTTTAATAGGAAAATTAAATTGCCCGATAGATTTCTGGCCCGACCCGTGTTTTACCAGCACCATCCAATAGGGTGTTTGCCGTGTTGGCGGCACATCACCGTTAATTAGCGGGATTACTTCCTCGAGGCGATAAATATGGAAATCAAATTTATGCCGCAGGCGCCTGTCGAGATCGATGATGCCTTCATCGCGGTATTTTGTATAAATCTGGTGATACTTGCGCAAAATCAGCAGATCATCTTCAATATCAGATTGTACAAGTTTCATTTCCATAATAAGGGGTGTTGATCAGATTGATGGTTGTAGCCAGGCAAGGAACAACATACCGGCGGCATACGCCTAAATACAACAGGCATGCCATAAAATCAAACAACTGATTTAAAGATACTTATATTAAACTTAACAATTACAGAAACGATATTCCGCAAAATACTTTTAACAGGTATGATATTTCGTGAAAAAGGATGAGGTAACCATTGCTTAGCCGATAACCTGTGCATCTGCCTTGTTTTTGAGCTTGATAAAAATATATTTGGTGAGTACAATGGCCATGATAATGATGCCTGCTATGATGATCCAGCCGGATAATTGTTTTGCTGCCGCCAGCGTAGCCTGCTGCTGTAGGGCCCGGTATGAGGTAGCCGCTCCGCCCATAGCAACAATGTGGTTCCCGGCATCTAACTGCCCTGCCAGGTAATCGAAATGTTTTACCCGTTCATCGTACACAAAGTATCCATACAGAGCCGCAAAAATGCCACTCCCCAAAAACGACCTTACCACAATCATAGCTCCTGCCGCGCCCATTGCACCGGCAATAGGCAAGCCGCGGGTTGTATGCAAACCAATAGCCACATAAAGCAACGCCGTACCAAAACCTTTAATGGTTAAAGGCAGCCAGAAATCATTGATATTAAAATCGTTTGCAAAACTGTTGTACATGATAATATGGTAAACAACAAAGCATAAAAAACCGCCGAAAATCAAAATTTCGGGATCGAAGCCATTGTAATACCAAAAAAAGCACAGCATACACCCCGCTAATATACCGGGGATGAGGTATAGGTTAAGCTCAACATTGCGTATCGACTCGTAATGTAAAATACCCGCCGTAAATGTGGATTGCAAAGTACCCGGAAGCACTATCCCCAAAAAAATAAAATACAATAAACCCGACCTGAACTTACCTCTTTTAAAAAGCGCAAAATCAAAAAACGGGTGTTTAATGGTTAACTCCCTGCGCATAAACAACAGAAAAGTAAAAACAGAGCCCCAAAAAGCGGCAACTATTTTATTGGATGCCCACCAATCTTCCACCTTACCGTTAACGATAGCATAATCAAGCAGCATCATGGATGAAGCCAGCAGGATAATGCCGATATAATCAAACTGATACAAAGGTACTTTACGCTTTAGCGGATGATTTTCAACAAAAATAATGGCCAGTAAAATGCAAACCAGCAGCAGGATAATCACCGCTATGTATGAGTAGCGCCAGTTGTACCGGTAGGTGAGTTGGGTGTTAAACCAGGTCATGAGGTAGAGGCCGCCCAGCGCCGTAAAGTACACAAAGGGGTAAAGCCTGCTGGTATCAAACTTTTTACTCCATACCATCAGCCATATTACATATACCTCAACCAAGGCCCATATTTTGGTAAAACCAAGCACCAGGCAGGCGGCTATAGTTAGCAGCGTATTGCTGGTGGTTGCACATATCACGTTCATGAGCAGCATGCACAGCAAACCGGTCATCAGCAATTGTTTGTTGCTAAAACGCATCTTGAGCCGTACGTGCGCTATCAACCCAATGCCCATGCCTATGTACATGGCATTGTAGGCCTGGGTATAAGGCTCGGTATATACACCCAGATCGCTGAAAATATCGTTGGTATTGCCTAAAAAAATGCCGTTGCAAACCAATATGCCAAATATCAGTATAAACAATACCGGCAGCTTTATGTAAACCGGCACCCATTTATAAAAAAGATCATATAGTTCCATATATTAATTGGCCAGGCGTACTTCAACATTCATCCCGGCTATCAGTTGGTTCAATTTACGGGAGTTTGCTGGCAACAATTCAATTTTAACGGGGATACGCTGCTGAACTTTTACAAAGTTACCGGTAGAGTTATCAACCGGTACCGCCGAATACCGCGAACCTGTTGCCCCCGAAATAGCCACCACCCTACCCTCCATTTCCTCATCGCCCAGACCGTCAATCTTCAGCTTAACTTTTGATCCGATGTGGATTTTGCCGATCTGCGTTTCCTTATAATTGGCAACCACCCATTTATTGCCGTTGCGTACAAATGATAGCAGATTTTGCCCGGCCTGAACCAACTGGCCCTCCTGTACATTGCGCCTGCCGGTTACCCCATCATAAGGCGCAGTAATAACGGTATATGATAAATTGAGTTTAGCCATATCAACCAAAGCGTGGGTGCGCTTAATTTCGGCATCGTTAATATCTATCCTTTTTGAAGTTTCGCTGGTTGAAAGGTTGGTGGTGTTAAGCTGGCGTTTAAGGGCTGTATTCTGGGCCAGCAAGGCATCATATTCGGTTTTTACCTGGTCAAACTGTTGTTGGGTGGCGGCACCTTCCTTTAGCAAATTTGCGTAGCGGTTATAGTTTTGTTTAGCATTCCACAGTCGCGCCTCCGAAGCTTTGATGTTGGCATCGGTTATGCTGATGTTGCTGTGCACCGTATTTACCGATGATGATGTTACATTTTTTGTGGCTAACGCAGCAAGATAAGCAGCCTCGGCTTGCTCGAGTTGAATTTTATACTCCCTGTCATCAATCAATACCAGGGTATCGCCTTTTTTTACCTGCTGATGCTCCTCAAACCTCACCTGTTTAATATAACCGGGAATGCGTACGTTAACCGGGTTTATATATTCTTCAACCTGGGCATCATTGGTGTAGGCATCCTTATCTAAATTAAAATAAGTGGAGATGCCCCAAACAATGGCAGCAATAACGCAAACTATAAGCAGGCTGTTTAACAGCATGATCAGCAGCTTACGGTTTTTATTTTTTTCGGGGATATTTTGATCGCTCATGGCTATTTATGTTAGAGGGTACCTACCGCTTTAAGGAGCTGGTAATAGGTGTAAACAATATTAATCCGGGCGTTAACTACTTTAGTTTCCGCTTCTATTTTAGTGCTGGTAGCATCAATCAAATCGGTAAGCAGGGCCAGTTGGTTAAAGTATTTCTTCTCTACAATACGGTAATTCTCTTCGGCCGATTGTTGGTCGCTCTTCAGGGTAGCCAGTTCGTCGATAGCTTCATTGTATTTGATATAGCGCGAGCTTACCTCAACACCTACATTTTGCCGCTGCAACAACTCTTTCTGCTTTGATTGCTCCAATTGAATTTTGCCCAGTTTAAGCTTACGGGGCGACTGGTAAATTGATGAGATATTATATTTTATGCCGATACCGGCCTGCCACACATTATAAAAAATATCAATAGATGGGATACTGTTGAGAAAAGGCCGCTGCAGGCTGCTGCCGGTAAATACGGCAATTTCGGGGTAGCGGTCGGCACCAAACAGTTTAATGTTGGTTTCGGCAATGGTATTTTCTGTAGCGGCTATTTTAAGCTCGTGATTTTCTTTGTAGGCCTCTTCAGTAAAAAATTCAACCGTTTGAGTGGTTTGCTGGTCGTTAAGCAGGGTGCTGTCTGGTATCAGCCGGGCCTCGTCTGGTTGTCCGGTTACTATGTTAAGCTGTTTGTTGAGGATGGCGATATTATTATCCGTTTTGCGGATAGCCAGCTGCAGATCTGAAAGGGTGATCTGGGTGCGTAACACATCATTCTGGGTTACCATACCCTGCTTTTTCATCACCAGGATATTTTTCAACCTGTTTTCGGCCAGTTTGGCGTTGTTGATGAACACCTGCTTTAAATTCATAGCCCGGTAAATATCCAGGTACTGGGCCACTACCAGGAATTTAATATCCTGGGTGCTTTTTTCTAAAGATAAAACAGCCACCTGCTCTTCGAGGGTTGATTTGCGAATGCTGTTATTGATCTCCCCTCCCCTAAAAATAGCCTCGGCAGCCTGCACCGTGAGTTGGGTAAACTGGTGTGGTATGTGACCTTTTTGATGTTCGGAAAAACTCGGTGTCCAGATATCGGCATTGCTGATATAGCCGTAGTTTAAACTGCTGGTAATACCGGGCAATTTATACAGCTTATCAATTTCTGTTTTTTGCCGGGCAAGTTCGGTGTATTTTTGCACCACCTTAAGCTGTACACTGTTATTGAGGGCAAGCGCAAACACCTCCTTCATGGTAAGTACTTTGCGGGTAAGGGTATCCTGTGCGTGCAGGTAACAACAATTAAACAGCGCGTAAATAAATACAATTGCCTTGTACCTGTTCTTCATCTGGTAAATTATAATGCCATACTGTTTAATACCTGTTAAGCAGCATTTGCATTACAAACTTAGCCGTTAAAAAAAGGCCTCGCCTTTTAAAATCCACTCAAACTCTTTTAAAATCAAAGCAAACCAAGGCGTTAAAAAATCTGGTTAAGCCACGAATAGTCCAATAGCAATCGACTACACCATAGTTTGCTCCTGTATGTTTTTTTGATAGTACTGTTCCAACTCTTTAAGCCGCTCAATTTGGCCGGGGCGGGGATTGATAAACGTGCGCACTTTTTTTACCAAATTAAAAGCATCCTGAAAGGTTAACCCGGTTTTAAGAAGATAAGCCAGGGTCATGGTTGGCCCCCGGCCCAGGCCCTGCCTGCAATGAATGTATACCTTACCACCTGCTTTTATCTCGGCATCGGCAAAATCGGCACCTTTAATCAATACATCCATTGGTGGCGGGGTATTATCCACCGTGGGCAAATGCAGGTAGTGAAAACCCTGGTATTGTGCCTCGCTGTATACCGAATGCATGCGCATATTGATGATGGCTGTAATACCGAGCGCTTTCATTTTACGCAAACCCAGCAAATTGTACTGGCTGCCTAAAAATAGGTTGGCCGTAATCCGGCTCCGTTTAAGGGTTGGCATCCCCGCAAAAAAACGGTAGATGTTATCATATATCTTCTGGAAAAAGATAATTATGAGCGTGATGATACTTTTTATTTTGCCGATCATATCAATTTTTATCAGGAGGTACCAATATGTTTATGGAGGCAGGGATCACTTCAATCTCAATCCGTTTTGCCTGCTGTTCAAAATCGTCGCAGATAAATTTTTGTTCGGTAAGTGAATCAATTGCCACTTTTTTGCATTGCCAGTGCTGTACGGCATCGGTTTTATTTTGCAACAGGGCGCTTCCGGCGGCCTTCATTAACGACATAAAGCTGTTATCCCTCAACAAAATAACATCCAGCAAACCATCGGTAATACTGATACCCGGCTGAAGTGCAAAATCGCCGATACCCATATTGCCCGAATTGGTTACGGTTATCGAAACCGCCTGCTCCTCAAACACCTCTCCGTCAATTTCCAACCGGTATTTAACAGGTTCGGCATTATTGATGGTTTTTAAAGCGGTAATGCCATATGCCAGCTGCCCGATCTCATCCTTTAATTCCCGGTCGGCCTGTAAAACCATGTCGGCCATAATGCCAAGGTTAACCCGCAATAAAAACGGCTTACCGTTCATCAGGCCCATATCAACAAGTTTAAGCATGGCCCCGTTGCTTTTTAAAACTTCGAGCGCTAAAAGGGTTTCCTGCGGGATACCCAACTCCTTAGCCATCACATTGGCCGTACCGCCGGGAATAATGGCCATTGGGGTGCCGCTGCCCTGCAAAGCCGAAGCAACCTCGGTAACACAGCCGTCGCCGCCGTATACCGCTATCAATTCTGTTTTGCCGATAAGTTTGCGGGCAATATCAGCCGCGCTTATATGTTTTTTGGTGATGCTGAGTTCCCAGTTAATGCCGCTGTCATCAAGTACTTTGTTGATATAAGACAGTACCGGTTCTTCTTTCCCCGAGGCCGGATTAACAATAAAGTGGATATGTTTAAATTTCATTTGCAGGCTGTTATGCTATGGGTTAACAGACGCCGGGTGGTGATGGTTTTGCTTGTGTGAATAGAATTGTCTGAATCAGAATTTACAGGATTTTAGAATTTTCAGGATGCTATTTGTCTGAACCCGAATTTGGGGGAATTATTAGAATTTATAGAATTTGCTTAGCTTTCTGATTTTTATAGCATTCTGTCAATTACTTAATTCCCCAAAATTCGGGTTCAGACAAAACTTGGGGATTAGACAACTATCACCTTTACTCCTGCCGGTGCATTCACAATGGTTTTCACTTTACCATCCGCCTGTTTAACATGTTTTATTTTTACCACACCTAAGGGTGTTGGATAAGTACCTTCGGCAAAACTCAAATCGCCTAAATGGGGTTCAATTTTGATTACCTTGCAACCAGGAGCCATTACCTTTACACCAAGCACATACTCGGTTAGCCAGGGAGTTGGGCCTGATGCCCAGCCGTGCGACAGGCTGTGCCTGAAACCTTTATAACAATAAGCGCCATAATCGCCGTGGATATCTTTTTTACCATTGGGTACCAGTTCATCAATGCGTGAGGCGTTGGGTAGCCAATCGACATTGAAATCTTCCCAAAAGGTGGTGGCGCCTAAATCAAGCATTGGTCCCCAGAAATTGCGGATAGCATCAATACCGCCCTGGTAGTCGCCTGCTTTGGCTTTGGCCAATAGCATATAGTATCCAAAAAATGTAGAGTAATTGTGTACGCCACCAGCCGAGAGAATGTTGTTAGCTTTTTGTGCTGGGAGCAATCCCGATAAACCTAATAAAGCGGCAGCCTGCTTTGAATTATTGGCATCGGGCACATTGGTTTTAAGCCTTGCAACGGCGGCATCGCATTTTTGGGCTGTGGCCGGATCATTTAAAATTTTGCAGAGTTCTGATCCGGCATTCAGCGTCATCACCAGCATGGCCTGTAGCCCGGCGTGGATAGCGGGTTGATTTTCGCTCGATGGCCAATCTAAAAACCGGCCTGCGCCATCCAGCTTTTCGCTGCCGTTAGCATCTACCTGTGCCGCGTACTGGTTTAATAATTTGATGAGGTAGTTTTTTTGTTGCTGGAGATATTTCAAATCGCCGGTGTGCATGTACCAGTCTCGTTGAATGAGTATCCACCACATGGAGTAGGATACCATGCCGTTCATGTAGCCTGGCAGCGGGGTGATATCGCGGGCAAGGTCGAGGCTTTTGGGCACCACCGGGTTGCTGCCGAATACCGCTGCGATAGTTGAGGTTTCGGGGTGCATATCGCCAACCCACACCAGGCGGTCGCGTTTGATGCCGTCCCAAAGGTAATCCTGCATGTTGAGGTGTACGGTGTAGGCACCGGTAAGCCAGATTTTATTAAGCAGGGTATCGCTGCATTTAAACGAGCCTAAGTACGGGATATCGCGGTAAATAAAAATCGCCCTCGCTTCTTTCAGTTTCAGTTGGCTGTTATAGTCAACCAAATCAATCCGCACAAAGCGGAAGCCTGTGTTGCCAATTTCCAGCTTGCCCAACCAGGGTAAGGATACAATCATATCGCGCATGGCATGATCATTAGTTGCTCCCTTAATGGTATCGATGTTTGACATCGCCTCGCTTGCCGATTCACCAAAACGGATGCGCACCCGTACGGGTTTACCGCCGCGCGATTGGTCGGTTACCAGTTGTAACCCGCCATGTAGCTCCTTACCAAAATCCAATAACAGGCCGGGTATCCCTTTATCATTGCTTTGCAAAATGCAGAGATCATTTCCGGAAAGATCGGCCTGCCCGGTGCCTTGCTTCAGCAGTTTTTCGGCATTTAGAATATTAGTTTTTTCATCTGTGGATTTCCAAAGGATACGCACAGGAGAAAGGTATTTCCGTACGGTTTCGGTTGATTGTGCTTCGGCAGATCGTTTGGCATCAAAAACCTGGGGGAGTTGTTGGGCCTGGGTTATAAAACCGGCGAGGGCTAACGAAAGAACAGATAATAATTTTTTCATGTAAACGATACTAAGCTAAAGTAAATATGCATCTGGTTGAAGTTTAGCGACAGCGTAACTTCGACCTAAACTGTGTTAAGCTTTCAGCTTAACTTTATAATATTTTGCTTTAGTTTTTTCTAAATTCAATAGTAAACGATGTTGGGCAACGGAAGCAGAATGCTTCCAACAGTTTAGGTCGAAGTTACGCTGTCGCTAAACTTCAACCAGTTTTGTGTAATTCTATATATTAATAAACCATCTCTTTAATCACCACCGGCCCTGTCAATCCCGAAGCTTCCAACTTGCTGTCGGGCTTATAAGGGTTAACATTTGTCCAGGTATGGCGCTCATTAACCGGTAATTTACTATCACCAATTAAGCGGTTTACCCAGGTATTTACTACTTCAATATCAACTGTATTAACGCCGGTTTTTAAAGCTGCGGTTATATCCAGTTGATAAGGAGCCGTCCACACGCCTCCAACAGCAATACCATTTACCTTTACGCGGGCCATGGCTTTTACATCGCCCAAATCAAGCAAAAAGTGTTTGCCCTTTTCTACCCCGGCAATATTAAAAGCGTTATGATAAACCGCCGCGCCCGAATAGTATTTGATACTATCCTCGGCCCTCAGTGTCCAATCAACCAATTTATCAAATATAACCGGTTTGGCCGGGCCCCATCTTTTCGCATCAAAAGTAACCGACCATGGGGTGTTCAACTCCGCTATCACTTTCTGATCCGGAAAGTTTTCACGCGTTCCGCCTTTCGCACCGGCAGGCTTTCTAAAAATTACAAACGCGCTTTGATAGGCATCCAGTTTAAGCGGCAGCGTGGTTACACCGTCCTGCTGTTTAAATTGGGGCAGGTCGCGGTTTTGGCCTGTTGTGGCATCCCATAATTCGGGGGTTTTGCCCTGCACCCTGAAAGCGGCATTGATATCTATATGCTGCCCCGTTTGGTTGGAAACAAAATACATCTCGCCATCGCTTAGTTTACGATGAATAAACAAAGCCTGGCCTACGGTATTAAATTTACAATCGGGCTTTACCTTCACCAAATCAAGCGTTTGTTGCAGGTCCATACCGCTAATCACCAATCCTTTACCGTACCGATTTGTTTTAACCGTTGTGCTGTCGATATCAGCCCATAAAGCAGCCGACATTTTTTTGATCTCCGCGTCCGCAGCACCATAATTTTCCAAACTTGGCGAGCGCTCGGGTTTCGGGCCTAATACTGTTAAACCATCATTCGCCAGTTTGGTAATGGTTTTTAAAAGCTGCGGCCGCATGGTTTTCAATTTGGGCAGCACCAATACTTTATAGCTCATACCGCCGGGCAATACCAGCCTGCCGTTTACAACTTTAGCCCTGTTGTTCAGCACCTCGGCATTGATATAATCAAACGAATAGCCGGGAGGCAATTCAGGGTCACGTACGCCGGTCATTTTTGGGGCATCTTCCCCAATAAAATAAGCTACATCGGCTACATAGTTGCCCTGCCTCAACATATAATTACAGCGTTTGATATAGGCCAAAAACAGGTCCATATCATAAAACCAGGTATTGTTGCGGTTAAACTCGTTCGAGAACCAGGCGTTGTTGCCCGGCACCCTATTATCGGCAAGCTGTGAGATAAATACGTGCAGCAAGGTATTGTTAATACCCTCGGTAAAAAAGCGGTCGCCGCGTTGTTTCATCATGGCCGGGTAGCGGGTAAAGGAGCCGCCGGCACAGGTAAATGACTCGGCCGAAACCTTTGTTTTACCATAAATATGTGCTGATGACGAGGCTGCCCTGTTTTCGATATTCCCCAAATCGCCCTCGCTCCAAAACTCGCCCCCAATCTCATCCGACTGCCCCCCATACTGCAAAAACTCGCCCGGGAAACCCCAGTGCCCATAGTTTTCCAGCCAGGTGGTTAAGCCGTTTTTATGGCTAACGTCCCTTAATCCCCCCACATAATCGTAAGCTACCTTATCGGCTACAAAACGGCGCAGATCCCACAAAAACCTGTCGCTTTGATCCTGGCTGCCAACTACGCTGCCACTTAGCACGGGCAGGTATGGCAGGGCATCGTAACCGTATTTAGCTTTAAAATTTTTCAGCATATCATCCGTAAAGTTCTGGCTGCCGGTTTCGTAGCTGTCCTCAACAGTTACTTTAAAACTTTTGCGATCAGCCGCCGGGATCCGTTTGATGATCTGCCCCAAAAAAGCGTCAAAATGCGCGGCGATATGTTTTTTGCTCATTTTATCTACTTCCAGTCCGCGGCCTTCGGGCGGTGCGGGGGCATTGGTAACCTGTGTAGGTGTCATGCCGGTGCGCATAATAATCCAGTTGCCGGCTGGTACATCCCATTTCAGCGTACCATCAGGTTGCATGTGGTTAGATATATCGATAACTTTTTGAGGATCGATAACATATTGTTTATCATCAACCACGGGCTGCGGCTGCCATTGGTACTCTTTCCAGTAAGGCAACGGGGTTTGATACATTTTAGCCAGCGATTTTTCGGCATAGTTTTCTACATTGGGCGAGGCCGATATTTTTAGCTCCGCGATATCGCTGCCTTGCGATCCGTTGTTAAAAACAATCCTGAAGCTGTTGCTTGTGGTAGCAGGTATGGATACCGCGGCAGGCGAGTAAGGACTGAAACCAACGTTAAGGTTATCATTGCTCCTATCCACCACAAAATGCTTAACAGTTTGGTAAGTGCCCGATGCATCCCGCGCCTGTATGTCGCCCTCAAAACGCAGGGCTTTATGTGCCGGGTAAAAAACAAAACTGCGCGCTGTGTAAGCTGAAGCAGCATCAATAGTTACCGATGGTTTAGGATCGTTAGGGATGGTATAAACTGTGCTTTCATCGCCGTCCACCAGGTTGCTTACATGCGTATTAACCGGAACAGCGCTAATAAACGAGCTTTTCATCGCTTCGCCATAGGCCACCGGTGCAGGGAAAGCAATTACCCTTACATCCTGAAACTGTTTATGTGGTTGCGTTAATTTTTGATCGACCTTAAGCGGGCCTTTTACGGTTAAAGCTGATGAAGCCAGGTACCGCATGGCCTGCTCCGGTTTTACCCACGGTCCTCCCGACTGGCTCCAGCCGGGGCTGTTGAAAATACCGATATCTATTTTAAGTTTGGTAGCAGTTTTAAGCGCTGCGTGCAAAATATCCCACCACTCGGGTGTAAACATTTTCACCTTACCGTAAGGGATATCATCCAAACCAATATTACCGATGAAAGCCCGGTTAATACCCACTTTTTTCATCGATTCAAGATCTTTCACTACGCCTTCTTTCGAAATATTGCCCGAAATCCAGTACCAGTACACGCTGGTTTGTACAGAGTCGGGCACGGTTTTGAAGCCGCTGTATAATTTATCCTGTTTTAAGGGTTTGATTTGGGCGGATGCCTGCTGCATTAAACAGGTTGCGCCGCAGGTTAGGAAAATGGTAAAAAGCTTTTTGTAGATAGTTTGCATCAGGATAGCGTGCTTTCAATTAAAGGTGATTAACAAATTCCGTTATTGCGAGGAACGACGATTTTCATTAAATTCTTTTGCTAAGTTTATAATTAAAACAATACTATGTTTTTTGATACAAACCGGCATCCTGTACTATCTTGCCTTAATGATATAGGATATTAGCGGGAGGTAAATAAGTTGAGCCGTTCTAAATCCTTTGAAACGGCATTGAGGTTTATAAAAGCTGTATCCAATTATACTAACATTGGCCGCTCATTTGCCGCGGAGGCTGTTACTTTTGGCTTGGCCCAAAAGTAACCAAAAACCCAAGACAGAAAAAAGCTTCCCCCCACAGGCCATACGCCCGGCCCGCTTTTCTGTCAGGCCACCGCGCTTTTTGTTTTCGTTTTTTTTAGCTAACCTCCCTTTGCGACTTTGCCTCCCTTTGCGCCCTTAAACTCTCAAACAATGCATAAAAATTCTTTGCGTCTTCGCGCCTTTGCGTGCCTAAAACCTCTGCGACTTTGCACCCTTAAACTCTCAAACCATTCACAAAAATTCTTTGCGCCTCCGCGACTTTGCGTGCCTAAAAACCTTTGCGACTTTGCCAACTTTGCGATCTTAAACTCTCAAACCATCCACAAAAATTCTTTGCGCCTTCGCGCCTTTGCGTGCCTAAAACCTCTACGACTTTGCACCCTTAAACTCTCAAACCATTCATAAAAATTCTTTGCGCATTCGCGCTTTTGCGTGCCTAAAAACCTTTGCGAATTTGCCTCCCTTTGCGCCCTTAAACTCTCAAACAATGCATAAAAATTCTTTGCGTCTTCGCGCCTTTGCGTGCCTAAAACCTCTGCGACTTTGCACCCTTAAACTCTCAAACCATTCACAAAAATTCTTTGCGCCTCCGCGACTTTGCGTGCCTAAAAACCTTTGCGACTTTGCCAACTTTGCGATCTTAAACTCTCAAACCATCCACAAAAATTCTTTGCGCCTTCGCGCTTTTGCGTGCCTAAAACCTCTGCGACTTTGCACCCTTAAACTCTCAAACCATTCACAAAAATTCTTTGCGCCTCCGCGACTTTGCGTGCCTAAAAACCTTTGCGACTTTGCCAACTTTGCGATCTTAAACTCTCAAACCATCCACAAAAATTCTTTGCGCCTTCGCGCCTTTGCGTGCCTAAAAACCTCCAACATGCATACAACAACCTTGCGTCTCCGAGAATAAAACCCTACAAAGGCAACCTGAAATAAAAAACCGAACCCTTACCATATTCGCTCTCACAACCAACTTCTCCCCCGTGGCTTTCAACAATCTCACGGGAGAGGTACAAACCCAAACCATAGCCCTTTGTGTTTTTTTGTCCGATACGCGAATAACGGCAAAACAGTAGTTTCTGATCTTCGGGTTTAATACCCCGGCCTTTATCCTGTACTGTAACAACAGCTTCGCCATTCAACATCCCGCATGATAAGGTAACCACACTTTTTGCCGCCGAAAACTTCACGGCGTTGTTTACATAATTTATAAGTACCTGTGTTAGCTTATCATAATCGGCATTTACCCAAATGGCTTTTGATGGTTTCACTTTAAACTTCCGACCGGGATAAAGTACTACCATATCGGCAGCTACGGCTTCAAGCAATCCGCATAAGTTAAAACTGCTTTTATGCAGGGTAAGTTTGGCACCCTGCACCTGCGAGAGGGTTAAAAAGTTATTGATCAACTGGGTCATGCTCACGGTTTGCTGATCGGCCCGGAGCATTTTATCTTCAAGCGGTTTGTTGTTTTCCATCCGGGCCACGCGGGCAGTATTCTGGATATAAAGTTTGATGGTGCTTAATGGCGTGCGCAACTCATGGTTTAAAAAAGCCATCAAATCGTTTTTACGTAACTCTTCCTGTTTGGCGGCGGTAATATCGGTTAGGGTGCCCATCATTTTCATGGCCAGGCCGTCGCTGCAATAAAGCTTACCGGTTATTTTAAGCCAGCGGCTGTCGCAACCTTGCGTGTTAATTTGCAGTTCGGTTTCAAAATCCTGCTGGGTACAGCAGGCTGTTTTGGCGGCTTCCATTACGTGTTTCTGATTCCACTCCACCAGTTTCTGCATTAATAAACCTATACCGAAAGTGCTGCTGCCTTTCATCCCTAAAAATCCACTGGCAACCGGGCACAGGTGAAACTTTTTGCTGTACACGCCGTAACTCCACATCCCTATGCCTGCGGTAGCCAGCACATTGGTGATAGCCATTTCGCGGGTGTGCGCCCGCTCCGAAATATCCACCAAAAAAGCATAAGGGTTTAGCACATTGCCCGGCAAAACAGGGCGGCTATAGCCATCGGCATTACCAGTTAAAGGAAATTGAGTACCGGCTTTTACAAATTGCTGTGAGGTAAGGGTTGTTGCCATGAGTTTAGTTTTGTTATGATAAAACTAAGGCGATTGCCCAGGGTTGACGGCGGGTATTCGTTGAACGGGCAAAAACTGTCGGTGAAGGGGATTAACATTTATTGGGAAGGATTTTTCTCCTCCTGTCGCGGGTTTAGCGATGAGTAAGCCGTGGTTGGAAATGGCTGAAGGTTATTAACCTATCCATGTTTAAAAACATGTTGTGATAGATGAGGAAGTAAAAGCTATCATCTCTGAAGGAGGTATGGCATTAGCCGGTTTGTCATGCTGAGGAACGAAGCATCTTCTCCGCCCTATATAGCGGCCAAGCTTGTCGGAGAAGATCCTTCGTTCCTCAGGATGACAACCTTTTTTAAACATGTCATGGGTAGGAACGAAGCATCTTCTACAATTTGCATAGCCGCCATGCGTGGCGAAGAAGATCCTTCGTTCCTCAGGATGACAAGAGGATGAGGTAGTCGTGCGGGCCTACACTAAGGTACCATAAAAATGTCTCGCATCATCAATAGCATTCAGGCAAACCGCGGTTATATCGTTTATCAGCTTCAGGGTTTCAACATCGGCTACAGTAACCTGTTCAAGTAAATCAAGGTCGGCTTCTAAAACCGGCAGCAGGCCCATAATGGCCACGGTGGTTTTCATGTTGTGGGCCGTGGTTTTCAGCGCGGCAAAATCCTCTTCTTTATACAGGTTTTTAAGCGCGTTAATATCGGCTAAAGCAAGTTCAATAAACTGCGAGGTTACCAGTTTTTCGTAACCGGTGTTGCCTTTGCTTATTTCCTTCATATACCCCAGGTCGATATGTTTGTAGGCATATTCAACAGTTTCGGCAGGCTGCTCCTGGCGCGAGGCGTTGGGGATAAACTTCAGGATCAGTTTAAACAGTTCATCCTCGTTAACCGGCTTGGCTACATATTCATTCATGCCATTGCTCAGACATTTTTCGCGTTCGCCGGCCATGGCGTGGGCCGTCATGGCTATAACGGGTACATTAAGTTTAAGCTCGTTGCGGATGTGGTAGGTTGCCGTATAGCCATCCATTTTAGGCATTTGAATATCCATCAGCACCAGGCTGTAGGTTTGGGTTTTAAGTTTAGCAATGGCTTCTTCGCCGTTTGATACCACATCAAAACCGGCACCCCACTGGCCAAGCAGGTGCTTCATAAGGCTCTGGTTCATGGCATTATCATCAACCACCAGTATATTCAATTCGCGGGTTACCTGGGTAGCTATATAGCCTGCGTCATCTACTGCGTGACCACCGGTAACCTGCTCATCGGCAATGGCATAAGGTATATAAAAATTAAACTCGGTGCCTTTGCCCGGTTCGCTGCTCACTTCAATTTCGCCAAGTTGCAACACCACCAGGTCCTTTACTATCGAAAGACCCAGGCCTGTGCCGCCGTAGCTGCGGGTTATCGAATCTTCGGCCTGGTTAAAGCGCTCAAATATGGATGCCAGTTTATCTTTATGGATGCCGATACCGTCATCCGCTACTTTAATGCCCAGTTGTATAGTTTTACCACTTACGCCGCGGTTGTAAACTTCAACCCTGATGCGGCCACGCTCGCTGAATTTGAGGGCGTTGCCTATCAGGTTCACTAAAATCTGCGTAAGGCGGGTTGCATCACCAATAAGCGTATCCGGGACATCGGCACCTATTTTATTGCTGAATATAAGGCCTTTTTCGCTGATGCGTTCGTTAAATAAAGTCTCGATCGAATCGATCAATCCACGAACGCTAAACGGCGAGTGTACAATGCGCATCATGCCTGCCTCTATTTTCGATAGGTCGAGGATATCGTTAATAATAGCCAGCAAGTTTTCGCCTGCCTTTTGTATCGAATCTACAAACTCATCGGCATCGGCGTTTATTTTGCGGCGCTTAAGCAGGTTGGTAAAACCCAGGATAGAGTTAAGCGGCGTGCGGATTTCATGGCTCATATTGGCCAAAAAGTTTTCTTTTATCGCCAAGGCTTCACGGGCAGTTTTTTCAGACGCATCGAGTTTATTGATCAGCCTGTTTTGCTGGCGAAACTGGTTCACTATAAACCAGCATAAAGCACCACCGCTTAAAAACATGAACACCATCAGCAAATTACCGTACAACCGCGCCATCGAGCTGTTTTTGATTACCGCAGCGCTCAGGCCATCCATCATTTTTTGGCGGTTATCATATATTTTATGGGTTACCACGGTAATCTCGTTCGAGATACGGCGCGCCCGCGGGTTGGCTATAAAACTGGTATCGTTCATGTTGCCGGTTTTCGCATAGCGATACAGAAGCAGGTTTTTAATCTTCACCTTTTCATCGGCCAAAACGTTTAAACGATCAAGGTATCCTTTCACCTTAGTGTCATGCACACCTATCTCAATCGAATCGAGGTAATCTTTAACCGCTTTTATCTTAGAGTCCACGCCCTCCAGGTGCGAGGTATCATCAGTTGCAATGGCCGCGCGGATGCGGGCTTCAACGCCCAGCAAATCGCGGTCAATTTCGCGGAGGTGATTGCTGGTATGCAGTTCGCGCAGCAGGCTTTCGTTGCCTTTGCGCATGGAGGTCATGTTTTGTGCAAAATTATATTGGATAACCAACAGCAATATAGTTCCGGCAGCAAATGATGCCAGTATCAGGTAAGCAAATTTCTTATTAGTCATTACAAAAGGCGTTGAACGCATTGATGATCAATAAATATGCAGCTGTTAATCCTATATTAAATATACAATTCGTTAGCGGGGGAAAATCTGTCGGTGAAAAGGCCCCGGTAATCGACGGGCCTAAAACACGTTCATGCGGCTGTTAAGCGTTTTGCGGTAGGCATCGGCAACGGGTAAAAACTTGCCGCCTATCACCAAACCGCCATCCTGCAGGGTGTCAATTTTATCAAGCGCGATGATGTATGAGCGGTGCACCCTGATAAACCTTGATGATGGCAGTTTTTCTTCGGCCGATTTTAAAGTGCCGTGTATGGCATACTCTTTTTTAGGGGTATAAAACTTTACATAATCGCCCATGGCCTCGGCATATAAAATATCATCGAGCATCAGTTTGCGGGTAATGCTGGAATCGCGCACAAAAATAAATTCATCGTTTTTCACCTGTACCTCTTCGGCTTTGCGGCTTTCAATAATTTCGCGGGCTTTGTTTACCGCCTGTAAAAACCGGCCGGGCGTAACTGGTTTTACCATATAATCAGCCACGTTCAGTTCAAAAGCTTCAACGGCGTATTCTTTTTTTGATGTGGTGAAGATGATAACCACATCCTTATTTTTAAGGTTGCGGGTAAGCTCCAACCCATCCATTTCGGGCATTTCAATATCCAGGAATAACAGATCGACGTTTTGGGTTTGCAAATGGTTATAAGCCTCCATAGCGGTACAGTACTCGCAAATCACGTTCAGATCTGCCACCTGGCCGGCCAGGTGACTCAGCGTAGCACGGGCTATGGGGTTATCGTCGACAATTAAGCTATTCATACAGGCAGGTTGAATTTGGGGCTAAGATAAGCATATTTTGCTTTTTGCCCCGGTCCTCCCGCCCAATAAGGAAGGACCGTTTTTGCGGAGCAAACAGCGGTTATGATAGAGGGGATATTTTTATCGGAAATGCGACCTCAGCATCCAGGCCATACCTTCGTGGGTTTCCATCAACCCGGTAATAAAATCGCTGGTACCGGCATCGTTATAATCATTAGCGAAGGCGTTGATATTGCCGCGGATAAACTCGATAATGCCTTCATGATCTTCCAGCAACTCTTTAATAAAACCGAGGCTGTCATTTTTATAGTCGAGCTTTTCGGTTAAATGGGTAAGTTGCAATAACTGGGTTAAGGTGGCAGGCGCGTAATGGCCAATTTTACGGATGCGCTCGGCAACGCTGTCCATCACCTCATCAAGCTCATTATACTGCTGCTCAAAAAAGATGTGCATGGAGTGAAAATCCGGTCCTTCAATATTCCAGTGCGCGTTGCGGGTTTTAGTGTACAGTACAAATTCATCGGCAAGTAGTTTGGCTAACTGATCTGAAACAGCCTGGCGGTGGGCTTCGTTTATTCCGATGTTGGTTTTCATGATGTATTTTTATTTAGGGTGATTTATTCGATACGTGACGGGTGGCTGTAATTGCTAAACAACCTTTTAATGGGGCAATACATGGTAAACGCGGTTACCTCGAGGTAAAAAATAACCGGGGCTATCAGCAGCATGGTATGGGTTTGGTAATTCCAGTCGACAGCCGAAAGTACCGGCATGGTAAACACCAGCGCTCCGCGAATAACGGCCTCGGTAGTGCTCAGGTTTTCGGCGGTATCTTCCGGAAAAAGCTTATCGGTAATTTTGCTCCAGGAAAAGCCCTCGTGTATGACCGTGGCAGGTTTTGAAACGTTTTTTATTTCGGCTGATGTATGTTTAACTACGTCGCGCGGATCGGGTGGTAAAAGCAATGTTTTCATGGTATCCTGTTTTACTTTTTGATACCCTAAAATTAATCGCGCCCCCTTACAAGCCCGCCTCAAATTCGTTGAGCGGGCAATTTTAATCGTTAAACGGAATTTTGAACAGGATGATGTTTAAACGGATAATCAGGCCAGCACCATTTCAATATGATCGATGCCGTCTTCATCGTATATCTCACCCTCGGCTTTAAAGCCAAAAATCTCGTAAAACTTAACGGCATAGTATTGCGCTCCTATCCTTATCGGCACGTTGCCATAAAGTTGTTTGGTCTTATCAATGGCTATTTGCACCAATACCTTGCCGGCACCTTTTCCCCGCACTTTGCTGCTGCTCACTATACGGCCTATGGATGCTTCGGCGTATGATTTACCCGCAGGTACTATGCGCGCGTAAGCCACCAGTTCCTGATCTTCATCAAACAGCAACAGGTGGTGGCAGGCATAATCTTTATCATCCTGGTCAAGAAACACACAATTTTGCTCCACCACAAATATTTCGCTCCGTAGTTTCAGCAGTTGATATAGTTCGGTAACAGTAAGATCGTGGAATGCTTTAAAGATGTGGGTGTAGCTCATGTTTTTATTTTTTTCACGCGAAGGAATCAAGCCGCTGGCTTTCACTATCTAAATGAAGGTGCTAAGGTAAATATTTGGTCATGATAATGATACGCTTAACCGGATGTTACAGGGAAATCGCTTTTAAAAAAAGTGGATTACACGAGGCTCCTATGGAGCCATTCATAGTTTCTAAAATATTGCTATAAACACGAAACTCCTAACGGAGTTATAAAACCACCCCATAGGGGTATCGTGTTTATAGCAAATGAATAGAGATTTTCCGGCTCCATAGGAGCCACGTGTTCTAAAAGCGAACCCCTGCCGGATATTACCGGCACGGCGATTATAGGGTGGCACCTACGGAACCAAAATCGCTTCTCAATGCCTTATTATAAATATGGTACTCCTAAGGAGTTGCAATAGCATATATTTTTCAAACTCCGTAGGAGTACCATGTTTGTAGTTTAATTCAACCGATTTTGGCTCCGTAGGTGCCTCCTATCGCCGTCATCAAATGCAAGAAGTTTTTTTGCCGCTACTTTTTATACGTAATCTTATAAATCGTCCCCTTCAAGTCATCGCTCACATACAATGAACCGTCCGCCCCCTGAGCCAAACCACATGGGCGGTGTTCGGCCTTGCCCGGCGATGTTTCTTCGGCTGTACCTGCAAATCCATCGGCAAATACCTCCCATTTACCATCGGGCTTGCCATTTTTAAAAGGTTGAAAAACTACAAAGTAACCGGCCTGCGGCTCAGGTGCCCTGTTCCACGAACCATGGAAGGCGATAAACGCGCCGTTTTTATATTTTTCGGGAAATTGGCTGCCGGTATAAAACAATAACCCATCAGGTGCCAGGTGACCAGGATAAGCCGCCACCGGATCGAGGTATTTGGCATCGGCTTCCTTCTCTCCGTCACCACCATATTCGGGGCCTAATATTTTTTTGTGTTTTACATCATCGTAGTACATGTACGGCCAGCCGGCGTCATCACCCTGCTTAAGGGCGTACATGCACTCGGCAGGCAACAGGGCCGATTGCTGGGTGGTATAATATTTCGGAAACAGATCATGCAGGGCATCGCGGCCGTGCTGCATCACAAATAGCTGGTTATCCTGCTGGTTCCAGTCCAACCCAACTACGTTACGCAAACCGGAGGCAAAACGGATCCCATCGCTTTGTTTCTGGTTAATTTTATCTGTTTTAAATTTCCAGATAGCCCCCGCCGAATCCAGTATCGGGCAGCCCTTTTTCCGAGGATCAAACTCGGAACAAATGTTGGAGTAAGCGCCAATATTTACATACAGGTTACCTTCGTTATCAAACGCAATGGCTTTGGGCTTATGCGCCCTCCTGCTAATTAATCCGCTTACAACGGTTTCGGGATGTTCAGGGTCTGTTACTTCCTGCTTATCATTCAGTTTAAAACGATACACGGCTTTGTCTGAAGAGGCATATAAATAGCCATTGTTTATCCGGATGCCAGTACCACCAAAATTGCCAAAGCTGGTTTTAACATCTGCTTTATCACCATTATCATGCAAAACAACAATGCCTTTACCATTTTTAAAACCTTCCAGGTGCACGTAAATATCATTATTGGGGGTTACCACCATATGGCGGGCCGGGCCGAGATTATCAGCAATAATTGTAGCGCTAAATCCCTCGGGAATCTTAATGCCGGCATCGGCCGCCGACTTATTTTTTATCGGGCCATCCTGCCCTGTAAATTTAAAAGAGGCCAGTGCGCTTACTATCGCGACAGACACAGTGATCAGCAGGAGTGCTTTTTTATTCATAAATGTAGATTTTGGTTAGGGCTAATTTAATGATAGCCAGCATAAATAAGAAGCCCGCGGGCCCGCAAAATGCTAAAAGCTTTTAAATCGTTACAAAACAATCTGCCGTAATATCACAAACAACAGCTTTAATATTTATCTCGCCAGGCGATGAACTGCGACCGGTGCCGCATATGCAGCCCGCTCAACCGCCGATTGGTAGTTTATTGTTGTATTGGCACTTACATTAGTCGCTTTGTTAACAGCCGTGGTAGTAACATTACCGGTTAATTTTAATGCCTGGTCGAGGAGAGGATCAGCTGCATCGCCAAATTGTTTGAGCGGAAGGTTTGAAAATTCATCAACCATATAATCAGGGTTCAGGCCATTGCTGTAATCGCCCTGTGCGTTGGCGTTGTATAATTTAAATACCAAAGGATGCAATACAAGGTTTACCACAACAGGCTTACGTTCATCGGCAATAGCAAAACTGGCCATATCCTTGCCAATGGTTTTTTCACCTATTTGTACTACTGTAGCGTATGGTTTAAGGGCATTAATCAGCAATTCGGCCGATGAAGCGGTTGCTGCCGTGGTTAGCACTATCACTTTTTCAAGGCTTAAACGCCTGCTTTTAATTTCAGAAAATAATTGCGGCTGATAATCATTCTCCTGCATAGTTTGTTGAAAACTCCGGTTGCTGCGCCCCCCGTTTTTATTAGCCTGGTATATTACAAAAGTTTGGTTGGCCTCGGTATTGGCCAGCATACCCGCCAGTTTGGCTGCCGAAGATACATCGCCACCTGGATTATAACGCAGATCGATAATAAGATTTGAGATACCTGCCGCCTTTAGTTTCGACAACGAATCGAGCAGGTTACGATCAAACACGCCATTAAAGGCATCGTAAAAAATATAACCCGTTTTTTTGCCTGCCGAACTGAATGTTTTGGTTAGATATACCGGCTGCTCGGTAAAATATTGGGCGGATAAACTTAAGGTTCCGGTATTTGAGATAGTACCATCCGCTAAGGCCGCCAATTGTAGTTTTATAGGATTACCCTGCTTCAGGATGTGCTGCACGTTGCTGCTGCTTGTGCTATTGATTACGATATCGTTAACCGACGTAAAAAAGTCGCCCCGTTTTAAGCCCGCTTTGTAGGCCGCGCTTCCCGGTACAACCAATGTTACCGTAGCTACCAAACCGCCCGGCGCGGTTGCGTTGGCGAGTATGGCGTAATCAAAGCCATAGTAGCCAAATGATGAATATTCAGTTTTCACTTCGTCGGGATCATCGAGGTACGAAAACCTGTCGGCATTATTAAGCAGGCTTTTAAAAAAAGATGTGGAAGATGTACCGGATATGGTTTTTTTGGGGAGGGTTTCGTTCCAATAGTAGTATACCTGCATGCTGTCGAGGATCCATTTTTGGGTTGACGACAGGTTATTAGAAGTTACATTATTCTTTTTGCATGATAACGCCGCAATCATTATCAGTATCAAACAAACAAAGAAAACACGGCGAGGATTTTTCATTTTTATTAAGGTAGCGTTTTATACTACTTCAAATACGCTTGGCGGAAGCATATTCCCTATTTATGAACCATCTTTTTTTATGAACATGCTAAATAGTCTGTAAATTATACTTTACGACGAAATTTAAATCATATAGTATAACTTTCTGATACAAACCCCATCAAATAGTCAAAAATTGTTTATCAAACAGCCCTTTATACTACGTTTGTTTTATCTACAAAAATACCGCAATTACAAACGCCTAAAAATTCCAACCCCAATAGGGAATCCCACCCTCCCCGGCGTATTACCTATAAAAAAAGGAAAATACACCACCACATGGCCGACACGATCACCAAAGCATTGCTCAGAAAATATTTCGACGGGGATTGTAATCCCGACGAAAAGAAACAGGTATTAGCTTACCTGGAACAGGATGATCAGTCGGTGTTGGATGAATATATTATGGAACGGGCTGCCGAAGGCAAGCCTATTGAAACGCCTGATACTGTAAAACAGGAGTTTTTTGCCAGGCTTGGCGCTATCATAAACAAACCTGCCGACCGCCGGATAATCGGCTGGAAACCGGCAACAACATACCGGGTAGCGGCAGGTTTAGCTTTACTGATGGCCGTGGGTATAGCTTACTGGTTTGGCAGCAATAAAAAAAGCGGGCAGACACAACAGCTGGTTACCATCAGCAATCACGAAAAATTTACACACAAAGTTGTTTTAAGCGATGGTACGCAAGTGTGGCTAAACCCTAATTCATCCATCAGCTACAGCAAAAATAACTTTGCCGATACCAGCCGCGAAGTGAGCATAACCGGCGAGGCCTTTTTTGATGTAAGCCACGATGCCGCCAAGCCCTTCAAAGTAACATCGGGCAGGATTGTAACACGCGTTTTAGGTACGGCCTTTAATATCACCGCTTACAAAACCGAAAAAAACATTCGTGTATTACTTGTGCGCGGCAAAGTGCAGGTAACATCGGGCAAACAGCACCGGGTGCTTTTACCGGGCCAGTTATTGAGCTACAATAATTATAACAGCAGTATTGATGTAAACAACGTGGCTATCGACGGCAAAATGGAGGCATTTACCAGCGGCAAAATGGTATTTGATAACCTGCCTTTATCAGCAGCACTGAAACGTATTGCCGATGCCTACAACGTGAATATCGACCTGAAAGACAGCTCGGTACTTCAAAACAAAATGATAACCGGGGCCTATACCCGCAACACAGTCGACGAGGTTTTGCGCCGCGTGCTGTTTATCCACGGGTTAAAATTTAAAAAGAAGGGGGACCATGAGTATACTATAAACAACTAAGCTCCTTTTTATAAAAAATTGGGAATACCGCGGCAACGGTATCCCCGGTTAAATTTTGAAATAAGTTCTGGAAAAACGCTATTAAAAAATTTATGCACGTATTTACTAATAATAATTTCTTCAAGCAAAAAAAATACCCGTTCATCGTTCTCATCATCTCATTTGTTCTTTTTTATGCGATAACTAAAGCCAATGCGCAGGGCAATGTAGCACAACTGCGTAACCCGGTAAGCCTTACCATGCCAAGTGCCAATTTAGATGAAGTGCTGGTACAACTTAAAAAACAATCAACCTACGACTTTTTTTACGACAAGGAGGCCGCTAAAAAAGTAAAGGTTAACAATATCAAATACAACAACGCTCCGCTTGGCAACGTTTTAACCGATCTGAAAAAGAGCCAATCGCTCGAGTATGACCTGCAGGGTAAGGAAATATCGGTACGGATAGAAAAACGCCCGGCACAGGCCCCCGCCAAACAACAAAAAGATGGTAAAATTACCGGCAAGGTACTGGACGACAAGGGTGAAACCCTGCCCGGCGCTACCATTAAGCTGGTAGAAGCTGGCAAAGCCGTACAAAGCGCCCCTGATGGATCGTACCAGTTTGTAGTTGTGCCGGGCACTTATACTATCGAAATCACTTATATCTCCTTTCAATCGCAACGGATCTCGGGCGTTGTAGTTAACGCAGATAAAAGTACGCTGCTGGATATCGCCATGAAACCGGCTTCGAATGCGCTAAGCGAGGTAGTTGTTAAATCTGATTATAAAAGAGCTTCCATCCAGGGGCTGTACGCAAGGCAAAAAAATAATGCCGCCCTATCCGACGGTATTACCGCCGAACAGATTAGCCGTACCCCCGATAACAATACCGCTCAGGTACTCACCCGGGTAAGCGGTTTGCAGGTATCGCAAAACCGGTTTGTTGTGGTACGCGGCATGAGCGACAGGTATAACAATGTTATGCTGAACGGCGCGCCGCTACCCAGCAGTGAGCCCAACCGCCGCGATTTTGCTTTTGATGTGATACCAAGCTCCCTTGTTGATAATATTGTGGTAAACAAAACCGCAACGCCCGATTTAACAGGCGAATTTACCGGCGGCCTTGTGCAGATAACTACCAAAGATATCCCGGATGAAAACTCGATGCAAATTACCATTGGCGGTGGATATAACAGCCGCGCTACCGGTAAAGATTTTATAAGCGGACACCGCGGTACAGCCAACTATTTTGGTTTTGCAAACGATTATCAGCGCAAGCCGACCGGCATGAGCCTGGGCGAATATGATAACCTGGCGCTAAAAATTGTAGATAATTCGGCCACGGCCGATCAAAAGGCGCAGGCAGCTAAATTTCTGGGTACACTGCCCGATAACTGGGCTTTACGCAAATATACTGCTCAGCCCATTCAAAGCTACCAGTTTACAGCAGCACATAGTTTTCCGTTTAAGGATAACTCAACACTGGGTGTTATAGCTGCCTTAACTTACCGCAATGAACAACTTAATAACCAGCACGATGTAAATATTTTAACTGATAAGGATTACAAGGGTACCGATTATATCTTTAACACCCTTTGGGGCGGTAGCCTTAACCTGGCCTATACCAGCGGGCACAATAAATTCACGCTTAAAAACACTTATAACCGTCGCTTTAACGATGAGCACTTTACGTTTTCGGGGATCAATATGAACGATAACAGCTATGTTAACGCCTATAGTAATCAAACAATTGTAAACGAGTTATTTCAAACTAATTTCACCGGAGAACATACGCTGGGCAAGCGTGGTATTAAGGCTGATTATGGCTTTGCATTATCTACTGTAGACCGCGACCAACCTTTTAGCCGCCTTATGTACCAATACCATCCCTTAGGCCATCAACCTGATGACTATTATTCCTACAACTTCAATGATAGTAATTTTCAACTGGGTAACATCTTTTACTCCCATCTGGCCGAGAGACGATATACATGGCAAACAAACCTGCAAATTCCGTTTCGTTTTAATCAGCTAAACCACTCGGTAAAATTGGGTTACCAGGGCAGCTACCGCCGCGCCAATTTTGGTGCCGATCTTTATCGCATTAAAAGTACGTCATCCGCTAACAGTAACCAGTATGATGGTATTGCCTATTATGATGTTTATAATCCATCGCAATTCGCTAACGGAAGCTTATACCTGTATCCCACGGTTCCTGCGGGAAACGGCATAACAAGTTCTGATGCGGGCACAGGCTACAAAGGCAGGCAAAAATTAAACGCCTTTTATGGTATGGTTGATTTAAAACCGGTTAAAAACCTGAGGTTAATTGCAGGCGTAAGATATGAGCGAAATGAACAAAACGTATTTACATCCACTCGCGGCAAAGCTCCCGCCAACCAGCTTCCTCCAATTGTTGATAGCTTGATTCAATCAAAAAATAACGACTTTTTACCGTCTGTTAACGCAATTTACACTTTAACACCCAAAATGAATTTAAGGGCAGCTTACTATAAAACAGTGGCCCGGCCCGATTTCAGAGAGCTATCTTTTTTCAGCTATTTTGATTATGATTTGTTTGTTTCGGTTAGCGGTGACAACCTTAAGCGTACGTCTATTCAGAACTATGATTTAAGGTATGAATTTTACCCTTCACCAGGCGAGATTATTTCGGTTTCGGGTTTCTATAAAAATTTTAAAGATCCTATTGAAATACTTTATCCGAATGCAAATCCAAGAAAGTATGTATATAGCAATTTAAAAGGTGCCAAAAACACCGGGATAGAAGTAGACCTCCGGAAATCATTAAATTTTATTTCCGGTTCCTCACCCCTTTGGTCAAACTTGTACATTTCGGGCAACTTTACCTATTTAGATGCCAGTGTTGATCTGGGTACGGTATACTCGGTAAATGCCGATGGCAAAGCCGTTCCGGGTAAACGGAACCGTCCGCTAACCGGCCAGTCGCCCTATATTATTAACGGGGGGATATTATACACCGGCAAACATTTTGGATTCAATGCTACCTATAACCGCTTCGGCCATCGCATAGTATACGCTTCGCCCGATCGTTCGGAAGACCTGTATGAGAATGGCAGAAACGTGATTGACATGCAGCTGAGTTATAAATTTTCAAAGGATAACAAAGCCGAGTTTCGTCTCAACATCAGCAATTTGCTTAACAGCCAAATGTTTTATTACAGAAACCATTACCAGCCAACCGGCAAACCGGATGAGCAGCCGATACCTTCTGTACAGCCATATCCGGGCGATGGTACCCCTCCGCTGCCTGCTGAGCAAATTGACCCTAAAGGAACAAAATACAATGCCAAATATGATACTAAAATATATACCTGGCAATACGGAACCACATCGACACTCAACTTTATTTATCGCTTTTAATTGTAACCATCATATAAATTTTAAAAAGAAAGGAAACACAAACATCTACCTAAAAAACAACCCAAAGCCTGCTATGCTTATCGGCTTAAAAGGTGAAGCCAATTAAAAAACCAAATGAATAAACAGAACCAAATTTCTATTTATTTAAAAAACGCACACTATGAAAATGCAATTTAAATCTATCGGTGTATTAGTACTTGCTGCAGCTGTAAGCTTTACCAGCTGTAAAAAACAAGACGGCGTAAACGCTCCCAAAGGCGATTTCGATCGTTCGTCAAAAGCTTTATTTCCTGATACCCACACGCTGCCAACAGCTACCGGTACCATCAGCGGTGTAATTACCAGCAACATTACGCTTACCAACGACAAAGTTTGGTTTATTGACGGCCCTACTTTTGTTGACAGTTTGGCTACTATCACCATCCAACCAGGCACTTACATTAAAGGTAAAGCCACTTCAACCACTACAAGCGGTTTCCCATCGTACCTGGTAATCAGAAGGGGTGCTAAAATTGATGCACAGGGTACAACTGCTAACCCTATCGTGTTTACATCAGCAAAAGCATCAGGCCAACGTGCCAAAGGCGATTGGGGTGGTGTAGTACTTTTAGGCCAGGCTCCTACCAACCAGGCTAAGCCACAAATTGAAGGTATCCCGGCTACACAAATTCCTGCCGCACTTGCCGGTAAAGACGCTATCGGTTACGGTGGTGCTACCGAAACTGATAACTCAGGCATCCTGAAAAACGTACGTATCGAGTTTGCGGGCGTAATTGTTGATGCTGACTTGGGTAACGAGCTTAACGGCCTTACCTTAGGCGGTGTTGGTGCCGGCACTACTTTAGATCATATCCAGGTATCTTATGGTGCCGATGACGCCTTCGAGTTTTTCGGTGGTTCGGTAAATGCTAAATATCTGATCTCGTACGGTAATGACGATGATGATTTGGATTTTGATCAAGGTTTCCAGGGTTCAATCCAGTTTGCACTTGCTGCTAAAGATCTGAATTTTACCTATTCATCAAGCCCTAACGGTATCGAAAGCAATAACATCTCTTCGCCTATCGTTACTACCGGTGGTGCATTTGCAAGCCGTGTTACACAGCCGGTTTTATCAAACATCACTTTTGTTGGTGGTGCTACAGCCGGCCCAACTTCAGGTATCGGCCACCTGTTCCGTGTAAATTCAAGCTATATTGTACGTAACTCTATCAACTTTGGCTTTAATAACGGCGCAACCTTAATCAGCACTACCGGCAGCGAGTATTCAAACAGCTATGTACATGGTTACACTGCAGCTGTTAGCGGTTCGGCTGCTACTTCAACTGCTGTAACTACTTTAACCGGTGCTAACCCTAATACTACTATTAAATTGGTTCTTCCATTCAGCACAACTGCACCAGATTGGAGGATCCAGGCATCGGCACCAGCGGCAATCAGAACGGGCGCAGTATTTACCGGTTTAGCCGTTACTCACCCAGGTGGTACTTTCACAGCATTTGATACTACTCCTGCTTATTTAGGAGCATTTGGTTTACAATCTGCTGGCCGTTGGGATAGCGGTGGCTGGGCTTCTTACGAGCCTTTCACCAATGCTTACTAATTAAAATTTATTCTGAGCGGTTATAATTAAAAGATTCTGAGTACCGTGGGCAGATGTCCACGGTACTTTTTAAATTGTTTTTTATGAAAAAAATCAAACTACTGTTTTTAATTGCAATTATTAGCCAGCTTTTTTTTGCCTGTAAAAAAGATGGGCAGCTTATGGAAGCAAAAAGCTATGGTAGCTTTTATATCAGTTCAACCACCACTACCGAAATCGGTAACCTTCTGATTGATGTTGATGGTAAAGTAACAGATACATTAAAAGCGCCGGTAGATAACACAATCATAAAAGCCTATATTGGGAATAGAAAAATAAAGATATACCAACCGGGTAAAGCTAACGACCCCATAGTTGACACTATATTTAATATAAAGGATAACAGCCTGAAGCTGAACTTTCTGTATACAGGAGATTTAAAAATTATTGGCGGCGGGTACGACGGCACCATGAAACCAGCGCGCGGAAATAGCCTGGTGCAATTTGTTAATTTAGAAAACTCCCTGCCGCCGTTACTTAATATGAAAATTTATGAAATTTATTATAACGACGCGGGTGATTATTTTTCTCTTGAAACGGCTACTATAAATGGAATAACCAAAACCGGGTTTAGTTCTTACATCGAGCTTTCGCCCCCCAAACACATCGACGACGGTTTTGGGGGGTATTATTACGAAATTTATAACGCCGCAACTAATGAAAAACTTGTTGATTTATTTACGGATTTTCCCACTTTGCAATTCGAGGCAGGTAACCCTTTCTTTGTGCCCAACAAAGTAGTTTCTTTAGGCATAGTCAGAGATCCATCCGGACTTCTCAGTACAACCGTTATTTACGAAACCGAAATCAAATAGCTCAAAACAACAATCAGCATATATAACAAAAAAAAGCCGGTCCCAAATCACCGGCTTTTTTTTAAAAATGCAATTTATCCATCGGGTAATTTCTTATCCGGGATATCTGCAAAAATAAGCTTTTTTGTTATTAATTCTATGTAATTTTAATATTAACCATTGGTAGATATTTTTTGAATTAATTAATATCAAACACAAATTGGCAAATATTTTTCAACCGCATTAATTTCGCAACAGCTCGGCCAAAAGCACTACTGTTAATGATGATAAATGGCCTACTTCATAAGCCAGCTTCACCTGCCGTCTTATCTCTTTCGAAGCTTCATTTAAATGATTATCAACCGTTTTTGGCGAGATCCCCAGGCTTAGCGCTATATTTTTATAGCTCAGGCCATCCTCTTTAAACATACGGTAAACGCGCTGCCTTTTTACAGGCATTTTATCGATGATCTGTTTTACGATGCCCTCGTACTCTTTCAGTTCGGCTGTGCCGGCTGTGTCTGTTACAGCAGCAGCCATGTAGCCAATTTCGGCTTCCGCTATTTCCTGGCGGCATTTTTTCCGGAGCTCATCCCTGAATGCGTTGCGGGCATAAACGTACAATATGGGTGCATAGTCGCCCTGATCTTCAAGATCATCGAGCTTTTCCCATAGTTTTACGTAAGCAGTTTGCAGCAGATCGTTGGTTTGATCCTCGTTTCGGGTGAGTTTCAAAAAGGTACTCCTGAGTTTGCTAAAGGTATGGTTATAAATATCCTCAAAACGCGCCAGCCGGGCAGATTTTTCAGTCAATTTCATAAGCAGGTTTTACGAATGTAAATTACCCGGATGATATTAACTGAATGTTAAACACTCAAGATATTTTATAGATATTTTAATTTTGCTATAAATAATAATAATGCAATTAAAAACATTGTAAATGACGTATAATAGTACCGTTTGCGCTGCTTCGACTTTTTTGTTTATAAACCAGTTTTTTTCAACAATTGTCCTACCCAGCCCCGCAAAAATTTATTTTCGCAGCCTGATTAAAATATACTAAGCACAACATGTCTGCATCTCATTCCCTGTCGCCCGTACAGGCCGATCTTGTACAAATTGTTTCAAAATATGTATTGCTCGAAGCCAGTCGCCGAAACCTGAAAGGCCGCTGCCCTTTTCATAAAGACCAGGCAACATCATTAATGGTATCGCCCGAAAAAAACATTTTTCAATGCTTTGGCTGCGGCAAAGGCGGCGGCCCCGTTGAGTTTGTAATGGCTATTGAAAATAAAACCCGCGAAGAAGCCATTCAGATGATTACAGCATTCAACTAAAAACTCAATTATAATTTAGCGATAGACGGTACATATCATGAACCAATATCTTAAATCAAAAGCGCAAAGGATTCTCGAATCTTTGCGCTCCTGCGAGAGAATATTTCCAGATACTATAACAGCTTTTTAGTCGCTTTCAACCATTCGCGGGCAATGAGCTCATGACCGGCAGGCATAGGATGTACACCATCCCAGATCCAATGATCGGCCGGTGCTTTTTGGAGCGCTTTGTTAAACACATCCTGCAGAGGAACATAAATGGCATTAAACTTTGATGCAAGGGCTTTAACAACGGCCCGTCGTTTTTGCACTTCGGTCGTCCACAATTCCACACTTTTGTTTACCATGCCAAGTGGTAAAATAAAAGGCTCCAGCAGCACCAGTTTAACATTGGGTAATGCAGCAAGCGTTTGGGTCAAAAGCCGGTTGTATGCCTGTTCAAAATCTTTCACGGTTGATTTATCGCCTTGCATCACTATCCGGTGTACATCATTAACGCCTATCAATATGCTCAATACATCGGGTTTTATATCAAGCGTATCTTTTTGCCAACGGTTAGCAAGATCGTTTACCGTATTGCCGCTGATGCCGCGATTATAGAATTGGTAATCCCTCTCGGGATAATCAAAATTGGTGCGGGCCGTTACTAAATAAGCGTAGCCTTGCCCGTACACATGGTTCCAGTCTTTATCAAAGCTTCGGCCGCCATCGGTTATTGAATCGCCCTGGAAAAGGATGATCTTCCCTTTCTCTTCCTCGGCCCGATATTGCTGGCTTGTTTGAGATGCCGAAACCAATGCAGGCGCAGCCATAGCGGCACCGGCAAGTGAAGCTTTCTTTAAAAAATCCCTCCTGCTGTTGTTCATAAACTGCTTGTTAACTGGTATGATTTGCCTTTTTGAGTATTAAACACCAACTCATATCCTTCTTTTACTTTGGATGGTGCAGCGCTTACCCCGGTCACTTTCAGTTTTGATAAAGATATTACACGGCAAACGCCTCCTGCTTTTGATAAAACGCTGGCGTTGGTTATTTTGCCGCCGGTCCATTTCATATCAATCACAAAAGCGCCCCTTGCTACAAGGCCATTCACCTGTCCTGTACCCCAGGCATCGGGTAAAGCGGGCAATAAATGAATATTGCCGTTTTGACTTTGCAACAACATCTCGGCTACACCTGATGTACCGCCAAAATTGCCGTCTATCTGGAACGGCGGGTGGGCATCGAACATATTGGGGTACAAGCCCCCTCCTTCACTATAATTAGTCTCGCTGGTACCTGTAAGCCTTAATAAATCGCGGTACAGTTTGTAAGCGTGATTGCCATCAAGCAAGCGCGCCCAAAGGTTTACTTTCCAGGCCAGGCTCCATCCGGTACTTTCATCACCACGTAGTTCCAATGTTCTTTTTGCAGCAGCAGCCAGTTCAGGATTGGTAGCTATCGAGATCTCATTTGCCGGGTAAACCGAATACAGGTGCGATACATGGCGGTGATGCGGATCTGACGATTCCTGATCTTTGTACCATTCCTGTAGCTGGCCTTTGCTGCCAATTTGATACGGAATCAGTTTACTTTTTTTGGCGAGAAGCGTATCGCGGAACGCGGCATCAACACCCAATATTTTGCCCGCAGTCACCAGGTTATCAAATAAATCGCGGATGATCCCCATATCCATGGTTGTTGACACAGAAACCTCCCCGATTTTGCCTGGCGCATAAATAAAATCATTCTCGGGCGACATGGATGGTGCTGTTACCAGATGGCCCTTACCATCGGGTACCAGCCAATCTAAGGTAAATTGAGCAGCGCCTTTCATTAATGGGTAGGCGGTGTTTTTCAAAAACTCTTTGTCGCCGGTATATAGATAATGTTCCCATAAATGACGGGTAAGCCAATCGCCTCCCATTGGCCAGTTGGCCCATTTCGGCTCACCTTTACCTAAATCGCCAACAGGGTTAGCCAGTGCCCAGATATCCGTATTGTGGTGCGTTACCCATCCTTGCGCATGATAATAGCTTTTAGCAACTTCGCTCCCGGTTTCGGATAACCCTTTTATCAACTGGAACAGCGGCGTGTGCATTTCAGATAGGTTACAATCTTCGGCCATCCAATAGTTCATCTGGACGTTGATATTGCTGGTATAGTTTGAACTCCATGGCGCACGAAGTTCTTTATTCCAGATGCCTTGCAAATTTGCCGGTACACCTTTGGCACGCGAGCTGCTGATAAGCAGGTATCTGCCATATTGAAAATACAAAGCTTCCAAACCCGGATCGGCACTTTGGTTGGTATTATATGCCGCCAGCCTTTTATCAGTAGGTAAATCAGTACGGCTGCCTTTGCCATTATTCAGGCTCAGGTTAACACGGCTAAAATATTTTTGGTAATCGGAAACATGAGCGGCAAGTAGTTGTGCGTATGTTTTTTTAGTGGCCTTGCTTAAATAGGTTTCGGCTATTTTTTCATTACCATCGGGGCATTTGTTGTAGGCAACAAAACTGGTGGCCGCTGTTACATAAAGCGTAACTGAAGATGCCCCTTTTACCGTAATGCCACTGGTATCGGTGATTATTTTACCGTCGTTACTTATAGCTTTGGCCAGCAATTGGTAACGCATACCGCGGCATTTATCGTCATCGGCATATATAATCGGATTGCTCGAGTCCACATAGCTGGGCTCAACGTGGGCAGGGGCTTTTCCGGCTAATTGCAATGTGTTGCCTCCAATTACACTTTTTTGGAAGCGAAGCTGGCTCCCGGTGTTTATTTTCAAATCTAACTGTTTGGCTTTATCGGCTGAGACCCTTATCACGATAATTTTATCCGGAGCGGATGCAAAAATCTCCCGTTTGTAATTCACACCATTAACCGTATATTTTGTGGTAGCTATGGCGTTGCCGATATTCAGATCGCGGTAGTACGCACCTTGCTTTGCACCGCCGAACGATTGTTTGATATGCAGATCGCCAAGGGGCAGGAAACTTTCAGAATATAATCCCTGCATTTTTTGCGTAAGATCATGCGCTTTTTGATAATCTTCTTTAAACAAGGCCTCGCGCACCTGCGCCAGGTATTGGAAGGCTTCGGGATTTACGTTTTTCTTCACCGGTCCGCCCGACCATAGGGTGGCTTCATTTAGTTGCAGCAACTCATCGTCAACACCGCCAAAAACCATTGCACCGAGGGTGCCGTTGCCTATGGGTAATGCTTCTGTCCATTCTTTTGCGGGTTGTTTATACCATAATGTGTTGTTTTGCGCATTCGCGTTAAGTGCCGCCAGCTGCAGGCATAGTGGTACAACCACCAACAGAAATGTTGCTTTCAAACCTTGGTTCATAAAATAGATTACAATTGTTTTTACAAGTATAACTATGCCGTAGCGATAAAAAATAATGCTTATTGGCATTTTTATACGCGAAAACGTACCCGGGTGTAAATCTCAGAAGCTATCTAACAGCGATTCAAAAGAATCACTATATCTCCGGGCGTTTTTGCGAGTAAGTAAAAGCCGAAGCCTCTGTAAGGAGTATATGGCATATCACTCCTATCGTCGTGCCGAATTTATTTCGGCATCCCACAAGACAGGTAGCCGCGTTGCTTAGCGAGTGGGATGCTGAAACAAGTTCAGCACGACCTCAATTTTAATTATGTAATGGGTAGCTTATCGAAGGGTCGCGCGCAAAGGCCCTCCCCACCATGCTTCGACGGGGCTCAGCATGACACCCATTTAATTATGTTATGGGAAGGAACGAAGCAATCCCGGACTGTACAGGGCGGATTTGCTTAGCTGCTCCGCATATTCGCGATTAATTCGTGCCTCGCAATTGACGGCTTTTATATGTTTTTAAACAACTTCTCAGGCGCAACAAAAAATGGCCGGATGCAATTCACGCCTTTTAAAACGTTGAGTTGCGCCTGCAACTGCAAATTGTTTAAACCGGGCCATACTTTTAATATCTTCCAGCTTACGATTACTGTCCGGATCGGTTTTTAACCGGGCTAATACTTCAAAATCATCTTTCAGCAAATCTGATTTTTTAATTATTCCTTTTTCAAGAGCATTTTTTAGCAGACCAGCCAGTTTGATGTTGGCATACACATGTTCGGGTTTTTTAAAGTAATCGTTATTCAATTCGGTGAATTTATCCCTGATCCATTCGGCGGCCTCTACACTGCGCAGTGCCATTTTACCATCCTGTAATACCAATTGAGTTAAAAAGTGATGCACATCTTTAATACCGATCAACCCGGCGTGGAACAGATCACGCAGGGTATAATCAACCCTATCGGCACAAAGACCGGGCAGTGGTTGTTCAAGTATGTTGTAATCTTCCCTAAACAAAATATCATAACAGAAGCCGTGTTTTTTTAAAATACCAGGAATCTCCGATTGCATGATCACATCCTGATAAATACCTTCGTGATAATCTTCGTTGATGTTTTCAAAAATATAATCGGCCACGTGCGAGAAAGCGGTATGCGAAACATCGTGAAGCAAGGCAGCGATCTGCTCTTCCATACTTCCGCCCAGTTTTTTCACCAGGTACATTACCCCTACCGAATGTTCGTAACGGGTATGGTTAATTGCAGGATCAACCAAAAAGATAGCCCCACCCTGGTGCACTTTTTTCAACCGCTGTACAGGTGTAGAATTAAGCAGGTGGGTTAGTACCGGTTCTATCTCAAACTCTCCGTATAGGATATCGCTCAGTTTCATCATTTAAGTATTACCAATGTTCGTACCAGTTACGTTGTAAAATTAAAAACTTCAAAGCATAAATACTAATATTTTTAGCAATTATTAACGATATAAAATAAGAAAACCCGCCTTTTCGGGCGGGTTCTTAATCTAAATATTCGTTTGGGTTGATTAGTTTACCTTCTTTCGTTATAAACCTGAAACTCAGCGATAGACACCTGTTTAGCAGCTTTTTCAATCGAGATACGCACCTTACCGGCCCATACCCTGTCAAAACGGTGTACTTTAATTTTGTTACCGTTTTCGCCTTCAAACAGCGGTTTCCAATCACCATCCAGATAGTACTCCAATTTATAGTTGGTGATATTTGGGTTTTCTTCAGCAATTACAACTGTGTTTATCGCCTGCTCTTTTTTAAAGTCGATTTCGTACCATGGTGCTTTTACTGTGGGGTTTGAAACCCATGAACTGTGGAAATCATCATCATTGGCAAAATCCATAATAGCCGAGTCATCGCTCCAGCTTGCACTTGCCGGTTGGTTTTTAGCCAGGTTGGATGAAATAATAGGTGCCTCAAGTTTGGATAGCTTAGCAACCGGGCCTTCGTTTTTCCAAATTTTGCCTATCTCTTTTAATGCTGCAAGCGCGTTATCATCAAAAATGCCATCGCGGTTAGGCGCTACGTTCAGGATAAAGTTACAATCTACATTGTTTAGCGGTTTCAATATTTCATTCACCAGTTTCGCCGGTTCTTTTACCGGGTTGTTTGGATGGCTGGTTTCCCAAAACCAGTTGGCTTGCAATGGCAAGCAGGCAATGGCCGGCATGCGGTTATCCTTGGTTGATACACGCTGGCCCGCGCCCATTTCGTAAGTTTTGATATCTGTATAATACATACCTTCGGCAGGGTATTTGGCACCGTTTAAATCCATCACCAAACAGTTTGGCTGTAATGATTTTACCAGGGTGTAAATCTCTTCAAACGGAACATCATCGTATGAAATCCTCGACCATGGAGCATCCCAGCCATCAATAATTAAAGCGCCTATTTCACCGTATTTGGTCATCAATTCGGTAATCTGGGCTTTAACCATATCAATATGTTTAGGCGTAATCATGTTTGGCCTTAAACGGTGATGGGTATCCAAAATAGAATAATATAAAAACACTTTTAAGCCGTTGGCCCTGAAAGCGTCTGCATATTCTTTTACTACATCTTTTTTTAACGGACTGTTCATCACGTTATAGTCGGTTGTTTTGGTATCCCAGATACAAAAACCGCTGTGGTGTTTGGTGGTGATGCAACCGTAAGTCATATTGGCCGATTTGGCGGCTTTGGCCCACTGGTCGCAGTTTAGTTTTTTAGGATTGAAAATGGCAGGCGAAGCGTCCGGGTCGGCCCAGTCCTGATCCATATAGGTAGGGATGTTAAAGTGGATGAACATGCCGAAGCGGAGATCCACAAATTCCTGTTGCAACTGTGCAAGCGGTTTAACGGTTTGAGTAGTAGTTTGCGCTTTTAACGTAAGCGAAAAAGCACAACATGCAATTAAGCATATATTTTTCAGTTTGAACATGGTTTGATAAAACGTTTAATCAACTTATTTTATCGCAATATGCCATTAAAAACCGCGCGGATATTGTATTAAATTAACATTACGTTCAGGTTATTTGGCGTAAGAAATGTCGGGGTTACAGTTGTGTTATAGTATTTTACTTGCGCCCGTTTGCAACGGGTGCTTAACTTGGGTTGGCGATTGCATCGCCGGTTGCGTTATAAACGCAAACCCATTTTAAGCACTCATTTTAAATGAGCGCAAGAAAATGTATGCATTCGTGCTTTTTTTTAGCTTAATACAAATCCGGATAATCCGTAATCACCCCATCCACACCTAAAGCTTTCAACAGTTCAATCTCCTCTTTAGTATTCACCGTCCAGGGCAAAACTTTAACTTTGGCGTCATGGCATTTCTTTACCAGGTCGGCATCCACCAATTTATAAGCCGGGCTTAGTATAAATGGCGTAAAGCCCAAATCGGACATATTATCTTCAAAGCTCTTTTTATTCTCAATTAAAAATGAAGTACGAACCTCAGGATATTTTTTGTGGATGATTTGCAGCGTACGCTTATCAAACGACTGGATTACCACATAAGGCAATATCTTTTTCTGTACCAATACCGCCATCAACTTCTCCACAAACTCATCCGGACCAGGATTATAAACACCATCACCGGCAGGCGAACATTTGGTTTCGATATTATAAAACACCTGCTTTTTATGATTAACCTTTATGTAAGCCTGTACCGAATCAATCAGTTCAGAGAGCAGCGGCATATAGGTTTTCAGCTTTTTTTGTTTCGGAAATTTGCTGTAAAACTTCGAGCCTACATCATACTTTTTCAGCTCATCATACTTCATTTTATAAAGGATGAGATTTTTTGCCTCTTCCTTCCCGATCTCTTTGCCATCGGGTGTAATCGAAAACAGCGGATTGATGTATTCATCGTGCGATAAAACCACCTGTCCATCGGCCGTGATATGGGTATCCATCTCCAGCGTGGTAACACCGAGGTCGATAGCGTTTTTCATGGCCGGAATGGTATTTTCGGGCATCAATCCGCGGCCACCACGATGGGCTTCGGTGCTGAATGCCGGATAACCGGCATTTTTAATCGGCATGGTTTTAACAATGGTAAAGCCTGATAACATGATCAGACTTATACCGGCAATAATGGTTAATTTATTTTGCATCTAACTCGCTTGTGTATTTATTTCCGAAACGATCTGTAGCCTCTACCCTAACCTTTTTAACCGATGGCTCAAAATGCGCCACAAACAGGTGACCGGTTTCGTGCGGCTCAACAAAATGACGCCCTGCCGGTAACTGATCGCCTTTATACAAAGTTACTGATAAGGGATCAAAACCCTGCTGCTTAGTTAAAGCGCCCATTGGCTTATCATCCAAAAAGTATTCCACCTTCCAGGCCGGGTCGTAATTCCAAACATTGGCAATGAGGCGCATCTGGCTGCTGAGTTTTTCGGCATAAACACTGATCTGGTTTTCGATAGGCAAACCTGTCGATTTATAATACCATTTTAAATCGGTACCGTTAACCGAGTAAACGCCGTAGCCACGTGGGGTGCCGTCAACACAAATTGGCCCTGTCCACCAGCCGCCGCAAACGGTGCCGTGGTTGTGCTCAAAAATACCATTGGTGATATTATTATCATGATAATGCGTATGGCCCGACATGATGTGCACGTTCGTGAAACCATCCAGTACTTTATAAAAATCCTGGTTGTTTTTTACCTGGTTATATACCGGGATATGCAAGTTGATGATAAGCAGCTGGTCTTTTTTAACATGCTGCAAATCTTTGGCCAGCCAACTTAGCTGATCTTCGGTAATATAGCCATCGTATTCGCGCTCAACACCTAAATAGCGCACATTATCCAAAACCACATAATGCGCTTTGCCCCGGTTAAAGGAATAATAGGTTGGCCCGTAGATCTGTTTAAAGGTTACGTCCGAAGTTTCGTCGCCCCCCATGCGGTAATCCATATCGTGGTTGCCTATGGCCTGGAAAAACGGGATGTTCATCTGCGCCACAGCTTCGTTATAAGCAGGGAACAACTCATGGTTATCCCAAACAATATCGCCCACACAAATACCATGTATCAGGGCGTTTTTACCTAATGATTGGATGGTGGCGATGGTATCAGGTACCGAAGTATCCATCATCTGCTTCACATCTTTTTTATTTTTCACCTGCGGATCGGCCCAGATGATGAAGTGGTGCTGGTTGTCATCAATCTTCAACGGTTCCAGTTTAAAATCAAAGTGCGAACCGCCGCTGATGTTTTCATAGTGCTTTGCTACGTTATAATCCGTTTTAAACTCGTAGCCAGATGGCGTGCTCATGAAAATGCTTTTGGCTTTTTCGTTCGGGGTAAGTTGGTAGTAGCCTTTATCGTCGGTTAATACTACCGAAAAGCCATCGGAGATTACTACATCTTTGATGCCTTTTTTACCGGATGTTACGCGGCCTTTAACTGTATCGGTAGCCAGGAGCCGGGTGAGGCTGTTGGCTTTGAGTGATATAAAAGCGCCGCCTGTGATGAGGCAGGCGCTTTGTAAGAATGATCTTCTGTTCATTTGGAATGTTTTTTTAAGGGAATCGGAGTTTTTCAATTCCCTCCCTCGGGAGGGGTGCGCTGGGGTTGAGCGGTGGCAGGGAGGGGTTTATACGCCATGCTAACGAATAAGCACATCGCCGAAACCCCTCCCTACACCCTCCGAAGGGAGGGAATCGCGCTATCCCCCGCTTCTTTTTTCCCTGCCTTATCTTCTTCTAATTCTGAATCTTAGTAAACTTCTCCCCCGTTTCAATAGTGCTTAACGGCGATGTCAATGTAAGCGGAACGCTGGTAACCGTGCGCCCGGCTACCCATCTACCGGTAAGGGCATCGTAAACACCACCCAACTGTACAAAGTTGCCATCAGTTGGTAAAGGCAATTTCGAAGTATTGCTTCCTCCGCCATAAAAGCCCTGATCGGCGTGGCTTACCGCGTTAATCAGGCTGTAATAATCGGTATTGGTAATCCGGTACCCAATTTCCGGCGGACCAGGAGAATAAACGGTACCACTACCGCCATACATGATCACATCTAATGGAACAGTTGAAGCATCAACAGCAATACCGCCGAAAATTGCTATACCAGCTACGTTCCCACTGTTAGCGAGCAAGTTCCTGGTTACGTTACCAAAATCGGCACCCGGCACCTCGGCATACATCACATTAGCTATCCAATTGGCGGCACTAATATCTGTTGAACCTAAGCCCCAGATATTTTTATATCCGCCTACATAAAACAACTGGCCTTTTTTAACCGTACCCGAAGTAAGATTAAACTTGTAGGTTTTGGCCAATCCCTGCGCCCAGCCATTAGTTGGCGGCGGGTTAGAACCGGCATTGTTACAGGTTACCAGTGAATAGTTGGTTACCGAGAAATCGATATCCTTAGTAGCCATCAGCTGGATGTATTCATAATCGGCATCGTCGCCTGTAGGGTTGGTAAGATAACCCGTAATAATTATTGGCGAGGGTTTGGTGGCGGCAAGCGTAAATATATCATCGCCGCTGCGGGGCCAAAGCTGCATTTTGGTTTCGGTGCCTGAGGTAACCGGGAATACCAGGCCGGTAAAGTTGGCGCTGAAAGGTAATTCGTTACCGGCAAAAGCGGCACCTGCTTCTGTGTGTACCACCATCTTACCAAAACCATCATTAATGGTTTTATCTCCTGCAAAAGTTTCACCTTTTTGCGGTTCAGGATCGGTAACGGAGTTGGCAATGGTTACTACGGTATATTCATATACATCGGGCGATGCAATAACCGTTGCCGATGGTACCGATTGCACCTTGAAAGGCCTGCCATCGGCAACTTTACTTACCGATGCCTCGGTTAAGCCTTTAACGTGCATGCTGCCGTTAACTTTAGTAAGGGTAGCACCGCTTACCTGCACCACTACCGAATCGCCGACAACGTAGTTGGCTGCCGCGCTGCCAATCTCGAGCGCAATACCCCTTACCGCATTACGGCGGTTATTTTGCAGCACCAATACGCCCGCGGGGGTGTTACCCGCCGAGGCGTTTGATACCACCACGCCAACAATTTGTTTAGCACCGCCCATGTTGGCTTCATTCAAAACCACGTCCGAGCCTTTGTAAATGGCCTTCAAATCTACCACAGCTATAATGGGGCTTAATGTCCCCTCGGCATAGCTGTGCTTTTTACATGAATTTACACCGATAGCCGTTACAAGCACCAGTAATAAATATATCTTTTTCATTTTGTTGATCTCCTGATTTTAAAACCGGTTGATTATTGTTTTTGCCACCAAACCTGTGTATTGATCTCATCTGCACCCTGGCTGGCCACCGCGGCCTTATAATTGTTGGGATTGGCCGATTGTACATAAACCGGGTATTGCAACCTTGCAGGCATTACCCCGCCGTTGCGCAGGCCGTTACCTTTTGGCAATACCGGGTAGCCTGTACGGCGATACTCAAACCACTGCTCAAAATCGGTGTAAAACATTGAGTAGTATTTTTGTACGTGGATCATTTCCATTTTATCGCCCAGCGGTGCGGCGTTATCCCAAACTATATCGGCAGCTTTTAAATAGTCGTCGATAGGTGTGTTGAAAGTCGGGATCCAGAAGGTTATGCCCGATTGTACGCCGTTTTTATAATAGGTACCGGCATCGCCTGCAATCCATCCTTTGGCGGCTGCCTCAGCCAGTATAAACTGTAGTTCTGAATAGTTCATGATATTACCCATCAACGGGTCATTCATCAGCGTAGTAGCCGATGTGGTTGACAGGAAGTAGGATTTAATGCCGATATTCTCGCCCGGCGCATAACCGCTCGGGATGCCCTGGATGCCTCCCTGGTAGCTTGAAATAGAAAAGCGATTGTTAACCAACCTCGGATCGGCCCATTTGGCCAGGTTACCAATAAAAAACTCGCAAACGCCGGGTTGCCGCCAATCTTGTTCGCGCACACCGCCGATAAATGGCGATGTAAGGGAACCTGTACCCGTCCAACGTAAAACCGCCGAATCATCGTTACTACCCATAACCGGGTAATCAGCAGGGTTGGTATCTACAATCTGTTTGATCTTGGCAATCACATCAGCCGAAACATCGGCCTTGCCCGATACCCGCATCAGCAAACGCAGATAAAGCGAGTTGCCGAATTTACGCCACTTTAAAGCGTTGCCGTTAAATACAGGGTCGCTGCCCGCGGTTACGTTAGCCGCGGCGTTTAATAAAGTATCGGCAGCTTCAAGTTGTTTAAAAATATCCGTGTAGATGTCCTTCTGCTTATCAAACTTAGGTGTAAAATTACCATCGCGACCTTTTATCGCTTCTGAATAAGGCACATCGCCATAAGTATCGGTAAGCATCGAAAATATCCACGATTGGCAAATGAGCGAAATGCCCATATAGGTTTTACTGTAAGTAACCTCCTGGCTGGCAATATTATAAATATCCTTAAAGTTGGTTAACTGGGTGTACCAGCCGTTCCAGGTGTAATCGGCCCAGCTGCGTTTAACATCATACCTGAATACTTTGCCTTCCGAATCGCCGGGATCAACAGAAACCTGCATCAGCTCGTTATTAAAATTGCGCGAGCGCAGCATGTTAATACCCAATGTATTTACCAAAGCAGGTGCCAGCAACTGGCGCGGAAGCGCGTTCGGCGTACCGTTGGGATCAGTATTTAGTTCAATAAAATCTTTTTTGCACGATGACGACAGTATGCTGATAAACAACACCATCATCGATAGCAATATATATCCGTTTCTTTTCATATTGTTGATCATTATAAGCCGATAACTAAGTTGAAACCAAAGGTGCGGGTTGAGGGAAACTGCGCTATCTCGAAGCCCTGCACTATATCGCTGCCGCCATCGGCATTGGTGTTAAGGGTACCAAATTCAGGGTCGAAAATTGGCCATTTGGTCCAGATGTATAGGTCACGACCGTAAACGCCTATTGTTGCGCGTTGCAAGCCGAGGCGCTTAACAAAGCGCGGGTTCAGCGTATAATCAAACCTTGCCTCGCGGAATTTGAGGAAATTGGTAGAGAAAGTGTTACCCTCGGCATTATCAATACCATAGTGTGAACGGTAGTAACCATCAATATCCGTAGCAATCACATCATTAGGGCGATAGCTACCATCGGCATTCTGTATCACACCCTTACCTATCATACCATTGTACCTGCCCGGCAGCGTGATGGTTGTTTTACCCTGCTCGGCCAGTTTATAGTTGGTAAGCGAGTAGGCTACTCCACCCACCTGGGCATCAAACAACAGGTGCAGGTTAAATTGCTTATACCTAAAATCGTGGCCCATGCTGGCTTTCCATTTAGGGTTGGTGTTGCCCAGGTAAACCAGGTCGCTGGCCAATTTGGCAAAGCCTGTGGCCGGGTCGTAAACTATTTGCCCGTCCGGAGCGCGCTGGTAACCACGGCCATACATATCGCCCATGCTACCGCCTACTTTGGCTACAATCTGGCCGCCACCTGTTGGGCCGTTACGCAACACTACCGAGCTATCGGCCAATTGTTCGATGGTATTTTTATTGGCCGAGAATGTAGCGCTGATATTCCAGCTAAATACATTGGCCTTGCGGATTGGCGTACCGTTCAGGGCCAGTTCGATACCTTTATTATTTACCTTACCCACGTTAAACACCGCCTGGCTAAAGCCCGACGACTGATCCACCGTACGGCTCAAAATCTGGTTACGGGTGCTACCTGTGTATAAGGCCAGATCAAAACCTAAACGGCTGTTGAAAAAACGCGCCTCGGCACCAACCTCGATAGTTGTGGTACGTAGCGGACTCAAATCGGGGTTTGAAAGCGTACGTGGGTTTTGCAAGCCGCCTGCATAGGTGCTTCCGGCAGTAACATAGTTAAATGATGTTTGATATGGCCGCGTTGTGCCGCTACCCACACCCGCTATCGACGCCCTTAACTTGGCATAATTAATTGCAGCAGGCAGTTTAAATGCCTCCGATGGTAAAAAGCTTAAGCTTGCCGATGGATAAAAGAAACCTACCTTATCGGTACGGTTAGCCGTAGCCAAAGTGCTCACCCAATCCTGGCGGGCGGTTAAATCCATGTATAAATAATCTTTAAAGCTGGTGCTCAGCAAGCCGTAAAAACTGTTAATAGCGTATTTAGCCTTATAAGGCAGGGTAACCAGCGGACCGGCATTATTAGCCATCGAATACACACCCGGATACACCAATGAATCGGCACGTACCTCATCGCGGTTATAGTTATTGCGCAGCATGCTGCCACCGGCTGTGGCCGTTACTGTGAAATCGCGGGTTATTTTTTTGTTGTATTTCAACAGGAAATCGCCGCCTTTTTCTTCCGAATAGATATTTTGCGTGCGGTATGATCCCAACGGATATTTAGTACCGGCATCATAAGGGCGTTGCTGCGCGCGTTGCTCGTAGCCCATATCTAAGGTAGCACGTAATTGCAGGCTCAGCTCTTTGGTGATATTGTAAAGCGCTTCGATATTCCCGGTTACCGCGTTACGGTTGGATTTATTGATAAACTCGTACGATACCGCGTAAGGATTTTCGGGGAAGGAGCTGAAAGGATAAAATATCGCTTTGTTTTCCTGCCCGTTTTTCCAGTAGTTTTTAAGCCAGTTTAAATTGGCATTAGGCTGCCAGAAAATAAACCAGTACATCAGCGACTGGTTACCATAGCCTGCACCCGGCAGGTTATCGCTGTTTTTATTGTTATAATTTACTTTAGCGCTGATGGTTAATTTATCATTGATCTTCGAGGTAACCGAAAGCGCTATGCTGTTACGGGTATAGCCTGTATTGGGCGTTATCCAATGGTTGTTAACATTAGTTGCCGAAAAGCGCGCGCTTGTTTTATCGGTACCGCCATCAATGCTGATAGAGTTGGTAAACGTTTGGCCAACATCAAAAAAATCGCGGATCTGGTTTTTGTAAGGCACCCATGGTGTGCGTACTGTACTTTGCTTTTGAGTAACCGGATCGAGCTGGTAAAACATCTGCCCATCAAACTTTGGGCCGTAGGCCGAGCTTGTGGCGCTGGTGCTTGCCCCATCCGGCCCTGCACCAAACGAATAATAACGAGAACCAGCTGTTCCCTGCCCGTATTCATATTGCAGGTCGGGCCAGCGGTTCACACTCTCTAAACTGGCATTGGAGTTAAAGGTGATACCCAAACCGTTATGTTTGGCACCCGATTTGGTGGTGATGATAATAGCACCGTTAGCACCACGCTGCCCGTAAAGCGCTGCCGCGCCGGGGCCTTTTAACACGGTTACGTTTTCAATATCTTCCGGGTTTAAATCGTTCAGGTTGCTGCCATAGTCGGCGGGCATGTTATCGCTGGCTACGCCGTAAGGGGTTTCGCCGGATACGCCTGTGCGCCTGCCGCTACCATTGTTAATTACCACACCATCCACAACAATCAGGGCTTCGTTATCGCCTGTAAGGTTGTTTTCTCCGCGGAGGATGATCTTGTTCGATCCGGCCGGACCGCTGTTGGAACGGATGAGGTTCAGGCCTGCAACTTTACCAGATAAGGCATCCGTCCAGTTACCGGCAAGGGCACCGGTAAGCTGATCGCCTTTTACTACAGTTGCGGCATAGCCTAATGATTTTTCCTCGCGCTTGATGCCCAAAGCGGTAACTACTACCTCGTTCAGCTTATTATCTGCCGGGGTAAGGGTTACGTTTAAGGTTGTTGCAGCGTTTGATGTAACGCTCACGTTTTGGATCCGTTTTGTCTCGAACGAAATAAAACTTACTTCAACCGTGTACTCACCGGGCACAATGTTCAATACATAGCTACCATCGCCTGCACTGATGGCCGAAGCGCCGGTACCCGGGATGCGTACAGTAGCACCGGGAAGCGGCTGAGCCTTCTCATCAACCACTTTCCCTTTAATGCTACCCTTATCCTGTGTTTTTGCAATGATGAGGATATTCTTTTCGCCCGCCTGCCTGAAAGTGCAGGTGGTTCCTTTTAACAGGATGTTTAATGTTTCTTCAACCGTGCGTTCGGCTTTTGCTACTTTTACTTTGCGGGTATCATCCAGTAAGGTGTTGTTATAACTGATGGAGATATCGCTTAATTTTTCAACCTGCTGAAAAGCCTCTTTCAGCATAATGCCATCGGCACCAAAGGTGATCCTTTTATTTATTACTGTTTGTGCCTTAGCGTTTAGGGCGCTAAACGGCAATTGTAAAAAGAACAGCATGGTTAATAACCATAACTTTTTCATATATTTACGCTAATTTATACTTGTTTAACCGTGAGTTTAAATTGTCAAAATTTGAAGCCTGGGGTTGTTACCAGCAACGTCCGGGCTTTTTCAAATAACCGGGGTAATGTTATTTCATGATGCTCCCTCCTTTTTGATTGTTGTGTGAAATAAACAGTTGGTTACCTTTTTGGGTATAGCCCAGGCCCGATAGTGCGCTCAGGGTTTCCATGGCATCAACCAAAGTCATCCCTTTTAATTTGGCCGTAAGCCTTACATTGCCCAGGTCCTGTTCTGTAAACCTGATGCTTGCACCGTAATGATGCTCGAGCGAGACGGCTATATCCCTGTAGGTAGTATTATAAAATATAAAGTCGTTGTTAATCCATGAGGTAACCGCACCTGCATCGGTGTTGTTGAATGCATAAATACCGTTTTGGGTATTGATGCTGATCTGCTCGTTTTTTATCAAATATTTTACCAGTTGCGATTTACCGTTAACATTAGCCATTACACCAACTTTACCGCTTTGCACGGTAACAGCAACTTTATGCTCGTTATGATAAGCCCTGATATTGAATGAGGTACCTAATACTATCGTAGTGATATCGCCACTTTTAACTACAAATGGTTTAGCCTGGTGTACCACATCAAAAAAAGCTTCACCTTCCAATTGTACATCGCGCTTTTCTCCGCTGAAATTTTTGAGGTATCTTAATTTACTGCCACCACCAAGGTATACTATAGAGTTATCAGGCAGTTTAAAAGTAGAGTGTTTGCCGTCGGCATTAGCTACCTCGGCATAATCAGAAGCCGACAGACCAGACATAGATTGAAAAGTAAACCAGGCCGTAGCGCAAATAACCACGCAGGCCGCGGCGTAGGCTATCCAGCTTAACTTAAATTTGTGTTTTGTTGGACGGTTTTGAGATTGATCAATATGCGCGCTGATTTTAGCCCAGCTATTTTCTGTATGCTCAGGCTGTTTAAAATATGATTTTGATGCCTCCAGTATCTGGATGGTCTCGCTGAACTGCGCGAGGTTTTCGGGGCTTTCCTCAATCCATTCCTGTAATTGCGTTAAACCTTCATCGCTGATGGTTTTCTCAAAATATTCAACTATTAAGCGGTAGCTATTATCTTCCATTAAATCTGTCTCCCGATGTTAAAGACCGATTTTACGTAGCCGATACGTAGCGAAAAAAGTTAAGTTTACATTAAAAAATCGTTAACCATCCGAAAAGCATCAGTTTTAGAAACACGAGGCTCCTATGGAGCCGAAAAGCTTATATTTTGGCATCTATAAACACGTTACCCCTATGGGGTACTTAGCAGCCAATTTCTGCAACTCCGTTAGGAGTATCGTGTTTATAGCAATATTTCAGCGAGTGAAGTCGGCTCCATAGGAGCCTCGTATAACCGTTTTTTTAAAAGCGATTCCCCGGATTAACTACCCGAAGTAAAATTATGCTCACCCTTCAACAGTTCCCTAAGTTTTTTGATGGATTGGTAAAGGGTAGTTTCAACCGTGCGTACCGAGATGCCTAAAACTTTGGCTATCTCATGTTTATCAAGGTTATCGATGCGGCTCATCAACAACACTTGGCGCTGACTGGTTGGCAGGGTATCTATCATAGCCAATATTTTATTGTACGATTCGCGGCCCGACAGGATCTTGAAAGGATTGTCCCTGTCTTTTAAAGTAAGCTGTTCGAGGTTGAGATCTTCGATAGAGTGAACCGGATCTTTCTTTTTTTGAACGTAGTTTAATGAAAGATTTTTGGCAGCAACAAACAGGTAGCTTTTCACATTGAGGATGGCCGTATCCCGGTTATCCCAAAGTTTGATGAAAAGGTTGGCAATGATCTCTTCGGCAACGGCATAATCTTTAGTATACACTGCGCATAGCTGGCACAACGATTTGTAGTAACGGTTAAAAAGTGTTTCAAGCGCCAACGCGTCGTTTGCTTTTAAACGGTCCATTAACGCCTCATCGGTAAGTGCAGGATACATGCCGGTGTTTTAGTTTTGGCCAAATGTAAGGCTGCTATATTACGGCAATGTTAAGGCGATTGGGCTTGGTTGTTTTATTGGGAGAGTTTTGAATAATTGGTTGATATTGTCACGGAGTTGTTACCTTATTCCCGATCGCAATCATAATCCAAAATGTCATTTCGACTGAGCCGGGGTGGATTGAGCGCCGAGGCGAAGGAGAAATTCTACACCCTGCATATTCGCCTGGCCTGGCGTACAAGATTTCACCTCTCCCCACCCGCTCTATATCCCGCGCTCCGTTCGTCGAAATGACATTTTTTTAAGCAGAAAGGTTGATTTATCTCTTAAACACACCCAAATCCCAGCTATCCAACCAATTAATCTCGATATCATCACCTTTAAAAGTAATCGGCAACCACAAATACCTTCCGTCAATTGCATCTTTAGGTGTCCATTTATCAGCCATAAAAATAAACGCGTCCTTTTTACCGGCTACAGGCAAAACATGGGTACTTTGGCCGCCGTAAGTAATATTACTATCCGGGCCTTTGCAAGGGTTGCCATGAAAAATCCATGGCCCCCAGATGGATTTGGCCGAGAACCAGCGGGCCGCGTTAGGCGCCCAGCCTGTACAACCCGAACCTATCATATAATAAATGCCATTGCGCTTAAACAATGCCGGGGCTTCGGTTTGATGGCCGATGTAAATACGGATAAATTTTCCGGTATGGCCGGTGTAATCGGGCGTTAGTTGGGCCAGGTCGAGGGTATAGTTTTCTTCAGATGAGAAAACGTGGTAAGCTTCGCCGTCGTCATCAACAAAAACAGTCATATCGCGGGCCATTTGTCCGCCAGGCAGATCGCGACAAAAAAAGCCATCGGTTTCAGAGGCAGGAGCGGCGCAGTTCACTTTCTCGTTTTCGGGGGTAAGGGGCGTATAAAACGGCATCTGCCCCGGATTTGGGCGATAACTTTTGATGAAGGTGTACGGCCCGGTTACCTTATCGCTGGTAGCCACCCCGGCGCGGGCGGCAGCATATCCCTTGCCCAGCAACTCAAGGTGAAACCACATTACATATTTTTTGGTGAGTTTGTTGTAAACCACCTTCGGGCGCTCGAGGATACAGCCTTTGGCAATATCATTTTCAGGATCGTCGGATACATTGAGAGCTATCCCTTCGTCCTTCCAGTTGTACAAATCGGTTGAGGAGTAGCAATGTACGCCTACCATAGCGCGGTTGCCTGCATCGCCCGCTATTTTATGTTCGCCAAACCAGTAGTATTTTCCTTTTTTATAGAGTATGCCGCCACCATGCGCGTTAATGTGTACGCCTTTATCGTCGGGCCATATTTTGCCGGGAGTAAATTGCTTTTGCTGCGCCTTGCTGTGCGAACCAAGGCACAACAAGATGGCTATCAGCAGAAGCGATTTTGTTTTTTGTTTGATATATAAAGTAGTATTCATAGTTCAGTTTTATTTGATGTCCAAAGCATGATCGGCCGGAACGTCCTGTCCGCTCCATATTTTAACCGCAGTCCATGGTAAGGAAGAGGCGCTCCAAAACTCATCCGTTTCAGGTAAACCTAAGGGCAAAAAGGCGTCGGTACACAGGTAAAGGCTGCCGGTGGTGATATAAAAATCGGCAAGACCGGGCTGCTTTCCATACAGGCCGATATTCAACCAGCCATCTTTCGTAAATGTAGATGGTGCTTCGAGCGTTTTTTTAATCATGGCAGTCAAAGCACAGCGCACCTGGGCAGGCGGTAGTGAAGCGGGCAGTTGCCTGTTAAACGCCACATTGGCCAGGTGATGAAAAACGCCACCCCTGTAAACTATGGAGCGACCGGTTGCCGGGTAACTGCCATCGGCATTAATTAAACGTTCCAGTATTTGCGCGTAACGCTGCTCTATCTTTTTAGCTTTCTCTGCCTGTGCTTTGTACTTATCTTTCTTCTCTGCTTCAACCTGTAAAATGGTGCTGAGATAAGGCTGTATCACAATGCTGTTGTAATAATCCAGATGAAAATTCATCCCATCAGAATACATACCATCGCCCACATACCAATGTTCGGTAAATTCACGGATACCATACTCGGTGCGCACCGGATCATCACCCAGATCATATTTACAGAAAAAAGCCTCTATCATCCCCGAAAACAAAATCCAGTTAGAATATACCGGCACCGTTGCACGGGTTGTTTTCATCACTTCAACAACATTCTTTTTGGTTTGGCCATCCAGGTGCTCCCAAAGCCATGGTGCCCGGATCAGGCCCAGGGCCATAAACGAGGCATCAACCAAGGGCTGCCCGCCGCTCCATTCCAAATAGTCGTTAGCCTGCGGATTTACCGCGTTGGCTATTGCTTTTAATGTCCACTGTCGGTATTGATCGCGCAGTTTTACTTCGGCAGCATTACCACCTTCCAGCTGCAGCCATGGGGCTATGCCGCTTAGCGTGCGGCCAAAGGCTTCGAGGTAGGCTACTTTTGTGCGGCTTTCTTTACTGTCGGTATTATCGGCAAGCATTACGGGCATGTTTTGCTTCAGCTTATCGTTTGCAAGGTTGGATATTACCGGGCGGGCTATTTTATCCAGGTAATCCAACCACAGTTTTCTATCGGCTAAACCATTGGCAGGTTTATTTTGTGCCGATGCCGGTAAGCATCCGCAAAGCAATAACATCCATAAAACAGCCCTCTTCATCATTTTATTTTTTAGCTTTTTTAATTTTAACAGGCTTCAGTTTTTCAAAAACATCTACCGGTAAAATATTTCCGTCTGCATCAAAACGCATAGGCGACACACAGGTTTCGCGGTTATAACCATTGCCATCCGGAATGGCGAAGCGGTGGTAAGCGATGTACCAATCATCCGTACCGGGCACCTGTACTACCGAATGATGCCCTGCCCCTTTCACCACACCTTTACCTTTTAACACGGGATGACCAATGGCCTTTTTAAACGGCCCCAAAGGCGAAGTAGAAGTAGCATAGGCAATAGAATATCGCGGATCGCGGGTATCATATTCCGACCACATCAGGTAATAAATCCCTTTCCGTTTAATCATGAACGGACCTTCATTATACCCCTCGGGCTTAACCGATATAATTTTCGAGGTGTCGCAGGATGTCATATCATCATTCAGTTTAACAATATTGCATTGCCCCTGCCCCCAGTACAGGTAAGCTGTACCATCGTCGTCAACAAAAGCCATCGGGTCAATCATCTGGCCTCCGCGGGTGCCTCTGGCAATAAGTGGCTTGCCTATCGGGTCTTTAAACGGGCCTTCCGGTTTATCGGCCACGGCCACACCTATATTTACATTGGCCGAATAGTAATAATAATACTTGTTATTTTTTGTGGCGATGGTTGGGGCCCAGGCCCTTTCTTTAGCCCAGGTTAAATCGCGCGGCAAATCAAGAATCACGCCTTCATTTTTCCAATCCACCAAATTATCCGACGACCAGCAGGTAAAACTTGTAGACATCCAGCCAACGGTACCATCGCTGGTTGGGTAGATATAAAACTTTTTGCCAAAAGCGGTGATATTCGGGTCGGCATACAAACCTTTCAATACGGGTGCCGGTGCCTTTAACGTATCAATGGTTTGGGCAGATGAAGTGGCCGCTGAAAAACTAACAAATGCCACAAAAATTAAAAATCGGGATAGTGCGGTTATTTTAATCTTATAAGTTATGTACATCATTAAACAGTTTTATTGGAAGCTACTAAATAAGCTTTATTTATCTGCGGGCAACGGTGGTAAAACTGCACTTTATGGGGGGCAAAATAAGCTATATTATCTTTTTCTCCATTATACCTAAAAATTTCAGCCATCCAATTTTTTCAAATCTATTAAAATGTGTAAGCCTTTACTGTTTGTAATTTATCCTGATCTATATATTTTATAATTCAACACTTGCAAAAACATAAAAAACGCCACGAAGTTTCCTCCGCGGCGCTATACCCGTTATTAACAGGTGCTCAACCAACTCAAGCTCATGGTACGTTATGATGCGTATAGGTAGTCCAGCCTAAAAAGCCAAGGTCTCCGCCCGGTAAGCCGTAAGGGTCAGCCAGATCGCGGATATAGGCAGTTTCGGTGGTATGGTAGTGCCTGTCGGCTATTTCAATGCCCGGCCATACGGTTGCACCATTTGGCGAACACGTTTGCCCACAGCTTGGGTGTACCGTACCGTGGTATAAACCATATTGGTAGTTATAACCGGTAAGCAAACGCGAATTGTTAATGGTATACACCGTTTGGTCGCCCTGCATATAGGCTATGTTAGCGGCATAAGTAAAGCCGGTAAGCGAATATTGAAAATGCGTACAATCATTATGGCTGCCGCAAATTTCATTATCCATCGATCCATCGGCGGCAATAACCAGCGGCATCATATTTTTGATGATAGTTAGCCCGTTTTGGTAAACGGTTTGGCTATCTTCAAAAATACCGATAGCCATTTTAGCGTATCCGGCAGATACATCCCAGTTGTTGTTATAATGCTGATCGGCAACATGGTTAATGTACTGGTCTTTCAGGCGGTTTAAAAAAGTGGTAAACTGGGTGTTTTCGGCATCAGTCCAACCGGCGCCCTGGCCGTTGGCGGGTACATACCATTTAATGATCTCGGCGGCAGCGGTAAATGTAGGCGCTGCCCACGAGGCCTCGAGCGTAGGTTGTGCGGCATTGCCGCTGCTCACGCTCATGGTACGGAAAGCATTTGCCCAGCCATCCAAAATTTGTTTTACTGTGGTTGCATACGATGCCGTGCCGGTTTTTGCCCAACGTAATGCCAGGGCGTAGCATAATAATGCATCTCCTTTAAAATGGATCTCGTCATCGGTCGTAATCCCTCCCGCAACTACTACATTGCTTTTGTAAGCGTTACTTGGCGAGTGGCTGTTGCAGTACGCCAGTACCGTATTGGTGTAATCCTGGTAGCGCTGGGTGGCGGTGTTATTAGCCTCGCCGGCGATAAAATCAAGACTGGATTTGGTGTTCAGAATGCCCGGATGTACAAAACCCGTGGCATTTGTTTTTACACTCTTTTGGTTTTCGCCGTCGCCGGTGCCCGATTGTTTGGCACTATCGGTTTTGGTACAGTTTGCCAATAACAGCACCACTATAAAAATAGATGCAATGGCAACAAGCAGGTAATTAAATTCATGCTTCTTCATAATTCTCAACTGGTTTATTTTTTGGTTTGATGGAAAAGTTGGAGCTCTCAATCTGATCCATCTTCCGCACATACCATAGGCCCCTGTTGCTATCGCCATTTAAATGGGTGGCCGGTAAAAGCACGGAAAAAAGCCAGTTCTGAGTGCTCGTTTCTCAAAACAAATGAATACAAAAAGCTGATTATTAACAATATAATAACCTTTTGATACGCTTAATGAACAAATAGCCTCTACATCAAAAAATTGTTTTGAGCACAACGACGGTTGTAATTTTTTTTGATTTTTTTTCGGCTGATACGCTTGCCGAACATATTTTTAGCACATAAGCACCGCTTTCACATCAGTTTTAAGCACCCCTTATTACGCTCCGGGAACATTTTTTGACGTTTGGGTTAGCATTATTTTAAGAAAACAATACCCACAAATTTTATTAAGAAAGATAAAAACGCGGCTGATAAATAATTTAACATTTAGTTATATTTGGGAGATTATAAACCAATCTTCGGTGATTTATTGAACATATAAAAGCGGGATTCTTAGCGGATTCCTTTATGATATTGTTTTAAACACCCTGAAGCATATTATAAACCAAGCATTTACCAAATTTGAATAAACTTTCATACTCCTGCTTTCTGTGCCTTATGGTATCGCAGCTACAGGCGCAGCAAATATTAAATATCAATAAAAGCGTACAACAATATAAGTTTACGCTAAACGAGGTTGAGTACCTTCGCGACAGCAGCAATACCCTCAGCTTTAATGATGTACAAAAACTAAAATTTAACGAAAACCGGGCTTATTATCCCCAAAACAATCAGCGGCGGTACACCTACTGGTTTAAGGTAAAAGTGCGCTTTACCGAAACAACACCGGTTAATGGCAGTATCATTGAACTATTTGATCAAACTACCGATAATGTGCTCGCCTATCTGCCCGATACCGCCGGTAATTACACGGAAACTGCCTCGGGCGCAAACCTGAATTTCCAGGACAGGCTTTTCCACCATAAAAATTTTGAATTCCTTATTCCCGATACCCGGAAGGGGGAATATACCTACTACTTCAAAGTAAAATCGCACAATGTGGTTAACGTAATTATTGTTTACCGCACCATTGGCTATTTTATTCATTACGCGCTTAACGAATACATTACCTACGGCCTGTTTTATGGCATGATCCTTATTTTTTGCTTTCATAACCTGCTCATGTTCCTGGCAGTTAAAAAGCGGCAGTACCTTTACTACGTTTTTTATATTTTGAGCGTAGGCCTTTATGAAATGAGTGCCGATGGGGTGGCTTTCCAATACCTCTGGCCCGGGTATCCGGCGTTGAACAACTATGGCAACGGCACGGCGCTGTATCTTACCAGCATTTTCGCGCTCATATTCAGTAAGCAACTCTTGCAGGTGAGGGAAAAGGCACCTGCCATCAACAGGCTCATCAACTATGTGCTTGTACTCAGGTCGATGTACTTTTTATATTGCCTGTTTTTCAACAAATCGTTGTTTGTGTACAAGTTTGTTGAGGTGATTCCGCTTTCGCTGGCTTTTGCGGCGGGGGTGTATATTTATAAAAACGGGTATAAGCCTGCACGGTTCTTTGTGCTGGCCTACTCCATTTTGTTTGTGGGCTTTATTGTAAAGGCGCTCAGCGCGCTGGGCTATACCTACTTTCTTCCTGCTCCTATCAGCTATTACAGTCTCAGTTTTTGTTTTATTATTGAGATGGTGCTGTTATCCTTCGCCATTGGCGATCAGGTGCGCATCCTCCGCAAGGAAAAGGATGCTGCCCACCAGGAAACCATTTTACAGATGGAGCTGAACAGCCAGCTAAAAGATTCGATTAATGACGAACTTGAACGCCAGGTAGAAGCCCGCACCCACGAACTGTTAGAAAAACAAAACGTATTGCTGGAGCAAAGCCACATCATCGAAAAACAAAACCACGAACTGCTTAAAGCCAACCTGCTGCTTGAGCAACAAGCCGGCGAAATACTGCGGATGAACGTTTTGCTTGAAAAAGATAATGTACAACTGAAAAGCAGCATCGAAAAGGTAACTGAATCAAGAGCTTTATCAACCGAGCTTGATTTCGACGAGTTTAGTGCCAAGTATCCCGATCAGGAGGCCTGCTACAAATTTTTATCTGCCCTGAAATGGAAGGATGGCTTTGTTTGTACCCGCTGCAGCAATACTACCTATTGCGCGGGCAGGCTGCCTCATAGCCGCAGGTGTACAAAATGCAGCTACGAAGAATCGGCCCTGCATAATACTATTTTTCAAAACAGCCGCATCCCCATTAACAAGGCTTTTTATTTAACCTATCTCATCTACAGCACCAACGGCACCATATCATCACACCAGCTGTCCGAAAAGCTGGAGATTCGCCAAAGCACCTGCTGGACTTATGCCATCCGCATAAAAAAAGTGCTGCAGGAGAAGAAAAAATCAAGAAAAAAGACTGACTTGCAACAAGGATGGACTGTGCTGGTGATGTGATTTGGTTTTGTTTTTGTTTCGTCTGTGGATTTTGGTTTCGTCTGCATGCAGCATTTGCGGACAACAAAATATCCTTGCGCTCGTTTGTAATGAGCGCTTAACTTGGGTTTGCGTTTAAAACGCAAACCCCGCGATGCAATCGCGTACCCACTTTAAGTACTCGTTGCAAACGAGCGCAAGTTTAATTCTACTGCGTTATCACATTCATGAGCATTTTACTGAGGTTGCAGATGAAAGTAAGCTTGCTAACAAGTGCTTTTTCATTACTCAATTGGCCCATCAACCTTCAAAACACCTTTTTAACTCCCGGTAAAACCGCCTCAATTGTCATTTTTTAAAATATTTTCATTTTTTTTTCTTGTTCAACAAGCGTATCAGCCGCAAAAGCAATGAATACGTAACGTGCTGAAATGAGGCTCCTATAACGTTTGAGTAGTTCGCGGGTTAAGCGTATCAAAATTTATGTAAATATCTTTATATCAATAAGTTACAACTGATTAACTATTGCAATTATCAGGTATTCCACGTTAAATTTACCGCCACCAATTACCAGTAATAATCCGTTAACCAAAAGTATCATCAATGAAACAGCTGTTTTAACTGCACAAAAACCGCATTGCTTTTTGCGCGAACAAGGTTCGGGCAGAGGCCAATTCCGGCAGCCACGCTGCTTAACCAACTTAAGAACAATTAATTATGAAGAAAAAATTTACACTGATTTTTGTTTTACTGCTAACCCTGCTTACGCAAGCATTCGCCCAGGATGTTACTGTAAAAGGTGCTGTTAGCGATAACCTGGGCCAGCCATTGCCTGGGGTAACCGTAAAAAACAAAGCAACAAACGCTGTTACGGTTACAGATGTAAAAGGCAACTACTCAATTACTGCCAATAGTGATGCTACGCTGGTATTCACCTTTGTAGGTTTTACCACGCAGGAGCAAAAAATTAACGGTCGTACCACCGTTAACGTTACCCTTGCTGATGCCAATAAACAACTGGAAGAAGTTGTAGTTATCGGTTACGGTACCCGCGCCGTTAAAGACGTTACCGGCGCTATCAGCAGCGTTAGAGCCGAAAAACTGGAAAACGAACACCCTGCCAGCACTACCGATATTATCAGGGGCAATATCCCCGGTATTTCGGTTGGCTTAAACACTTCTGCAAAAGGCGGAAACACCGGCGATTTGCAGATCAGGGGTAAAGCCTCGCTATCGGGCAACGTGCAGCCATTGATAGTTTTAGACGGAGTTATTTATCCAGGCCAGCTGGCTGATATCAACCCCAATGATATTGAACGTGTTGACGTGTTGCGCGATCCGAGCGCACTTGCCGTTTACGGTTCGCAATCGGCCGGCGGTGTTGTTGCCATCACTACCAAAAAAGGTAAAAAAACAAGCACGCAAATTACCTTAAACGCCAACGTTGGTGTAGCTCAGTTACTTCAAAATCAAAAATATTATACCGGCGAAGGCTTCCTTAACTGGCGTGCCGATGGTGCCCGCAGCTCCAACACTTCAAACCCCTATTACTATTACAGCAACCCTAACAAACTGCCTGATGGTGTAACCCTTCAGCAGTTTTTAAACGGTGCTACCGGCGATCCTACAACAATCTGGTTACAGCGCCTGGGTTTATTCCCTAACGAGATTGCCAACTACCAGGCCGGTAAAGTAACCGATTGGTCGAAACTGATTTTCCGCAACGGCTTCCGCCAGGATTATACTGCCAGTCTTTCGGGCAGCTCAGAAACTGTTAAATATTATATATCAGGCAACTATGTAAAAAACCAAAACCTGATACAGGGAGGCCAGTACAGCGATGGCCGCATACGCGTGAATCTTGAGGGTAAAGCCGCCAAATTTTTAACCATCGGTGTAAATGCACAATTTGGAAGCCGCGACGAAGGTGCTACCATACAAACCAACACCTACAATAACATCCCGATGAGCAACCAGGCTATCGATGCTACCGAAGCCGACTGGGGCCAGATCATCAACTCATCACCCTACGGCGATGTTTACAACGCCGATGGCTCATTACGCCGTATTGATACTGATGATAGCGGATTAAATCAGCGTAACCCTTTTTTGGGCCAACGTTATAACCAGAACGTGGCAGTTCAAAACACCTTGTTTTCGGTAATATTTGCCCGTTTAGATCTTCCGTTCGGCATTAAATACACGGTGAATTATGCTCCTGATTTGGAATGGTACCGAAACTTCTTTTACCGTCCGGTAGCCAACCCTAACGAGCTTTCGGGCGGTACAGCCTCACGCTCGCAGGAAAGCCGCTACCGTTATAACCTTGATAACATTTTAAGCTGGAACAAGACTTTTGGCATCCACAATTTTGATGCAACCTTCCTGCTTAATAAAGAAAGATTTCAAAGCTGGACAACTACCGCATCAAACAGCCAGTTAACCCCAACTGATATTTTGGGTTACCATAACATTGCTGCGGGCAACTTGCCGGTTCTGGGTAGTTCAGACGTTGTTTACGCCGGCGATGCTATTATGGGCAGGATTAACTACACCCTGCTTAACCGTTATATTGTTACAGCCACTATCCGTCGCGATGGTTTCTCGGCATTTGGCTTAGCACACCCACGCGAAGTATACCCATCTGCCGCGGTGGCCTGGATCTTCAGCGATGAACCGTTTATGAAGGGCGATGCCTTTAAATGGCTTGATTATGGTAAACTACGCTTTAGCTATGGTGCCAATGGTAACCGTACCTCTACGTTCAATCCCGATCCGTCGATATCATTGGCTGTATTGGGTGGGGTAAAATATCCAACGGCTAACAACTCGGGCACAATTACCAACACTAACGGCATTTATGTAGCCACTTTACAAAATGCCCAGCTTAAATGGGAACGTACCGTAGGCCCTAACATCGGTTTGGATTTCACGGTGCTCCATAACAGGTTAAGCGGTTCGATAGATGTTTACGACCGTAAAACAACCGACCTGCTGGTTAAACGCAGTATCCTTGATTTACAGGGCTACAACTCATCGGGAGATTTAGTGGGCGGCAGCAACAACTCCAACCCATTCACCAATATCGGCCAGGTAAAAAACCGTGGGTTTGAAATCTCGTTAGATGGCAAGATCATCCAAAGCCAAAACTTTAAATGGAGCGCAAGCGGAACTTTCTTCCTTAACCGCAACAAAATTGTTCACCTGTACGGCGCTTTCCCGGTTACCGATGCTAATGGTGTTACAACTAATGTAGAGAAAGACGATATCGGTAACGGCTGGTTCATCGGCCATGACATCAACGCTGTTTGGGATTATAAAATACTGGGCACCTGGAAAACCGAAGAAGCTACAGACGCTGCCAAATACGGCGCAAAACCCGGCGACTTTAAACTACAGGATGTTGACGGCGACTTTAAATTCACCAATGCCGATAAGCAGTTTTTGGGTTCAACCAATCCAAAATTCAGCTGGTCGTTACGTAACGATTTCAATTTCCTTGGGCATTTTGATGTATCGTTCCTGCTGGTATCTAACATCGGCCAGTTAAAACAATACAACCAAGCTTTAAACAACCCCGGTAGTGTAGGCTTCGCCCGTATGAACTCATACGTACTGCCATACTGGACACCTGATAACCAGATTAACGATTATGCACGCTTAAACTCTGGCTCATCGGGCACTACCATTAACGTTTGGCGCAAAAACTCATTTGTGAGGCTGCAAACAGCTTCAATTGGATACACTTTCAGCAAAGAGTTGCTGAAACGTGTGGGCATCACAAGCGCCAAATTCTTTGTTAATGCAAGCAACGCCGCCGTGTTTTCAAGCTGGCCGCTTTGGGATCCGCAAAATAACGGTCCAACACCTCGTTACCTGTCGGCCGGTTTCAATGTAGTTTTTTAAAGGAGGGATTTAATACATGAATAAGATAAATAAAAACATCATGGCGGCGGCTTTAACAGCAGCAACCATATTTATAAACGCAGGCTGTACCAAACGGGCCGATCTGTACCCGCAGGCACCATCCAAATTTACGCCCGACGTAACCTATACTTCACCTGCAGCATTTAAAGCAGCTTTGGCTACGCTGAACGTGAGCGTGAGGTTTGAATATTTTGGCGACTCGGCCCCGCTGCTTACCGAATCGATATTTACCGATGCGGCTGTGGAGGGCACTACCGATAAAACAACACCTGCACAGGATTTAAATGCGCGTATCACCCCTACCGCCAACCTTAACAGCGACGACTATAACAAGATAGGCCGCTATTGGAGTTCATGGTACCAGGGCATTCATGATTGTAACGTTATCTTGTCGAGGTTGGATAACATCAAATGGCCGTCCGACGCGGATAAAAACCTGGTGAAAGCCGCCGCGCTGTTTCACCGGGCATACCGTTACTATCGTTTGGTGCATGAGTTTGGCGATGTACCATTGCTGCTTAAAGAAGAAACCGCAGTAAATACAGGCTACTTCACCACGCAGCGCATCGTGATACTTAAGCAAATGAAAACCGATCTGGAGTTTGCCGTATCCAACTTAACCGATGCAAATGCCAAAGGCGATATTTCTAAAGGTGGTGCCGCTCACCTTTTAGCTAAAGTTGATCTGGCACTTGGCTTGTTTGACGATGCCATCGCGGCTGCAAACATCGCCATCAATGGGCCCTATCACCTCATGACCGGCCGCTTTGGTATTGTAGCCAATGATGCAACCCGCAATGTGATCTGGGATTTGCATCGGCCAGAAAACAAAGCTTTAGGCTCAAACGCCGAAGCATTGTACGTGGTACTTGATCGCGAAACCCTTGACGGTGCTACACCAAACGGATCGCAGGTGATGAGGAATTGTGTGCCGATGTGGCATAACGGTACCATCCTTACCCCGGGTGCCTTGAAACCGGGTATCTCGGATAAGGTTACCGAAGAGTTTCCGCTTACGCTTTGGTATGGCCGCGGTATTGGCCGCTTACGTGGTACGCCTTACGCTACCAAATACATCTGGACAGATACCACCGATTTACGCCACTCGCACGGCAACTGGATGGACATGACCGACCTGGTTTACAACAGCCCGGCCATCAAAACTTCCGACCCGTCCTGGTACGGTAAACACCTGGAACAATACACTGCTGCCAATGTAAACCAGCGCTTTTTAAATGGCGCCAAAGATACCATCCGTGCCTGGTTTGGCTGGCCGCATTACAAAGTGTTTATCGGCTCGGGCCCTATTGCGCTTGATAAATGGTGGAGCCCGCCGCGCGGTACCAATACCGATTGGTATGTATTCCGCTTAGCCGAAACTTATCTGCTGCGTGCCGAAGCTTACGTTTGGAAAGGCCAGACAGCCTTAGCCATGGCCGATATTAACCAGGTGCGGGCCCGCGCCAAAGCTGCGCTGTTAACAGATCCGGCGGCAGTAAATATCGGTACCATACTGGATGAGCGCCAACGCGAGCTTTACTGGGAAGAACCGCGTAAAACCGAGCTTACCCGTATTGCCTACATCTTTGCGCAAACCGGTATCCAGGCTTACAATGGCAAAACCTACAATGTGGCCAACTTCTCAACCAATAACTTCTTTTACGACAGGATTATGGAGAAGAACGATTTTTATAAAAACCCTAACGTTGTAACCAACTCGGGCAATCACTTCACCATATCGCCGTACCACGTTTTATGGCCTATCCCGCAAAGCGAGATCGACCTGAACGTGAATGGGCATATTAACCAAAGCAAGGGATATTCGGGTTCAGAAACCAATATACCACCGCTTGATAAAGTAGTACCTTAATTAATTTAAACTGTAACATTTGCACCGGGCATTAGTCAATTGATTAATGCCCGGTTTTGTTTTTTACAGATTTTACTGCCGATGAGCAACCTCATTAAGGAAGTAAAAGATTTAGAGGTTTCGGGCAAAAAATTAATGGTAACATTGCCCTACGTAACTATTTTTTTTACATATTTATTCATTATTTAAACCTATTACAACAAATAGATGAGCCTTTTAAGCAGACTTTCAAACGAATTATTAGATATCATTGAGTGGGTTGATACCACCCAAAACACATTGGTTTGGAAATTTCCGAGATATGATAATGCTATAAAAATGGGTGCCAAGCTGATCGTGCGCGAGTCGCAGGCGGCTGTTTTTATGAACGGCGGCAAAGTTGCCGACGTTTTTATGCCCGGCACTTACGAGCTGCAAACCGGGAACATGCCCATCCTAACCACCATTATGAGCTGGAAGTATGGTTTTAACAGCCCATTTAAGGCAGATGTATATTTTGTGAGTTTACGCCAGTTCACCAACCAAAAATGGGGAACCAAAAACCCGGTTATGCTTCGCGACCCAGAGTTTGGGCCGGTAAGGTTACGCGCCTTCGGTACTTTCAATTTTAAAGTGCAGGATCCGAAGGTATTTATCACCGAGATTGCGGCAACTAATCCGGAGTTTGTACTGGAAGATATTAACGAACAGCTACGCAACACTGCCGTATCGCGCGGTATGGATGCCGTGGCGCAGTCAAAAATCCCGGTTTTGGATCTGGCAGCCAACTACAACGAAGTGGGCACAATGATAACCCAAAGTATCCAGCCTGATTTTGCGGAGATTGGTTTACTGCTTACCAAACTACTGGTTGAAAACATATCACTCCCTGCCGAGGTTGAGCAAATGCTTGATAAACGCAGCGAAATGGGCATTTTGGGTAACCTGGGCGCTTATGCACAGTTCCAGGCTGCTAACGCGATAGAAAAATCGGCCGAAAATACTATTGGCGGTAACCTTGGTGCCGCAGGCATGGGTTTAGGTGTTGGCGCAGCCATGATGGGCCAGGTTGGTAATATTTTTCAGCAAAACCAGTTTAACCCAAACTCGGCAAACGTTTCCTCAACAGGTGATCTTCCTCCGGCTGTACCCGTGGTCGCGCAGATCCATATCGTGAAAGACGGTAAATCTGATGGGCCACACAGTATTGCCGATCTTAATGCGATGGTAATGAGCGGACAGATAACCCGCGAAACCCTGGTTTGGAAAAAAGGCATGGCTGCCTGGGCTGCAGCATCAACAGTTGCCGAGGTTGCCCAGTTATTTGAAAACGTACCTCCGCCAATTGCCTGATCGTATCCCTCATTATAAATATTATACCGCATGAACGATCAGAATAAGCCGCAGACCGTTAACAATTCATTAAACTGTAACGGCTGCGGGGCCTTGCTGCACTTTGCTCCCGGCACCCATAACCTTCAATGCGATTATTGCGGTGCCAGTAATCCTATCGAACCAAAGGATGCGGATGAGAACATTTATACATACGATTATGAGCAATTTGTAGCGGGGATAAGCACAACCAATTCCAACAGTACTTTAAAACTGGTAAGCTGTAAAAATTGCGGCTCGCAAACAGCGCTCGATTCGTTTATAACATCAGATAAATGCCCTTTTTGCACAGCACCCCTGGTTTTGGTGCCCGAATGTGGGCGGCAATATGTTGAGCCGCATTATATTTTACCTTTTGCCATCACCCAGCAACAGGGCATTGATGCTTTTAAAAAATGGATAAATGGTTTGTGGTGGTCACCGGCCGATTTGGCAAAGAAATTGGTGAACGATTCGACGGGTTTAAGGGGTGTTTACCTGCCCCATTGGTCGTACAACAGCGATACCGTAACCGATTACACCGGCCAACGCGGCGATTACTATTACACCACCGAAACCTATACAGAAACAGTTGACGGCCGAACAGAAACCAAAACAAGGCAGGTAAGACATACGGCCTGGTCGCACGCATCAGGCACTGTGTATGTTGATTTCAGGGATGTGATGGTGCCGGCCAGCAACTCTCTTCCCGAAAAAACATTAGACCAACTGCGGCCCTGGAATTTTAAAATGCTGGTAAATTTTGATGAGCGATACATGAGCGGTTTTCGATCGGAAACATATCGTTTAGATCCGGAACGGGGATTTGCCAAGGCGACCATGCAAATGGATCCGGAGATCCGCTCGGTCATTCGCCGCGATATTGGCGGCGACGAACAACAGATTAGCAGTACAGATATTGATTATTTGAATAAAGGTATCAAATACCTGATGTTGCCTGTTTGGGTAAGTGCTTATAAATACAATAATAAAGTTTACCAATTTACTGTAAATGCCAGTACCGGCGAGGTGATTGGGCAACGACCGCTAAGCGCTTTGAAAATTACGCTGGCGGTGCTGTTTGTTTTAATATTGATTATTGTGATTGTGATTTTGGTACAAAACGGGCAGGCTAATAGCTAAACAACCTTCCGTTGCCGGTTTACAACAACGCACAAAACAAAACCGATAAACACCATTACCATACTAAAAGGAAAAATATAAAGCATCCCGAAGTTACTGGCCACTCCGCCAATAAGCGGGCCTGTTAGGCCGAGCGAAACATCAATAAACAAACCATAGGCACCCAATGCGGCACCTTTGTTTGATGCAGGTGCCAGTTTTACAGCCTCCACCCCCAACGCCGGAAAAACAAGCGAGAAACCCAAACCTGTTACACCCGCGCCAACCAGCGCCAATTGCTGGCTATGGGCCAGCCAAAGGATCATCAATCCAATCGATTCGGTAGCCAAACAAACCATAGCTGTTTTTAAACCACCGTAATTGTTAATGGCATCGGCAAATATCAACCGGCCTAAAATAAAAAAGGTACTGAATACCGACAGGCATAAAACCGCGTTGGTCCAGTTAAGATAAGCATAGTATAAAGTGATGAAAGTAGATATAGCACCAAAACCCAATCCTCCCAAACCTAAACCAATACCATAAGGAGCTACAATTTTTAAAACCGCCAGAAATGATTTTCCTGGCTCCCTACTATCGCCCCTGATATTCTGTTTCTGTTGAGCCAGGAAATATCCGGCCAGACCTACTATAAGAGCTACAAGGCCAATACTACCAATGCCGTAAGCATTACCTAATAAAATACCAACAGGCGCCCCTACTGCAAGCGCACCGTAACTGGCTATGCCGTTAAATGATATTGCTTTGGCCGTATTATGTTCGCCGGCTGCGTTAATGGCCCAGGTAATGGGACTGGCACCTATCAGGCCCTCGCCAAAGCCTGTAGCAAGGCGGGTCAGGGCCAGCAGCAACAAGCAAATTTCACGATATTCTTTTAGCAATAAAGCCACCAGTAAAAACAATCCGCTTATGGCAAAGCCTGTCATACTAATAAGTACTGCAGGTTTTGGGCCTTTACGATCAATAATTTTACCGGCAAATCCCCGGAACAAAAAAGTACTCAGGTATTGCAGGCTGATAACCACTCCGGCTATCATAGCGCTGTAACCTAATTGATTGTGAATAAAAACCGGGAGAACTCCAAGGCTCAAGCCTATTGTGAAATAACCGATAAAAGTAAATTTAACATATCCTATTATCGTTAAAACGATATTTGATGATGCGGCTTTTATACCCGATTCTGCTTCCATGCAGCAAAGATACGTTTATCGGTTGTGTTAAAGTTAGTGTTATTTATACACTTTACTTTAAAGTAACATTTTATTCAATCAGTTCGTTCGTGATAAATTATCTACAACTAATATTTTTAGCATTTAACATTATTTTCTCACCTTTTTTAATCAATTTTGCAATAACGGTGAGAAGTAAACTATTTGATGACAAGGTAGAAACGGTAAAAACCAACTCGGGCAGGTGGCTACGTGTTATACCTGATGGTTACAACAATTACCTCATTTACGATATATTGAATGAGACCGAATCCGGCCGGATCTTATTCGATACCAAAGATAACTGGATTTATGACGGCAGGGTATTGGACGTTTACGAACAGGAAGAAGTTGCCGGCGCTTTAACCGGCAATAAACACGAAATGGATAATTTGCTGAAAAATCTAAATCTATAACACCTTGTTGTGTTTTTTATCACTTAAATAAACCGGGGTAATACCTGGCTATTAAATCCTTTTCCTCATTTGTAAGTTGGGTTAATAATACCGGGGCATCCTGCGGCCTTACCCCTTTTTGGTTAATACGGTTCATTAAACTCCAGTCCTTTACAGGTTTTTCGGGTGATGGATCGGCGGGTTCTTTTGCGGGGAGATCATACCGGGTAAAATCAACCACCATTTCGGGCGTATTTTTGTGCGAGTTACGCAGGGTAGCCAGCCTGAATTCGCGGTTCATAAACCATTTTATCTCTTCATTCCCCCATGAATTGCCTATGCCAAGGCCCCGCTCCTCAAAGCGGTAATTCCATTGGCTGTTATCGTGGTAGTGGTTTCGCCAGATCTCACCATACTCGCCAAAAGTTATAAATTTCACATCGGGCCAGCGCTGCACTGTGCCTGATGTCCATTTTTCCAGTGCCCGGTAAGCAAGGGTATCGTCCCAGTTTTTTCGCTCGGCTATTTTTACAAGGGCGGCTTCCCAAATGTTCGGGATCCAACCAAAACCATTCAGTTCAAATCCTTTATCAAAATGGATAGATTGTGTGTGCATTACCGAAAGGTGCCCTATCTCAAGCCCCCAATCGCCATAACTTTCTATCGGCCCTACTCCCCTACGGCTGGCCGCGCCGTTAAAAGGTGTAGTTCCCCAAACATTGCCGCTTTGCAGGGCGCACAAAAAATCAACACTCCAGCCGTCCAAATTTACGCAATCTATAAAATCGGCCTTGCCTTGTGCCGGTTTACAGAAGTGTTGTTTGGAAGGATAAAAAGGATAGGATGGCGAACCATCGGCGCCGCCGCCATCGGTTTCGTGCTGGCTCCAAATTACGGCGTGGGCTACGTGGATATTTTCTTTTTCGGCCAGGTAGGCCAGGTTATCTGCTGATAAAAAGCCGCCCATAATACCTTTTGGCCTGTAGCCTTTACCCACCATGGCTGTAATACGCTGCAGGGCTTCGGTCATTTCCTGGTTAACCCTTTTACGGGGCAGATACATAGCCGGAAAATATCCCGGGAAATAAGATACCTCATCGCCATATTTTGCCTGGCATTCGGTTACGTAGCTACGGATCTCAACATAATTCCGGCGCTTATCCTCGAGGGCGTTTAAGGTGAAGCCCCATGTTAGCTTACCGCCGGGAACGTTTTTTGCAAAAATTTCGCGCAGGTTGCGTACAACCTCCAGGGTATGGGCAAAACCTTCATCGCGGTTGATAAGCTTTACATCGCGTGATACTTCCCATGGTGAAGTGCGGATCATGATGCAAAAGGTTACAAAGCGGTTGCCCATTAACGACAGGGGTTCATTGCCAGTTAAAAATTTCAGCTGACCGGCTTTGTTAATCAGCGGGTTGGCTAATACTGCGGCTCCGCCCAACAGGGTATTTTTGCAAAAGGCTCGTCTTTCCATCGGTTTGAAAAATTGATAGCGGCAAAGTAGCGATTATTTGAAGAGAGGAACAATTGTGTTTTTAGATTTTAAAGAATACAATGCTTTGGTGTAATTTGAGTATGGAATAATTAATTAAAAAAATTTATTTCATTTAATATTTCCCAAAAAGAAAAAAATACCTACTTTGGAAACACAATATTGATTTCAGCAATCAATAGCCTAATCCGAATCCAAATCTAAACACAAATGATAAACAAAACCAAAATCTACATCGCCATGGCATTGCTCCTTGTGGCAGGGGCTTGCAAAAAAAATCAAACTGTAACCACAAACAACACTGATCGTTCGCTTCAAACACCAAAACATGGTACGGGTGCCATTCTGGATCATCAGGCATTTCTGAACGCACCAAAGGCCGACGTTGCCGCAATAACTGCAGCTTTACAAGCCAACGGTTTTAAGCCCAAATTTCAATTGCTTGTTAAGGGCAAGCAACAGGTTGAAACAATTAATCCTAACCCTGCTCCACCCACCTCTGTTGTACTGCTGCACCCTACCCCCGGCGACCAGGGATCAACAAACACCTGTGTTTCATGGGCTTTGGGTTATGCAGCCAAACAAATATTAGACTTAACCTGGCAAAACTCTACCGCTGATGCCGGCCAACGGAGCGGATGGTATATTTACAATAAATTATATGCGTCGAATTTATCCGGCTGGGGTTGTGCAGTAACAGATACGCCTGCTTACGGTGGCCAGGGTTTGGGTTCATTAAATGGCTTAAATTGCGTTAAAACATGGGGTGTGGCATCGGCAACAGCCCAGCCATCCTATGCATCGTGCTCTCCTGCCCCAACTACTGCCGCAAACACATCTGCAGCTACTGATAAGGTAGCAAGTTATGCAGCGGTGAACAGCTTTTTCGATATAAAACAGTTATTGGCCGCAGGTTTGCCTGTTTACTTTGCTTTTCGTTATTACTTTGATTTTGAAGATGCCTTTTACTATGGCACTACATGGTCAACATTAAACAAGCCGCATTTGAGATCTGGCCACGCAGTGTGTATAATTGGGTATGACGACAACAGGAATGCGTTCTTAGTACAAAATTCATGGGGAACTTTTGGTGGCGATTCAAGCTACCCGGGTTGCGTTTGGGTTACCTACAGCGTTATTAACACACTTTTATCACAAGGCGGCACCAACGGCGGCGAAGCTTATGTTATGCAGCCGTTCAGTACAACCGCTACGCATTTGTACTACAATGTGGCACAATCAGGTTTATTTTATCCTTCATGCAGCGTTGGTGTAGGCTCTGGCCAGGTAACATACACCGTGGCAGCCAATGCCTACTCTTCACCGGTATCTGTTGATGCGGCAAATGCGCTTGCCAAAAACGATGTTAACACTAATGGTCCGGCTTATGCCAGTTCGCACGGTACCTGTACGCCAACCACCATTACGGTTACGTTAAACAGAAGCGCTTCTATCAGCGGCACATACAGCATCCAGTTTAGCGGCGCTCCGGGAACATATCAAAAACCATTTAACCCGGGTACTACTACCGTTACCGTACCTGCCGGTATTTACCAGGTAGGGATCTTCCCTATTGGCGGTTCAACAGCCAGCCACTCCTATTCGGGTTCAACCTGTACCATGAATTATGGCGGTTCCGGAACATCGGCTACTTTCAATAATGTGTTGATGAATTGCGGAAGCGGTGCTTCGTTTTCGATTAATTAAATGCCATATAATAAAAAACGCGCCTGCATTTTTACATGCGGCGCGCTTTTTATTTTCCTTAAGGCCTTAAAAGCTATTTAACCGGGGTTGATCTGAATATGGAATAATTAATTAAAAAAAAATTAAACACAGTTAATATTTTCCCAAAAAGAAAAAAATACTTACTTTGGAAACACAATATTGATTACTCCAATCAATAGCCTAATCCGAATCCAAATCTAAACACAAATGATAAACAAAACCAAAATCTACATCGCCATTGCATTGCTTCTGGTGGCAGGAGCTTGCAAAAAAAATCAAACTGTAAACAATGCTGATCGTCCGGTTAAAACCGAAACGCATGGAATGGGTGCCATCCTTGATCATGACGCATTTCTTCACGCGCCAAAAGTTGACATCGCGGCAATTAAAGCTTCGCTAAAAGCCAATGGGATTACACCTAAATTTGAATTACGTGTTGCCGGAAAACAACAGGTTGAAACCATTAACCCCAATACCACTCCGCCAAGTTCGGTAGTATTGCTACACCCAACTCCCGGCGATCAGGGTAATACAAACACCTGCGTTTCATGGTCACTGGGTTATGCGGCCAAACAGGTTTTAGACCTAACCTGGCAAAGCTCTACCGCCGATGCGGGCCAAAGAAGCGGATGGTATATTTACAACAAACTTTACGCAACGGGCCTGTCTGGCATAGGTTGTTCGGCGGGAGATTTACCACCTTATAGCGGTAATGGCCTAACCTCCGGCTCGGGTTTAGATTGCGTAAAAAACTATGGGGTAGCTTCGGCAACAGCCCAGCCATCATTCGCGGCATGTTCACCAGCCCCTACAACTGCTGCAAACACCTCAGCAGCAACCGATAAAGTAGCCAGTTATGCTGCTGTAACCAGCTATTACGATATTAAACAGCTGGTAGCCGCCGGTTTGCCTGTTTATTTTGCCTTTCGCTTTTATGAAGATTTCCGAACAGCCTTTAATTCAGGAACCACCTGGTCAACATTAAATTCACCAAGTGCCGGTTTGGGGCATGCCGTGTGCGTTATAGGTTATGACGATGCTAAAAGTGCATTTTTAGTGCAAAACTCATGGGGCACAATTTTTGGCGATTCAACCTATCCTGGTTGCGTTTGGGTTACTTACAACGTTATCAGCACACTTTTAGCACAAGGTGGCAGCACCGGCGGCGAATCGTATGTGATGCAGCCGTTTAGCACCACTGCTACTCATGTATATTACAATACAGCGCAATCGCGCGGCTTTACACCATCATGCAGCGTTGGTGTAGGAACCGGCCAGGCAATCTACACTGTTCCAGCCAACACTTATTGGTCTCCGGTATCCGTAGCTGCAGCCAATGCCATTGCACAAAACGACATTAATAACAATGGGCAAACTTATGCCAACTCGCACGGTACATGTACGCCAACCACAATTACCGTTACATTAAACAGAAGCACTTCTATCAGCGGCACATACAGCATCCAGTTTAGCGGCGCGCCGGGAACATATCAAAAACCATTTAACCCGGGCACAACTACCGTTACCGTACCTGCCGGTATTTACCAGGTAGGCATCTTCCCTATTGGCGGCTCAACAGCCAGTCACTCTTATTCGGGTTCAACCTGTACTATGAATTATGGCAGTTCGGGAACATCTGCAACATTCAATAATGTTTTGATGAATTGCGGAAACCCGGCAACTTTTTCAATTAACTAAGTAAAAACCATAATAAAAAAACGCGCCTGCATGTGTTTGCGGTGCGTTTTTTATTTTCCTTGCATCATACCTCCGTCTCAGCGGGCATCCTCTTCCAAAAAGCATTTCCACAAAAGCTTTTACCCGCGCACATTACATGTTAAATCAACAAACCTGAACCAAACAATTGCTGTGCTATCATTTATCTGATAACTGTTATAAGTTATCTGATAAGTTGTCAACTTATAATAATCCGAAATTTAGTGCATAAATAACCGGTACCATAAAGCCGGGTAACTTTGCCATCAAATTACCCCTGCCCGCAAAGCCTGTTACCTTATCGGCGGTATCGCTCCTATATATAATTTATGAACGAGTATCACTTCAGCTATTCAGGAGTTGTGAGGGAATTATACCTGCACATTTCCCGACAAACGTTTTTTGCCAACCAGTAAATCAATGAAAAAAATTTACCTCCTCCAGCTTTTTCTGCTTTTAGCGATTTCAGCCTCTGCACAATCCAGTTCGCTTGAACACCTTCCGATACCCGTATTAAAGCAAAAACTGGCCGAAAGTAAAAACGATACAAGTACCATACAGCTTCAAATAGCTTTGGGGAGGGTAATTATCCATCAATCGGGCAGTGGAAACGCACAGGCCGACTCGGCATTTAACTTATCTGTACAGGCAGAGAAGCTAAGCAGAAAAGTGGGGTATAATGATGGTATTATTGATGCGATGTTGCTATCGGCGCTCTGTTATAATAAAAAGGGGAATAAGGCGAAAGGCTTTCAGGAAGCACAACAAACCCTCGCTTTTTCAAACCGGGTTAAAAACAACCGCGGAGTGGCAGAATCTTATATAGTTATGGGGCACCATTACGATGTTTATACCCATGACGGGCTCCAGACAAGGATGTTGTATAATAATAAAGCTATAACCATTTTTAGAAAGGAACATGCCATGTTCAGGCTGGGATCTTTACTAAAAGATGAGGCCGAATTGCTTTTTCTGGCCGGGCAAAAAACCGATGCAGTTAAACTACTGTTTGAAGCGCTTAATATCGATAAGTCTATAGGCAACAAACAAATTCAAAGCGTGTATTGGTTAATTGGCCGCACTTCGCGGGATATGGGGGATTTTACGAATGCTTTAAAATATATTTTATTAGCTGTTAAAACTGCAAACGAAGTTAAGGATACCACTTTACTTGCCTGTAGTATTCATTATACCACTGCCGCAATATACAGCAACCTGCGGGATTATGATCGGGCCATTCCTAACGCGTTGCTGGCATTAAAAATTGCCAGGCGATATAACAGTCCTGAATACATTGGTACGGTTACTTTGTTGCTGGCCTCAGTTTATACGCGGGCAAACCGGCTCGATCAGGCACTCGTGCTACTTGAAGAGTTAAAAAAATATTTTATAGGAGAACCGGAGGACCTAACTCTTATGGAAAGTATTTTTAGTAATCTTATCTATGCCAAACAGTTTAAGAAGGCCAAACCATACGCAGAAAAAATACAATTGGCGTTAACAAAAATCTCTCCTGATGATTATAGCCAGTTCGAGTTGTCGTACAGTTCGCTTGCAAAATATTACCTGGGTATCAACCAACCTGAAGCAGCAAAAATTTATAATGATTTAGATACTAAAATAGTGTATGCAAGTAAATTACCCATTGCTATAATTAATGCCGAACGAACGCATTATCGTATTGATTCGATCAATGGAAATTTCAAATCGGCAATTGTACATTATTTGAATGCTCAACGGTTGAGAGATTCGGTAGATAACGTAACCAAAGCTTATCAAATTTCCCTGCTCAGTATCGAAAACGAAACCGAAAAAAAGAATAACGATCTGAATAAATTAAAAAAACAAGCCGAAATAAAAGATACCAAATTAAAACAAACACAGCTTATTCAAAAAATTGCCATTACAGGGAGCGTTTTTCTGCTGATAATAACGGCGCTCGTTTACAGCAGATACCGGCTGAAACAACGCAGCAATATTTTGCTAACCAAACAAAAATCAGAAATAGACCGTCAGAATGTTTCTCTTCAACAACTTGTTGGCGAAAAAGATGGGTTGTTGTACGAAAAAGACCTGCTTTTGAAAGAAGTAAATCACCGGGTTAAAAACAACCTTCAAATAGTGATGAGCCTGCTCGAATCGCAATCGGGCTATATGCAAAACAAAAAAGCACAGGAAGCCATCCTGGAAAGCCAGAGCCGGGTTCAGGCTATAGCACTTATTCACGATACCTTGTACCATACAGACCAGATTGCGGAAATAGCGCTTGGACCTTATATAGCCGACCTGTTAGATTCGCTCAACAACTCCATTAACATCGGGCGGGACAAAATTTTGATCAGGTATGAAGTTGACGACATGATGCTTGATGTTTCGCAGGCGATACCTGTTGGGCTTATATTAAATGAATCGGTAACTAACGCCCTAAAATACGCGTTCCCGGCAGGCGACCAAGGTGAGATCACTGTGCTGGTTAAACAATCAGACGGAGAGATGGAAATGCTGATAAGCGATAATGGCGTAGGGCTGCCGGCTGATTTTGATCTTTTTAAAACAGACTCGCTGGGATTAACCCTCATAAAGGGGCTTACGAGCCAACTGAGAGGGGCGTTTGATATTACCTACCATGCAGGAGTAACTATTTCGATTAAATTCCCGGTGATATCGACAATTATAGCGAGCCAGAAAAGCGTTTAATAGTATTTTTTGCAGATAATTGAATAATTATCTAACAGAAAACGCCCCTTAGTTTCCTAAGAGGCGTTAGCGGGTAAGTAATGGGGCTCGAACCCACGACCCCCAGAACCACAATCTGGTGCTCTAACCAACTGAGCTATACCTACCGTTTTTCTTGCGAGTGTGCAAAAATAGAAATCTCCCGGGTATTTGCAAACTCTTTTTTAAAATTACATTAAGCTTACCCGTTTTATTTAGAACGATTATACTTAATAGGTACTTTTGTATCTATGGCTGAGCAACTGATTGAACTGAATGTAACCGGCATGCACTGTAATAACTGTGCCATGTCTGTCCATAAATTCCTCGAAAAAAAGGGCTTACATAATATCCTGGTTGATTTTGCCGGCGAAGAGGTAAAGTTCTCTACCGACAACGATGCCCAGCTTCCCGAAGTAATAAAAGGTATAGAAAATTTAGGTTTTAAAGTTGTTGAAGATCTTTCGGCACATATCACACCGTTTTATGAGCGGGTGGAGAATAAATTTATTTTCTGCGCCATATTTACTGCCCCGCTTTTATTGCATATGATACTGCCATGGCATTTTCTGCATCAGCCCATTGTTCAATTGTTATTGTGCCTGCCTGTTTTTATAGTGGGTTGCCTGCATTTTGGTAAAAGCGCTATCAGTTCGATAAAAGGAGGCATCCCCAATATGGATGTGTTAATTTTTGTAGGCTCAACCTCGGCTTTTGTTTACAGTTTGATAGGTACGGTTCAAAATCTCGGTCCTCAATACCAGTTTTACGAAACCTGTGCCACTATCATTACCCTGGTACTGCTGGGTAATGTGTTCGAAAAACGTTCGGTTAATCAAACTACCTCGGCTGTTAAGGATCTTGTTAAATTTCAACAGGTGAGCGCCAATCGTATGGTTAACGGCAGCATTGAGGTAATTGATGCCCGCGAAGTTCGTCCGGGTGATACACTGCTGGTAAACCAGGGAGATAAGATCCCGGTTGATGGCGAGATCCTTTCGGGTCAGGGCTCGGTAGATGAAGCCATGCTTACCGGTGAAAGCCTCCCGGTTGAAAAACAAAAATATGACAAGGTTATCGGCGGCACTATATTGCTTAACGGCAATTTTCATATGCTGGCAACCCGTGTTGGTTCGAACACTATTCTTGCCCAGATCATTGATCTGATGAAAAAAGCCCAGGCAGCTAAGCCCCCCGTGCAAAAACTGGGCGATAAGGTGGCTGCAGTGTTTGTTCCGGCTGTAATTATGATAGCGCTCATTACCTTCGCGCTTACTTATTTTGTTGGCCAGGCCGGTTTTCAGCATGCCATGATGAATGCCATTGCGGTACTGGTTATTTCCTGCCCCTGCGCTATGGGGCTTGCCACGCCAACCGCCGTTATGGTAGGTTTAGGCAGGGCGGCAAAAAACGGCATCCTGGTAAAGGGGGGCGATACTATTGAAGCGGTTACCAACACCAGATACGTAGTATTTGATAAAACGGGCACCCTTACTACCGGGAAATTCAGTGTTAAGGAAATCAGTATTGAGGATGGTGCGGATATTGAGCAGATACGAGGCATGATCACTGCCATTGAAGAACGATCAAATCACCCGATAGCCAAATCGCTGGTGAACGGATTGAAAGGTTTACCTCAGCAAAAACTCATTTTAAAATCGGTTAAAGAAGAAAAAGGCCTCGGCATGCGTGCCGAAGACGTACAGGGCAACAACTACTTTTTAGGCACAGCCAAAACCAAGGGCGATCACTTTAACCTCGCCCTATATAAAAACCAGGCATTAGTAGCCCAAATTGCGGTAGACGACCAGGTAAAGCCCGAAGCAGCCAAACTCATAGCACAGCTTAAAAACATGGGCATAATCCCGGTGCTTTTAAGCGGCGATAAAAAAGACAGGTGTGTAAGTGTAGCCAATCAGTTAGGCATTACAGAAATTCACGGCGAAAGGCTTCCGGACGAAAAACTTGCCGTAATAGACGTTTACAAAAAGAAAGGCAAAACCATTATGATTGGCGATGGCATTAACGATGCCCCTGCCCTAACCCATGCCGACGTGGGTATATCCATGAATGATGCCAGCCATGTAGCCATCCAATCGGCCAGTGTGGTATTGCTGAATACCGATCTCAACTCGGTGGTAAAATTTCTGCAGATTAGTAAACATACGCTGCTTACCATCAAACAAAATCTTTTTTGGGCCTTTGCTTATAATATAATCGCTATCCCGGTAGCTGCCATGGGCTTCCTTAACCCGATGGTTGGCGCGCTCACCATGGCATTTTCGGATGTTGTGGTGATTGGTAACTCGTTGAGGTTGAAAGTGAAGAAAGTTCATGGTTCATAGATCATGGTTCATGGCAGCTTTTAGGTTTATTAGCTTCCATTGCTAACTCAAAGTTTCTTATTTTTGAAGCTGATTGTTAGTTGGTGACAGGTCATGATCTATGAACCATTAACCATCAACTAATTTGTTAATCGGGTTCTGGCTATGATCCATGAACCATCAACCACGAGCTAATTTAAATGATCGAGATTTTTACAGACGGGGCTTCGAGCGGTAACCCGGGACCGGGTGGATATGGTGTTATTTTACGTTCGGGACAGCATTATAAAGAGCTATCCGAGGGTTTCCGCAAAACCACCAACAACCGCATGGAGTTATTGGCTGTAATAAAAGGCCTCGAAGCACTCAAAACTCCCGGCCAGGATGTGATCATTTTTTCCGATTCGAAGTACGTTATCGATTCTATCGAAAAACGCTGGCTAAACGGCTGGGTAGCCAAAGGCTTTGCCGGTAAAAAAAACAAAGACCTGTGGATGCGTTACCTCGCCATCAGTAAACTCCATAAAATTAAATTCACCTGGGTACGCGGCCATAACGGACACCCTGAAAACGAGCGTTGCGATCAGCTGGCTGTGGCCGCAGGTAAGCGTGCGCCTTTGTTAATAGACACGGTTTTTGAAGCTGAACATGCAAAGGCCGGGGTGTAAATCTACCCTACCACTCCCCTAATCAACCCAATCAACCATTCACCAACTCAATAACCTGCAAATCCTGAATTTTATCCCCGTCGATATTAAACCGCATTAGTGTTTGCACTTTGTGCCAGCCTTGCTTACCGGCCGCGCCGGGATTGAGGTGCAGGCAGCCAATAGTTTTATCAAACATCACTTTTAAAATATGCGAATGCCCGGTAATGAATAATTTAGGCGGATTTAGATAGATCTCTTTTTTAACCGCAGGTGCATACTTACCGGGATAACCGCCAATATGCGTCATCCAAACGTCTACCTCTTCGCATTTAAAACGCAGATGCTCGGGGTAAACCGCACGTACATCTTTATCATCAATATTGCCGTACACGCCTTTTAAAGGTTTAAAAGCAGCAAGCTGATCCGCCAGTTGGAGGGTGCCGAAATCGCCGGCATGCCAAATCTCGTCGCAGTTTTCAAAGTGTTTAAAAACGGAGTCGTCGAGGTAGCTGTGGGTATCGGAGATGAGGCCTATTTTAACCATGTATTCGCTATAAAAGTTCCAACCGAACTAACAATAACCGATAGGATATAAACACCCACTATGGTTCCGCACATGATGCTGTTTTCACGATATTTTTGCTTTACGTTCAATACTATCGCAGCTACCAAACATATCAAATAAACTACTACAGGCAATAAATTTTGAAAAGCAACGTGTTTAGCAAATTGCTCGTCGGATGTTATGTTAATCCTCATGTAAACCTGAAATGCGAAGAAAATACATCCCAATATCGGGATAAATAATAAGGCTGTTAAAACTGCCGATGTGGTTTTCATATTAAAAAGCTAAAAAATAAGGTTTAAGTAATTGCCTGTATGCTGCCGAGTAAATATTTACATCTTCATAAATATTGAATTGATCAATTTGTACAGACGCTTCGGCATTCCGGCCAAACACTACAATTTCGCGATGGGGATTATCTTTTTGAAACGAGTGCACATTTATAATTTTTTGTAAATGGAGGCCATGTTGTTTCGCTATTCCTTTAATCAATTCAGATGTATCTACCGGTAAAATTAACCAGCAAAGTCCATGTTCGGTAAGCCTGTTTACAATTGAGGCTATCAATTTTTCAAAAAAGCCTTCGGCAGCATGTTTGGCAAGGTTTATTTTTATAGTTGGTGATTGCAGCGAATTGATATAAAACGGTGGATTTGAAACTATCAGATCATATTTTATTTGCGGATGCTGATCAAAAAAATGCTCGAAACTGCCGGGATAAAGTGTAAGTCTGCTTTGAAAGGGCGAATTTTGGAAGTTAGCATTTGCTGTGCTGGCCGCCTGTTCGTCAATTTCAACAGCATCAATATTGGTACTGGTGAAGCGTTGGGCAAGCATCATCGCTATCACGCCCGTACCGGTGCCTATATCAAGTATATTTTGCGGATTATTTGCTGTAACCATTGCGCCGAGCAATACGCCATCGGTATTGATTTTCATGGCACAGCCGGTTTGATCTACATTGAATTGTTTGAAACGGAACATTCTCTTTGGGTAATATTTCGACCTAAAGCCATGTTCGCTAATCGTTCTGTACGATATTTTATGCTAACACACCAGCATTGGCCGCTCATTTGCCGCGGAGGCTGTTACTTTTGTCTTGACACAAAAGTAACCAAAAAGTCAAGACAGAAAAAAGCTTCAGCCCGCGAGGCCATACGCCCGGCCCGCTTTTCTGTCGGGCCACCGCTCGGTTGGTAGGACTAATAGTGTTATATGTCTTTTTAAAGAATTCCTTTTCTTCTCGTACGGCTGTCGATGTTTCGAATTATCGTGGTTACCCTCGCCGTCAGCAGGAAAGCTTCGGGCGAAAGCGGGCAGAACGTGGTGGCCTTGAGCGCAGGAGGGGGCATAGCTACTTTTTGCAGAAGCGAGGGGAATAGAGCGTCCGTTGGCTAACGGAGGGCAAATTTAGCAGCCCGTGGTTCTGCCCGGTTTGCAGGGCAAAGGCAAGCGAGGGAAAGCGCGGGAGCCAGCGGGCAAAGAAGCCTTCCTGGTGACTTAACTTTTGGTTCTTTTTGTCAAGAAAAAGAACAAAGCCTCCCCGCGGCGATTGAGCGGGCCAATGTTTGTTAGATAGAATAAAGCTTTTCAGAAACGGTTAACCGCGTGAATAGAAAACCTTGCTTCTTTATTCTTGACGTCTTGATATCTTACCTCTCGTACAATTCCAACGGCAACCCATCCGGATCTGCAAAAAAAGTAAAACGTTTGCCCGTAAACTCATCCACCCGAATAGGTTCAACCTCGACACCAAAAGATACAATATGTGTTACGGCCTCATCCAACTCATCAACCTCAAAAGCTAAATGGCGCAAACCAGTTGATTCAGGTCGCGATGGACGCGGCGGCGGTTCGGGAAAAGAAAAAAGCTCGATCTGGTAGAGGTTGCCCACTTCCAGATCAAGCTTGTATGATTGTCGTTGTTCGCGATATACTTCGCGAACTATTTTTAAACCTAATACCTCAACATAAAACTGTTTGGATTTTTGGTAATCCGAACAGATGATAGCTATATGATGTACCCGGTTAAGTTTCAGCATTATTATTCGCCTAAAATACCGTGAAGGATGTTGGCGTGAACCATTTTCAAATCGGTTACATGGCCAAAGTTTTCTTCATCAACAGTTAAGCCGCCGTTAGTTACGGTACCTAACAGGGTAAATTCAACTTCGCTGGTAGCCATTACCTCAACAAAACGCTCCTGCTCTTCAGGGGCAACGCTCACTACTACACGGCTTTGTGCTTCGCCAAATAAGAAAGCGTCTTTACGGATGCTATCATCAGAAGAGATCTCGAAACCTAAGCCGTTTGGCATGGCCGACTCTAACAGGGCGATGTATAAACCACCATCAGCAACGTCATGGGCCGATTCAACTACTTTGTGTTTGATCAGCTCTTTAACAATTTGCTGTACATCGTACTCTGCATCGATATCGAAATGCGGTGCAGGTGCTTTGGTTATTTTATGCCATGAAGCCAGGTATTGTGATGAAGCGATGTCATTAACCGATTCGCCGATCAGGTAGATCTGGTCGCCCGGCTGTTTAAAGTCGGCAGTCATGATGTTATCAACGTTATCCATTACGCCCAGCATACCAATGGTTGGCGTAGGGAATACCGAACCACCATCGGCAGATTGGTTGTAGAAACTTACGTTACCACCGGTTACCGGGGTATCGAATTTGCGGCAGGCATCGCCCATACCTTTAATGGCGCTTACAAACTGCCAGTAAACCTCGGGGATGTAAGGGTTACCAAAGTTTAAGCAGTTGGTGATGGCAACAGGCTCGCCACCGGCGCAGGTAATGTTACGTGCAGCTTCGGCAACGGCAATTGCGGTACCTTTGTAAGGGTCGGCGTAAACGTAGCGCGAGTTACAATCGGTAGTTAAAACGATGGCTTTGTCGGTGTCTTTAACGGCAACAACAGCGGCGTCGCAGCTGCGGTTGGCAGTCATGGTTTGTACACCTACCATGCTATCGTACTGATCGGTTACCCAACGTTTTGAAGCGATATTTGGGTGACTTACCAGATGCTCGGCAACCTCAACAAGATTTGCAGGCTCGGCAACGTCATCAATATTGAATTTCTGATTTTCGGCAAAGTAAGCAGGCTCGCGGTATTCGCGTTGGTAAACCGGGGCACCACCGCCTAAAACAAGGTCGTCGGCAGGTACATCGGCAACTTTTTCGCCGTGCATAAAGTACTCTAAGCGCTGGGTATCGGTAACTTCACCAATGATGGCGCAGTTCAGGTCCCATTTGTCAAAAATAGCCTCAACCTCTTTTTCGCGACCTTTGTGTACCACAATCAGCATCCGCTCCTGTGATTCAGAAAGCAGGATCTCGTAAGGTTTCATGTTATCCTGGCGGGTTGGCACTTTATCCAGGTCGATCCGCATACCGTGCTCGCCTTTGGCGCTCATTTCTGAGTTTGAGCAGATGATACCGGCAGCGCCCATATCCTGCATACCCACAACGGCGCCTGTTTTAATAACCTCGAGGGTGGCTTCCAGTAACAGTTTTTCCTGGAAAGGGTCGCCCACCTGCACGGCAGGAAGGTCGTTTACCGAATCTTCGGTGATATCTTTTGAAGCGAAGGCGGCACCGTGGATCCCGTCTTTACCTGTAGCCGAACCAACGATATATACCGGGTTGCCCACACCATATGACGTAGCCGAAACGGTTTCGCCGGCCTTAACAATACCGGCCGACATAGCGTTAACCAGCGGGTTAACATTATAGCAATCGTCAAAATATAGTTCGCCGCCTACGGTTGGGATACCGAAAGCGTTACCATAATGGCTGATACCTTTAACCACGCCTTTAACCAACCATTTGGTTTTGTCGAGGGTTAAATCGCCAAAACGCAATGAGTTAAGCTGCGCGATAGGCCTTGCGCCCATGGTAAATATATCGCGGTTAATACCGCCCACACCTGTGGCAGCACCCTGGTAAGGCTCAAGGGCCGAAGGGTGGTTGTGCGATTCGATCTTGAAGGCACAGCCAATGCCGTCGCCAAGGTCAACCAGACCGGCGTTTTCTTCACCAGCTTTGGCCAGCATACGCGGACTATCCTTTGGCAAAGTTTTAAGCCATGTAATTGAATTTTTGTATGAGCAGTGCTCGCTCCACATTACCGAAAAAATAGAAAGCTCGGTAAAATTGGGCACTCGCCCTAATATCTCATTTATACGTGCAAATTCTTCGGGTAAAAGGCCCAGATCTTTGGCGGTTTCAACGGTGGTTAATTCCTGGTGCTCCAATGTAATATTGTTTTATTTGAAAGGATGCGCAAAAGTATGAAAAAAGGCGGAAAGGTTAAAGTTAAAGGTGAAAGGTTTGATTTGCTTGTGGTGGGGCTGTTTGAGGGGCGAAAACAAGGAGGTTAGGGGATTTATTTAGAGGGCATATCAAGAACGTTTTTAAATTTTGCTTCGTCCATTTTGTATTTTATAACCAATGGAATAGGAGTGCATAAAATTAAAGCCAGTAACGTCCAGATAAATCTTCTCCCTGTAAAAAGCAGGCGACGTTTTACAATGGCTATTATTAGCGCTTGTAATAAGCACAGTATCCATGCAATGGTTGTTATTTGATCCCAAAACGGATTATCTTCCAACGGCAGGTAATTAGTTGTTAGGTTAACTATAAATATAGAGCCTATGTTGGTTATTAAACCGATCAGAAACAAATAAATTAATAAGGTTCGGCCGTTATTCATGTTGGGTATAAATTTAACAATTTAGTCTTAAATAAGTCGTTATAATATTAAACCTCTATCTGCTCCTCGTTGCCATCGCCAAAGTTTTCGTGAAAATCAATAATCCTATTTAACACACGCACCGCGGTTTCCAGGTCTTGTTCGCCTACCAGGTTTTTGTACATATTGCCGAGGTTAAAAACATCCTGGTTGGCTTCAAGCATAAATTGTTTACCGGCGGTGGTTAGTTTAAGGGTTTCGCTTCGTTTATCGGTGCTGTTGGCTTCGCTCGTGATCATGCCGTGCTCTTCCAGCTCGTGAATGGTACGGCTCATGTTTTGTTTGGATACCATGGATAGGCGGGACAACTCGGTTATGCTGATGCCATCAACCATGATATTACATAGTACGGGCATGTACGAGATTTTCATTTGCCCCCAGTAAGGTTTGATATTGTTGTGCGCCCAGGCATCAAGGTGTTTGCGGAGGATGAATATTAATCGCTGCCAGTTTTTATCCTGCAGGCCTTCAAATGCTTTTAGTTGTTTGTTAGTGATCGCCTCGTTCATGAGGGCGAAATTATTGATTTAGTAATCAATGATTACCATTTTAGTGTAAAATGAAAATGGATTATTATTATCTAAAATCTATTTAATTGGTGGCGTTCCCCGTGGGCCGCGCTATCCGCTAATACGCCTGCAGGCCTTAAGTGCATTGGCCGGTATCCGCTACTATCGCTAACGCAAGAAATTTAATGAATATTACTTCTAAAAGATTTAGACATAACCTAATAGATTTAGGATATAAAAAGTCCTTTCATCAACACACCATGCCGTATTTTCTATTTAAAAATCTTTCACACAATTTCAACAGTTTTGAAGTGAACTACAAAACTGTTGTACCTTTCAACTAATGTCATTGCATTACTGGTTAAATGAGTCCTTAAAGCTTCAATAAAGATTATTTGGTTACGTTCTAATCGTAACCAATTTACTACGTTATCTCCTTGCGAACAAACCCTAATGATCTCAATAGTTACATTATAACATAAATCCCTAAAAGCAGCTTTCAAATTTTCGCGATAATTATTTTTATTGTCGTAATACGCGTTTGTGTCAAATGATAAATTATTAACATCCTGTGCGTAGGAATCAAACATATCACGTATCTCAAAGTAACAAGTTACATTGTAAAATAAACACGCATTTGCTATCTCTAAATCTCTCTTCAGTTTATCTACCTGAATAGTTTTATTTCGGTCAAATTCATTTTTTGATGGCGTTTGACTTATACGATTGACAAAGTCCTTATAAAAAGTTTTGAGGAAATTTTTTGTGTCATTATGTAGTTTGTAAATAAAAAGCAACTCGTTAATTTGATCGGGCGATTTTTTATATAAAATGCCACGCTCTATACTGAATATCTTATCATAAGTGGGATTTAAAACATACTCTTCCTTGTTTTCATTTTCAAATATTGCCAGCTTCTTATCTTTAGCATTGAATGGTTCTGAATAAAAGCCGCATAATGCAAGTTGAGCTAAGACCTCATTGGTAATTTTTTGATGTGGGTATAATTTGGGAAAAGACGGAGAACTTTCACCTTTTTTAATATAAACGAATACGTTCGGATAGCCCCCAACATTAAGTAAACGTTCTTGCAATTGAATTTGCTCTTTTCTTATTGATACCAAATCTCTGGTCGATAGCGGAGTTTGTGTATTGTTAAATATTTTAATCCTGTCGCTTATTTTTTCATGGTTTTTCAACTTGCTGTTTATCTCATAAACCTTTGTAAGTACAAAAACCTTTTTGAGTTTTTCAATTTTCTCTGTATCTTGATTTATTTCCGCGTTACGCAAATACTCCCCTAATGTGCTTGTTGTTTGCGCGCCATTAATGATGGAAAAATTTTCAATCATTATGTTTTCTGTATTATCTCCCTTCTCGGTATTAAAATGACTCGATATAATAGTTATTCCGTTGTTGTAAAAAAGAAATAATTCAGGCTCATTATCAATTGTTTCAAACATCTTTTCAAACGTCTTGGAAGCCTTATTGAGAGATTCACGTAAGTTAAGTCCGTATAATATATTACGTCCTAATAATGTATTTGAATATTTGTTATTAAGTACTGCAAGATCATACCCGTTAAAATTACAAAGTAGCGATTGAGGTAAATCATTATTTGCGTGTTGATAGTCGTCCTTAATAAAATTGTTTACTATAAAATTATTAGCATTATCTATTCTAAAGCTGTATTTGGGAACACTCATTTGCCGACTTCCCTTTTCTAATATGGTAAGCTCTTCAAATGTTACGATTCGTTGGTTGCTTTTTTGGCGCCTAATAAAATTATTTGATCCAGCGTGTATTACGTAGTAAGTACAAAATGCTTTGTATTGCTTTGAAAAATCAGTTTTTGCTATAACTTCTCGAAGATTCTTTCTAACATCAGAAGGCCTTTTTAAATAAGTACTGATTGTATTTTCCATGAGCAAGAACGCCGCTTCTATCTCAGATGGCATTAAATTTTGATTCTTTACTTGGACGATATGATAATGCTGTTCATCTACATCTATTTCTTCATAAAATATATCAATTGAATCATCTGGTGGCGCAACCAACGACTTTATAAGTATTTCGAGATTTCCAATTTCTTCTCGTCTGAATTTTTTTACTTGATGATAATTGTTAAATAAAATTTCAAAAGCTAAAATAGTATATGCATCATTTCTATGATTACTCCGAACTATAGAATTATTAGATGGAAAATGTTGAAAATCATTGTAAATTTCTGTTGCGCGTAAGTCGAAATCCATGTGACAGGCTTATTGATTGTGCAGTAAATATATACAATCTATTTCAACAAATCCAATGCTCAACATATAGTTAAATAACTAAGGGCCAACAACATTTAGCTATCATAACAAGCATACTCGACTCTTTCGGTATTAAAATACTGCGAAAAAGCTTTTTTCCTATCGAGACATTTATTTGTCAAAACAATAAGTTTTGATAACAGAGAATCAATTTTATATTTAGATACAAACTTCGATCATAATGACCAACAAAGACATGCTGAAATTAGTTGAGATAGCAGATATAAAGTTAAAAGAGGTTAAAACCATGACCAAAAAGCGAGCTATCTTATCGCTTAACAAATCCGGTATCCTAACCAAAAAGGCAAGTTTACCAAAGCTTACTCTGAACTTGAAGAATTAGTTAATCGTTAGCAATAATATGAAAATCGCCAAAACAAAAAAGCCCCCACTGCCGGAAGCGTCCTCGCTTATTGCTCTCGTTTAAGTAACCGTTAGATATCGCTTAGCTTAGCACGATGGCTACAAGCGAATACTCTTGCGGCAGCAAAAGATGACCTACTCCTCTTACTTTACACCCTTTTCCAACTTAGCATTCTGCCCGGCCAAAATCTTCCAAACCCCATCACGCTTCACCAGCACAATCATCCGCCTAAACTCAAATGTTTCACCGGGATAGCGGGTATCGCCATCCAAGCCTGTGCGTACATGTGATATGGCGAGATTGGGGTAGGGATAAGTAATATCTTCAACCGAGCGGGTGTAATAATGGGTTGCTTTAAAATAGGTGGTGTGCACCTGCTTGTAGTGAAACTCGATATCATCCCGCCCTTTGTAATAAGCGCCAAACCAATTTACCCAGGTAGCATCGGTGGTATAGTTATCGGCAAGGCCTTTTGGGTCGTGGCGGTTCCAGGCGTCTTCGTAGTTTTTGATAACCTGCCTAATCGCAGTATTTTCTTTGGCGGTGTCTGGCTGCTGGCTGTAGGCTTTCAAACCCAACAAACAGCAGATGAAAACTGCTATAAACTTGTAACTGATTTTCATAGGTTGTTAATTTAAAAACAAGGCAACTTTCTACTTAAAAAGCTTTTAAAATATCAATTGGAGGGCCTACGCGTTCAAAGCCGTGCTGTTTTCTAAACTCGTCCTGCTCGGCTTCGGGTTTGCCTTTCATTTGGCCTTCACTTATTGCTATAAAACACTCTTCCATTTTACCGGCCGGCTGAAAAGTAGTGAGCATCCTGCCAACACCTTCTCCTATTTTGGAAAACGCGTGCGGCACACCCCGCGGCCCAAACACACTATCGCCTTGCTTAACCCGGTGCATTTTATTGCCTACTTTAATCACAAACTCACCTTCCAGAATGTACCACCATTCGTCCTGTTCGGGATGAACGTGCAAATTTGGCCCGCCTTTTTTCACACGCGACGATTCGTACACGTACAAATCGCCATCAGTATCTTTGGTGGATACCTTGGTGTAAAAAGTATCGCCATCAAAAAGATTGATCGGTTTTTGAAAACGATCCGCACCGGCATCGATCTTAAAACCCAATTTTTCCCGGAGCTTTGTATAACTTTTGGCTATGCCGCCGACTGGCCGGGCTAAAACAACTCCGCCTACAGCTAACAGCTTTAGAAATTTGTCGCGCTTCATAATATGATTAAACTATGTTTGATTGATGAATGACTTTCAAGACTTTAGATAAGGTTTGATATTACTTTTTAAATATAAAATAAAAACATAAACCTCTCATTAATAAAGTTAAAGAATATTTCATTTAACTGATCGGGCTCTTGACCAATTTTGAAATAGTATGGTTATGCTCACCCGCCGAAGGTCATATCAACGGCAAATCGGCTCAAAAAAAAAGCGCCATTAAATGACGCTTTCCCAATATCTAAAGTCAAATAAAATCAACTCCCCACCTTAGCCAACAAGGTAGTCGGTAATGCCTTTTTATTAATCACCACCGATATGGTATTAATAGCAAAATAAGGCACACTCACATACAAATACCCACCCAGCGGACTGGCACCTGTACCCCATGAATTTTTAACTATGAAGTACTCGTTGCCTTTGGCATCTTTAACCATGCCGGTTATCTGCATCAGGTGGTCGTCTTGCGTAACCTGCCTGTCAAACAAGTCCTGGCGAATGTCGGCGGTTGGTGTTTTTTCGGTGAAAGTTTCAAAATCTTTGGTTTCGTCGTCTTTGGTTACCCATTTGGCCAGGCCTTTTCCCATCCTGAAACCGTTGTTGCTCACGTCGGCATCCCAGGCTACGGTATAGCCCTGCATAACGGCAGTTTTAACGCTGGCAATAAACTGATCGAGCGGCAGGTTATAAAACATGTTGCTGTTATAGTTATCAGGTATTTCGATGGCGAAGGTAGTGCCGTACGGATGGTGTTTAAACGAAGTTAAACCCACGTAGCCCGAAAGTTTAAGCGGCACATATTGCGCAGCATAACTTTTGGCTGTATAGGTTTTGCCGTTGTAGCTAAATGATTCGGGCGGAGCGCCAAGGTAGCTGTTCAATATGGCTTTGTAATCGGTTTTCCAGTTGGCGGGGATGGTATCCGGATTGGTTTTCAATAAATTATCCAGGTAAGTTTTTAGCTTGGTTTCCATCTGGCCATCATGGTTCAGTACGGTGTCCCTGCCTACACCGGGGTAAATTTCCTGCGGCATAGCGCCGAAATTATCGGTCGAAAACATGACGTCCTGCTGTATGCCACCTTCGGTAAACCGGGTATTGCCGCGGCGACGAATGTATTTTTCGGCTTTATCGATGTATAAATTATATACGGTATAAACTTCCGACAGATCGGGAGCTGCTTCTTTTTTGGCTATCATCTCGCTTTCAACCAACGATGTAGTGGCAAAGCACCAGCAGGTGCCCGAGTTGCCCTGATTTTTAACCGAAGTTGCCTGGTTGTTTTTAATTACGGTAAACTCGGGCCTGGCAGTTTCCAGTTTAACTTTAATGGTAGGCTCCTGTGCAAATGCGGTGAACGTAATTGCCGAAAGTGCCAGTAAGGAAGTTATATGTTTCATGTATTTTTTGGAGTGAAAACTAAATGTATTAAACAATCCGAAAAATAATGAAATTAAATTAGTTAATGATATGTTAAAATTACCGGAATAGAAGCCTCACCTAAATCCTCTCCGGGGGAGAGGACTTTAAATGCAAGATGCTCCCTCTCCTTTGGAGAGGGCTGGGGTGAGGCTACATATTCCTGAATTCCACCGGCGTTTTCCCGGTTTTCTGTTTAAACAGCTTGTTAAAATACTGCGGATACTCAAAACCCAAACGGTAGGCTATCTCCCCTACTGATTGATTGGTGTTGAGCAATATGTTCTTTGCTTCCTCTATCAAATAAAAATGGATCTGCTCCTGGGTATTTTTCCCGGTTTCCTTTTTTAGCAAATCGCTCAGGTATCCCGGCGAGAGGTACACCTGTTCGGCCAGGTATTTTACGGTTGGCAGGCCGCGCTCGGCAATATCATCCCGTTTAAAATAATCGCCCAATAGTTTACCTATCTGTGCCACCACCGTATTGTTAGATTGTTTGCGGGTGATAAACTGCCTGCCGTAAAAACGAGCGCAATAATTTAGCAACATTTCTATCCCCGAAACAATAATACCCTGGCTGTACACGTCGATATTTTCCTGCAGCTCCGCTTCTATTTTTTGCACGGCATTATACAAAACCTGCTTTTCCTTTTCTGATATATGGAGCGCTTCCGACATCTCGTACGAGAAAAAACTATATTCGCTCATCTTATCGTGCAAAAAAGTAGCGCGGATCAGGTCGGGGTGAAAAAACAGGCCCCAGCCGCTCATCTCTGCCGGTGCTTCGGTATCGCTGTCCATTTCAATAATCTGGTTGGGCGCCATACATATTAAACTGCCATTGGTAAAATCAACCAGTTTACGGCCATACCGCACATTGTTACGGTTATAATTTTTCAATATCAGCGAATAAAAATCGGCCGATAACCTTGTCACCCCGTTAATCTCTTCCTGCACCTGGCTAAAATCAACAATAGCAATCAGCGGGTGCCGTACAGATTGGTCAAGCCTGAAAAACTTCAACAAATCAGGAATGGTTTGCAGATGAATGAATGTACTCATGATATACAAATATAAATGTGAGGCAGCTGTCTGAACTGACTCGTCCTAAAAAAGGTTGACAGTGATTTTATAAAAATAAAGATAATTATTGTTTGTTTGTCGTGTTAGGATGTGGGTAACGCGTAGCGTTATCCACATCCTAACACGTTTTTCTTTTTTTGCTTCTTTTTTTCTTTTTAAAAACGGGCGTTTGTTGTTGATAACTACCCGGCTGTCTCCTCCCTTTTTGCAGGTTTACTCTTATAATTGTTCCTCCAGAGGCGTTTGAGTTTAAACTTTCTGGTATGTACCAGTGCAGGTGTTAACATCGATATGCTGCTATGAGGGCGTAAGTAATTATAAATATTGACTGCCTGTGTCACAGCAGTTCTTGCATCTTCAATATCTATGAACGATGGCTTTAGTAGTTCCATTTTCAGGATCCCGTTTACCCGCTCAGCAATCGCATTGTCTCTTGGATCCCCGCTTTGGGTCATGCTAATATCTATGTTGTTCTCCTGTAGTGTTTTTATATAATCGTGGCAACAATATTGCGTTCCCCGATCTGAGTGATGGATCAATTCTTCTTTATTCTGACGCCCCTCAATAGCCATTTTCAATGCTAATATGCTGCCTTCGGCTGTAAGGTTCCCGCTAACATGAAAACCAACGATCTTACGGCTATAGGCATCCGTTACAAGGCTCAGATAAGCAAATTCACTGCTGAGTTCAAGGTAAGTGATATCACTTACCCATAACTGTTCTGAGCGCGTAGGGACCATGTTTTTGATCAGGTCGGGATATTTCTTCATCCAGTGATTGGAATCAGTAGTTTGTGGTTTACCACGCCGCTTTTTGTTCAACAAGCCATACTTGCCCAGCATCCTGAAAAAGTGATCTCTACCCATTTTTAATTTATGGGCCTTGATAAAAGGGGTCATAAGGAAGAATAGTTTACGGCCTCCGATACGGGGCTGTAAATCCCTGTAGCCGATAACCTGCTGAACCAACAATTCCTCCTTGATGGGGTCCCGCTCTTCCAATAAACGTCGCTTATAATAGGCTTGGCGCGAATACCCAGACAGTGAACATAACAGGGATAAGCTACAACCCTGGCTTTGTTCTACTTTCATGACTGCCTGGGGCCAGCTTTTTTTCTGATATCGGTGCCATACTGCTCATCCGATATATCAATCATTGCTTCCAGTAGATGGATCTTCAATTGGGCTTTACGTAACTCTTCCTGTAAGGCCTTGATGTCCTCTGGCATGCCCTCCCGTTCTTTTGCCACTTGAAGGGATGCTGCCCTTTGCGCTATTTTATTGTTCTTTTTCTTTTCTTCCACAACCCATCTTGATACGCTCGCGTTTCCGAATCCGTATTTCTGCCCTAATTTAGCTGATGTTGTGCCGCCCGCCAAATATTCTTCTATGGCAAGCGCTTTTCTTAATGTATAATCCATTGCTGACTACTTTTGTGTCAACCTATAGCAGGACAAGTCAAACCCAAATTTGGGGGAATTGTTGGAATTTATCGAATTTGCTCAGCATTCTGTTAATTCCCTAATTCTGTAAATTCTGATTCAGACAAAAATCAGCAAAACCATCTGTAAACTGCCAACTGATTGCATTTGCTTACAACCCAAACTGCGCTTTCATCCCGCCAATAAACGTTTCGTCATCAGCCAGTTTACGGTTAGCAATAATTTCACGGGCATCTTCGCCGGCGGTATACCTCAGGCGGTTGGTACCATCGGTGGCAGCCTCGTATATTACATCAGCAACTACACTTGCCGGCGATGCATTGGCAACCATTGCAGGTAATACAGTCATCACTTTATTCACCAGCTCCTGGTACTCGGTAAGGCTTTCATCGTTATTGAAATCAAACGATCGACCTGCAAAATCGGTAGCTATGGCACCCGGTTCAACAATTTTTACTTTGCCGCCAAACTGCTCCACTTCAAAACCTAACGATTCAGTAATACCCTCCACCGCGAATTTGGTACCATGATACAGTGTTCCCATCGGGAAGGTCATTTTACCACCTATAGATGAAATATTAATAATCACGCCGCTTTTATTAGCACGGAAATGCGGCAGCAGGGCCAGTGTAACGTCTAACAGTCCAATCACATTGGTATTAAACTGGCGCACAATATTTTCCCGCGGAAAAGCCTCCAGCGGCCCGTAAGCGCCATAACCCGCGTTATTTACCAACACATCTATTTTGCCAAATTTTTCAATACCGGCACTCACCGCCTGTTTAATCGAATCCAGATCCAACACGTCCAACCGGGTTACCAGCACATTATCCAACGCGGTTAATTCGGTTTCGTTTTCAGGTTTGCGCATGGTGGCTATCACATTCCAACCTTTAGCCTGAAATAATTGTGCGGTTGCTTTACCTATGCCGCTGCTTGCTCCTGTTATTAAAATGGTATTTTTCATTGTGTTTTTTCTTTATCTTTTTGTTGATGTAAAGGTGGCAACAATAGCAGGTTGGCAGTTAATACGAATTGAGGGAGTTTGTATACTTTTTGCGGATAGGAACTTAATTGATAGGGTTTAAGAATAATGCAGAATTTGCATTCCTACCTTATTGACCGAAACTTAACAAAAGCGTAACCTTCGTCCCAAAAAAGGTTAAACTTTACTCACCAGCACGTAGCTTATTGTTTTTTCTTATTCAGTTTTCGCTTTTCACTCAAAGTCATGCTTTTACCGCTCGCAACATCGAAATATTTTATGGTAAAAGTTTTTGCGTCAACTTCATACCATTCATAGGTACGCAGTTGAAATCCGAGATCTTCGCTTATTGATACCTGGTAATAATTGTTCTCTTTAGTAGGTGTACTTTGAATAAGCGCCTTTAACAACCGGGGGTTTTTATGTAACCTTCTGAATTTATTTTCCCTTTGTACTTCCGGTAATGAATTAATCAAACGCAACACTTTTAGCTCGGTTGCATTCGTTGCGGCTCCGTATTCCTGTCCATAAATTGGGACCGCGATAAAAAATAAAATAAACACTGTAAAACATAAAATCCTCATAAAATCACCTCAATTAAAGATAACTGATTTTTAACATACCAATTGTACTAAATTTACCCCATGACCACCATTACCCTAAAACGCACAACCAGCACCGATCCCAATTTCAAAACCCTAACCGCTGAACTTGATGCCGACTTACGCCTCCGCAATGGCGAAGTGATGGATCTTTACGATCAGCACAACATAATTGAACAGATAGATACCGTGATAGTGGCGTACATCAACAATGTACCTGCCGGGTGCGGATGTTTTAAATACTACGATAACCATACTGTAGAAATTAAACGCATGTACGTACGCCCCGAAGCGAGGGGCAACCAGGTTAGCCGGCGGGTGCTCAATGAACTTGAGGCCTGGGCGCGTGAACTTGGTTTTAGAGCCACGGTGTTGGAAACTGCCGGTAAGCAGGTAGAGGCACAAAGCCTGTATCATAAATCCGGCTATGAGCGTGTACCTAATTATGGGCCTTATGCTAATCTGCCTGATAGCCTTTGCTACCGTAAACAATTATAAAAAAGCCCCGCTTACGCGGGGCTCTCTACACACAATCAGCAACCTAAAACACACATCATTAAAAACACTACCAATTATTATCTTACTCTTCGGTTGCTAACTGAAAGGTTATCGGGATGCTGTATCTAACCCGCACGTTCTGGCCGTTTTGTACGCCTGGTTTCCATGCTTTGGCCAGTTTTAATACACGGGTAGCTTCCTCATCAAAACCATAACCGGCCGGGCGGTCAACCTTAATGTTAGATAGCGAGCCGTCTTTTTCTATAATAAAACTCATTAATACTTTACCAGATACCCCGTTTTCCTGGGCTACCGACGGAAAGCGCAGGTTTTTTTGTAAAAATTTGGCCCATGCCGCTGCACCGCCAACCGGCTCGGGCATTACTTCAAGCCCGCCTAAAGTATGCACTTCGTTATTATCAACAGGGGCCGCACCTGTTCCCCCCGGTGTTCCCTCTTCGGGTTTTACTACATTACCCGTTCCTTCGGCTCCCTTTACATTTTCAGATCCGATGGCTACATTTTTTAGTTCTTCCGTTGTAGGCGGGTCTGTGGGCGGGTCATTTGGTACTACCCTTAAATTGGTGAAGGCCTTAGTTTCTACCGGTGCCTCAATTTTCTGCGGTTGTTTGGCCTGCGCCGGCGGATCTGGTTGCTTAGGCTTTGCTTCCACAGGCGGCTTAGGGATATCAATAGGGGGCGTAAGCTTCACTTCGTGAAAATCGTATACGGGTTTCGGCTTAGCCCTGAAAATAATTGTCGAGGCCGATAACAAGGCCACTGCCGCAAAGGCAATCCCCATAGCTTTGGTCATGGTGCTGCTGTAAGTTTTCCTTAACTCATACGCGCCGTAATTTTTGTTGCGATGGTCAAATACAAGATCGAGCCACTCGCTCTTGTACAAATCAAATTTGGTGATAAGCATATTTTCGGAATTAAATTTTATTTATAACGATTATTCTTTTATTATATTTTGCAAAAAGTAAAAATTATTACAAATAATTCCGGCGCACATTTTCATCAAATTTTCATCTTTTGTAAAAAACGATCTTCTGATTAAAATTCTTTTAAAAAATCTTCCAAAAGGACATATAAATCCACTAAAACCATAAAATCGTCAATAAAAAACCACTTTGTAAATACTTTTAATAAGTAAAACAGTAAAAAATTAAAATTTTTTAAAAAAATCTTACAATTATTTATTGTTTTTATTACTTTTAGATATGGTAAACAGGCTTTATAAACTTATCGCCTTATTTTTAATGCTCTTTTCCGGATATTCAGCATCCGGGCGTGGAGGATTATACCATTATTATCAAAAAAATCAAAAAAACGCCTCTGTTTCTACCGAAACACCGCACAATAAGCCCTTTAGTTTAGCATTTACGCTCAATAATCCGCCCGCACCGGTTATTAATGTACGCCAACACCGGGGTGCGCACTCCATTCAGCATTTTGCTGCCTTTGCATATAACTACACCCTGAGGGTTAAGTATCTTGATTTTATTTGCGGCGAAGGCTCCGGGCAACTGTCGCGCTTCCGCAAACTCATCCTTTTTCCGTTTCATGATTTTTGGTAGGATTAAAAAACAAATCAACCCTTATGCCCTGATTAAGCATTTGGGATTTATTGTTTTTTAAAAAATTTAGTTTTAATACTACCCGGTATTTTGATTGGTACCGGGTGGTATTATTCAACCTTAATTTATCCTCCCTTAAACCCCAAACATGAAAAGATTCATACCCTTTGGCATACTTTTAATTGTAATAGTATTAGCCCTTATAGATCCTTCAGTTACCCTTACCAACGTTAAAGACAGCAAAATTGACTCGGGCGATACTGCCTGGCTTTTAGTAAGTACCGCCCTTGTATTGATCATGACTCCCGGCCTCGCATTTTTTTACGGCGGTATGGTTAGCAAGAAAAACGTATTATCAACCATGCTGCAAAGCTTTGTTTGTATGGGCGTAATTACCGTTTTATGGGTAATATTCGGCTTTAGCCTTGCCTTTGGCGATGACAGACTTGGCGGCTTCATCGGCGATCCATCTACCTTCTTCATGATGAAAGGCACTTTAGGCACCGCAGTATGGCCAGCAGCCCAAACCATCCCGCTGGTGTTGTTTGCCATGTTCCAGTTAAAATTTGCGGTTATCACGCCGGCCCTCATCACAGGTGCTTTTGCTGAGCGGATTCGCTTTAACTCGTATGTTATTTTCCTTTGCCTGTTTATGGTATTTATATATGCACCGCTCGCACACGCTACCTGGCACCCAAATGGCTTCCTGTTTGGTAAAGGCGTACTTGACTTTGCCGGCGGTACCGTTGTACACATGAGCGCAGGCTGGGCAGCCCTTGCATCGGCCATCTACTTAAAAGGCCGTAACGAAACCGCGCACGCCCCGGCCCGTATCAGCTATGTATTATTAGGTACAGGCTTACTTTGGTTCGGCTGGTTTGGCTTCAATGCCGGTTCGGCCTTAGGCTCAGGCACTTTAGCAGCCACTGCTTTAGCTACCACAACCACTGCATCGGCAGCCGCTGCCATGGCCTGGATGTTTTTTGATATTCTTCGCGGTAAAAAACCCGGCGTATTGGGTGCCTGTATCGGCGCCGTTGTAGGTTTGGTGGCTATCACCCCTGCTGCAGGTTTCGTAACTATCCCTCACTCATTAATTATCGGTATAGTAGCCGCTGTAGTAAGTAACCTGGTAGTGATCTGGAGAACAAAAACCAGCATCGACGACACCCTCGACGTATTCCCTTGCCACGGTGTAGGCGGCATGGTAGGCATGTTACTAACCGGTGTATTTGCTCACCAAAACGTAAACGGCGGCAACACAACCGGCAATGGTTTATTTTATGGCGAAACCCATTTATTTATTGTTCACTTAATTACATTAATAGGCGTATCAGCATTCGCTTTCTTCGGTTCATTTATTTTATTAAAAGTTACCGATATGATCAGCAAACTGCGTGTTACTCCCGAAGAAGAACTTGCCGGCCTGGATATCAGCCAGCACGACGAAGAACTATAATCCCGACCTTTGCTTTCCTCAACAAACCTAATTGACAAATAAAATATCAAGAGGCTGTATCATAAATGATCAGCCTCTTTTTATTTTTAACCGTTGATTCTTTTGATTACGTTGATTCCGCTGATTTTTATTTTTGGGGATTACAGCGATTGGAGGTTGATTACACCGATTTTGACCGCTGATTAGAATGATTACGCTGATTCCGCTGATTTTTATTTTTCGGGATTACACCGATTTTTTTGAGATGATTTTGGTGATTCTTTTAATTTCACAGATCTTTTTAAAGAGAATTTCATTTCTTTCTGAACGTTAATTGGAGAGAATTAACTAATCAGCAAAATGCAAAGCAAATTCTACAAATTCTTTAATTCGATAAATTCCGGTTCAGAAAAAATTCGAAATCGAAAATCCGACTTCCGAAATACAATAACACACCCTACCACTCCTTAGTAGATACCCTTTTCACTTTCTTAACATCATGATGCTCCACTGTAGAGGCTTTCAGCATATAAGTTTTTAACTTATCTCCTACCTGTTTGCTGCTTGCAAGTACCTGGTTTAAACAGGCGTTAAAATCAGCTTTTGATAATTTTTCGGAAGCTTTTTCAAGCGCGACATCCTTACCGTGCACAATTTCAGAATTACCGTAACGGTTACGCTGATAGGGCTGGTATACAAAATCGGTAAGCCAGTAGCGGTATTTATTGTCCCGTACCTCTATTTTAATAGAATAAGCAAGCTCACCGCCTTCGCTATTCCCTCCAAAAAAGTTCTTTTTGTTAATCACAAAAACACCTGCCCCATTTAACGCATTGCCGCCTTTATCAGCCTTGACCAGTCTAAGCTCTTTTTTGGTATAAGCTTTGGTTAAAAAAGACAAAGCCCTGTCATAGAGCGTATCAGCTACCGCACCGGGCTGATCGGCAGTTTTATAATAAATGTATTTGTTATTTTCATCAAGCGCCAGCGAATCTTTCTGCGCCAGGGCATTTATCGAAAAAAGAAGACCAACAAAAGCAAACAGTATTTTTTTCATATAACAAATATAAAAAAGCCGCCCCGGTTTTAATCGGAACGGCTTGTGATAAAATAAGATCGGTCGTTAAATTTTTTATTAGAAAGCGTAAACAGCAGCTACAACAAACTGACCGGCTGATTTTGACGGGTTACCAGAGTGATTCAGGAACGACTCAGATGAGCCATGATCTAACCTGATCTCGGGCATAAAAGTAAGCGGACCAGATTTGATAGCAGCAGTAAAGGTTACAGCAGTAACGTTTTCGCCCGGAGGAGGGCCAAAAGTTTGCAAAGCGCCTTTTTTAGTTTTAAAGTACTCACCCCTTAAACCTAAAGTAACCACTTTTGATACGGCTAACTGAGGATATAAAGCCACACCGCTAAAGCCACCACCATCATCTGGTGCTGAATAAGTGGCACCGTTTAAGCCTAATTTAAAGGCATCGGTAATTTGATAAGCAGTAGTTAAGTCAACTTCGGTACCTGATGTTTTGCCAGTAGCAAGATTGATGTAGGCAGTCCATCCTTTTACTGGCGATACAAATAACTGCGAACCAAAAGTGTTAACTTTTTTAGCTGAAGTATAATAGTTCCAGGTATCGTTAAAAATACCGGCCATTAAGCTCACTTTATCACTGAAAGCATAAGTTAACTTAACACCCGGGTTTTGGAACGGACCATTGGTGAACAAATACGAGGTTGAGTAGTTGAAGTTACCTGTAGGGCTGATAACCTCATAACCGATAAAGGTAGCCATATAACCACCGGTGATGTTTAATTTATCGGTCAGATCGTACGATACATATAAATTCTGAATGTGGAATGAATCGCCATCCGGGCCGTTAGGGATTGACTGGCTTTGACCACGCGGACCAAATGAAAGCTCACCTACAAAAGCAGCTTTACCTACTTTTTTCTTCAAACCCAAATCGATCATACCAATTGATACCGAATTATGGTCGCTTGCAAAGCTGGTAGGGATTTGTGAGCCTTTGTCAGAAAAATCATATTTGTAGTAGGTATCTACCGAACCGTAGATAACCAAAGGAGCATCGGGCGTGGTTTTAACCGTGTCCTGGGCCTTCACCGTAAAGGCCGCAATTGAAAAAAATGAGAAGAGTAGAAATACTTTTTTCATGATAACGATTTAATTGTGAATTGATAAACTATTTGTTAATTGTTGTTTTTTTGGCTTTTTATATTGTTATTAATTGATTATCAACACCTTTCAATTATCGGGATCATTTATGTGTCGGCATAAAAAATCCCTGTACGGTTGGCAACGGGCAACGTCCATCAAAAACTACCACTCACCACCAACCGCACAAGGCATCAAATATTTTTGTTAAGCTGTTAAGCTTATACTATTAAGCTTCAGAGGCAACTTTAGCACCTTTGTCAAAAAGGCCGCTTAAGCTGATCTCGTCATCCTGAACAGGGTAAACTTCAATACCGTGATCAAACACGTCGATACCACCGGCACCGGTTTCGCCATGCTCTTCGATACGTAATTTCCATGGATGACCTAATTTGTTAATCACGTACATCATCACGAAAGAGATCACGAAAGTTGCAAGTGTAATAGTTAAGCTACCGATAAGCTGAGCTTTCAATACACCAAAACCACCACCGTAAAATAAGCCTGTTACAGGAGCAGAGTTATCAGCACCATAAGCGCCTGTAGCACCATACTGACCAGAAGCAAACAGACCTAATGAAATAGTACCCCAGATACCGTTAAAGCCGTGTACCGATACAGCACCAACCGGATCGTCAATACGGAACCACTCGATTAAATAAACACCACCGAAGATGATGAAACCAGAGATGGCGCCTAACATGATAGCACCGAAAGGACTAACCCAATAGCAAGGACAGGTAATAGCAACCAAACCGGCAAGGAAACCATTAATGGTGAAGGCCAAATCGAACTTGCCTTTTGTTGGACCAAACCACAAAGCGGCAAGCATAGCGGTGAAACCACCGGCACAGGCAGCTAAAGTAGTATTAGCAGCAACACGGCCGATACCCTGCATATCCATTGCAGACAATGTTGAACCAGGGTTAAAACCGTACCAACCAAACCAAAGTATAAAACCACCTACAGCAGCAACCAATAAGTTATGTCCTGGAGGCAAACCGCCTTTTTCTTTATCATCGCGGGCGAAGATCCTACCTAAACGTGGGCCTAACACCATCGCACCAGCCAATGAAGCAACACCACCAATAGTGTGTACTACGGTAGAGCCTGCAAAATCGCGGAAAGGCTGAGCACTGATTGACTGGAATAAACCAGAACTTCCCATGTTAGCAAGGAAACCATCCGGACCCCATGCCCAGTGACCGATAATAGGATAAATAAAGCCTGTAATACCGATACTGTAAAGGATATCACCGCGGAAGCTGGTACGACCGATCATAGCACCCGATACGATAGTTGAGCAGGTATCAGCAAAAGCGTATTGGAAAATCCAGTGTGCCAATACAGGAATACCTGTGCTCATGTATGTTGCAGGAGTGTTTTGAAGAAAGAACCAGGTTTTACCATCACCACCGCCCCAGCCAATAAAGCCGTTGCCTTTACCAAACATAAAGGCATAACCCACTGCGTAGAAAAGTAAACCACACAAACAAGTATCAAAAATACATTCCATAAGCACGTTCACAGTTTCGCGTTTGCGTGCAAAACCAGCTTCGAGCATTACGAAACCTGCCTGCATACCAAATACCAAAAAGGCTGCAACCAGTGTCCAAACAGTGTTAACAGTATCCATCATCGTTGTTTCGTGGGCAGTATATGTTTCGGCAGCGTGAGCTTTTGTGCCGAACATACCAGGTATAACCATCATTGCTGCAAATACCAGCAACAGGCCAATCATTTTTCCTGTAAAAATGGTTGCACCCAGCGCCCATTTCTCACGTGTCAGCTGTCGGACTGAACTTAGGAAGTTGTGTTTTGTAGAACCTACTTTCATCGTTTAATTTAGTTTGATTGTTTTTTAAAAATTAATTAGTTTGATTGTTGTATTTAAATTTAGTTTGATTGCTATTCAGGCTTTACAAAAACACCTTTTCTCTCTAATCACTCATTTTACCGTTCAATTATTTACATTTTTTTATAAAAAGCTCAATAATTGGAGTGTTTTTGTAAATTATTTTCTGAAATTATGTAGTATTTTTAACAATAACAAATTATTAATGATAAATTAATGGTAAAAAATCAAAAAATTACGAAAATTGCAAAAAAACACACATTAAAGTGTCATTTTTTGAATATTTGAAAATGATATTTCTAACTAAATTTCATTTTACTTATTAAAAAATTTAAAAAACATCAATTTTTAACAACTAAATTCAGTTTTAACTGGATTTTAAGATAAAAAACCCGAAAATACATTCAAAAAACAGGCATTTTATCGTTTTAAGTAAAACTTTAACACCAATTAATGATTTTAGCACAATAATTCATCCTTTTTTGCGCCATTAGGCGGTATGTTATATTTAACTTAATTTTGCCCCGTATTTTAAAGGATAGTTATAATTTTGACCACTAACCTTTATTTAAACCTCATTAAAATATGTCCAACATCAGATTTAAAGCATTACAGGATGTACTTTCGCGAACTATTCCCGAAATAAAACCACCTTCACCAAAAATTTCTGATTATTTCGGCTCCAATGTTTTCGATAAAAAGAAAATGAAGGAATATTTATCATCAGAAGCTTACCAGGGAATAGTAAACTCGATAGAAAAGGGCGAACCAATCCCCCGCGACCTGGCAGAGCAGATTGCTTCGGCCATGAAAGCATGGGCTTTAGGTAAAGGAGCTACACATTATACACACTGGTTTCAACCATTAACAGGCACCACCGCCGAAAAGCACGATGCTTTTTTTGAACCAACTGCCGATGGCGGTGCTATCGAGCGTTTTTCGGGCGATGCATTAGCCCAACAAGAGCCGGACGCATCGAGCTTCCCGAGCGGCGGCATCCGTAATACTTTTGAAGCGCGCGGTTACACCGCATGGGATCCTTCGTCTCCGGCTTTTTTAATGGCCCGTACCTTATGCATCCCTACCGTATTTGTATCATACACCGGCGAGGCTTTAGATTATAAGGTACCTTTATTAAAAGCCTTAAACGTATTAGATAAAGCTGCCGTTGATGTTTGCCACTACTTTGATAAAGGCGTTGAAAAAGTAAATGCATCCTTAGGTATCGAACAGGAATACTTTTTGGTTGATCTGGCCTTATTTAATGCCCGTCCGGATTTATATTTAACAGGCCGCACGCTGTTCGGTCACATGTCGGCCAAAAACCAGCAGCTGGAAGATCATTATTTTGGTTCGATACCTGAACGTGTGTATGCCTACATGCAGGATATGGAGGCCGAGGCTTTACAATTAGGCATCCCGCTTAAAACCCGCCATAACGAGGTTGCACCATCGCAATTTGAGTGCGCGCCTATATATGAAGAGATTAACCTGGCTATCGACCATAACCAACTACTGATGGATTTGATGGATCGTGTAGCCAAGCGCCATAACTTTAAAGTTTTGCTTCATGAAAAGCCTTATGCAGGTTTAAATGGTTCTGGCAAGCACAATAACTGGTCGCTTATTACCAACACAGGCAAAAACCTGTTATCGCCGGGTAAAACACCCAAAAACAACCTCATGTTCCTTACCTTTTTTGTGAATACCATAAAAGCGGTTTATGAACATGCAGATTTGTTGAGGGCATCTATCGCCTCGGTAAATAATGATCACCGTTTGGGTGCCAACGAAGCTCCACCGGCTATCATCTCGATATTTTTGGGCAGCCAGCTGAGTGATGTTCTGGACGAGATCGAAACCTCACGCATCAGCAAAAAAATTAAAGAGGAAAACATGCTATGGCAGGGCATCCCGAAAATCCCACAAATTTTGCCTGATAATACCGATCGTAACCGCACCTCGCCTTTTGCCTTTACCGGTAATAAGTTCGAGTTGCGCGCCGTAGGCTCATCAGCCAACTCGGCCAGCCCAATGACTATTTTGAACCTGATTGTGGCCGATCAGCTTAAAAAATTCAAATACGATGTAGATAAACTGATGAAAAAAGGTGAGAAAAAAGATCTTGCCTTACTAATGGTGATTAAAAAATACATCAAAGAATCAAAAAGCATCCGCTTTGAAGGCAATGGCTATAGCGAAGAGTGGGAAAAAGAAGCGGCCCTGCGCGGTTTATCAAACATTAAAACTACCCCTAAAGCACTTGATGCTTTAATTAATGATAAAGCAGAGCATCTGTTTGCCGAAAGCGGCGTTTTCAGCGTACGCGAAGCACACGCCCGCCACGAAATTCTGCTGGATTCTTTCTACAAAAAACTGCAAATTGAAGCCCGTGTTATCGGCGAACTGGTAATGAACGTAATTATCCCATCGGCCATTGCTTATCAAAGCAAGCTGATTGAAAACGTTAAAGGCTTGAAAGATCTCGGCCTGGATAAATCTACCTATGCTTCGCAACTTGATCTGATCAACCGAATCTCAGAGCATGTAAATTTCATCAAAACCAATACCGAGCAAATGATTGATGAACGCAAAAAAGCCAACGTGATTGACGATATCCGCCAGCGTGCAATTGATTATGATGAAAAGGTAAAAACTTTCTTCCAGCCCATCCGCTACCATGTTGATAAACTGGAGCAACTGGTTGATGATGGTTTATGGCCGCTGCCTAAGTTTAGGGAGTTGTTGTTTATAAAATAAGACCTTATTGATAAAGATAAAGCTGCTAATTTTTAAAGTTAGCGGCTTTTTTTGTTTTCTGTCATTGTACTCCACCACGTCATTTCGAGGTACGAAGCAATCGCACAGAAGTCGAGGGGCTATGCAAGTCCGCTCTGTACAGTTCGCGATTGCTTCGTACCTCGCAATGACGTGATGGAAGAATTGGAGAAAATCTACGCAAACAAATCACTCGCCTTATGCTGCTCAATCAACACCGACCGGTATTTGCTTAACAAGGCCGATTTAGATATAAAACCGATAAAGCGGTTATCCTTAATTACCGGCAGCTGCCAAACATCAATGGCATCAAAAGTATCCATCACACTGCTGGCCGGTTGTTCATAGTCAATCACCGTTGGCGGCTCTATCATAATATCAGTAATCAGGCTATCGGCAATCTCTTTGTTAAATAAACGGCGACGGATATCATCTATCAGCACCACTCCTTCCAGGCTGCCGTCATCCTTCAACACCGGAAAAATATTAGCATCTGTTTTGGCCAGCACTTTATAAAAGTCGGTCACCGTCATTGATTTATCAACTGCGGTATATTTTCTGTTAATAATACTATCAAGCGATATAGAGTTTAACATACCATAATCCTGCCCAGGCTGTATGTTGTTATGATGAATAAGGTGGCTCCAGTACATATTATGGGGCGATGAATAGCGCGATATGATGTAAGATATAGCCGATACGATCATGAGCGGAATAAACAACACATATCCGCCGGTAATTTCGGCTATCAAAAATATGGCGGTTAGCGGCGCATGTAATACCCCGGCCAAAGCGCCGGCCATCCCCACGGCTATAAAATTACTTGTGTTTAAATGAATAAGTCCGGTTTGATTGACACCATAAGCAACCAGCAAACCCAAAAAAGCACCGGTAAACATAGTTGGCGCAAAGGTACCCCCGTTTCCGCCGGAGCCTATGGTTATTCCGGCAGCAATAATTTTCATAAAAACCAGCGCGGCTATAAACAGTAGCATGATCAGCGGCTCGTCGAGCAGATTGCCAAACAATACTTCCTCTTTCAGTACATGGATATTGCCATTTAATATAGCGGTAAGATAATGATAACCTTCGCCAAACAACTGCGGAAATACTACAATAATCAATCCTAACAAAACCCCGCCGCTAATTGCACGCACATATCGGTTTTGCTTTTTAAAAATACCGCTTTCCAGCTTGCCCCCTACTTTAGCTATATATATGGCCATCCAGCCGCTGCACAAACCTAAAACCACGTAAAAAGGCAAAGCTGCCATAACCCAGCCCTCGGTAACCAGGTGAAATAACTGGCCCGAATACAAAGCTTTTGATACAACCACACCGGTAGCGGATGCTATTAATAAAGGTATAAATGTAGGGATGGTAATTTCGCCAATCAAAATTTCTAACGAGAAAAGCACACCGGCTATTGGGCTGTTAAATACCGCTGCAATCCCGGCCGAAGCGCCGGCAGCCAATAGAACCGTTTTTTCGTAGGGGGTTAATTTAAAAAACTTGCCAAGGTTTGAGCCTATGGCCGCCCCGGTACAAACAATAGGTGCCTCCAAGCCTGATGAACCACCAAAACCAACCGTTAACGAACTGGTGATAAGGTGCGAATACAGGTTGTTAGCCTTGATGTTTGATCGGTTTTTTTTGATATTGATGAGGATATTACCTATCCCCTTTTCAATTTTATCGCGGTTGATGATATGCTGATAGGCAACCGTGAGCAATATACCCAGCGCGGGTAAAAACACATAGGCTATGTGATAGTAAAGATGTGATGATATGTTGCGGCTCAGCTCTTCCATTAAATGCACTAAAAATTTAAGCGCGATAGCTGCTAACCCTCCTACAAAACCAACAAACACACTACAGTAAATTAAAAAATTACGTTGACTATTGCGTTTTAGCCTCCAGCGGCCAATTTTGTAAGAAAGCGTTTTTAACATCATCAGAAGTAGTTACTAAACCCGGTTGATGAAGGTTTATCAACGCGGATTGTTTTACAGATCGGGTAAAATGCGGGTTAGATAATATAAATCAGCCCCTGTTTGCAAAGTAACGGTTTTTTGATGAGTTTTTGTTGGATAGATCAGGTATTGATTTCTGTCGCCTTGAAATAGTTATTAAATTTATCCTTCTTAACAAGGATATGTCGTTACAAAATCAGCAGATAGAACATGGGTTTCCCGAAAATATAATATTAGGCCAAAAGCCGGTTTCAGGAAATGACTCAAGAAACAACGAACCGTAAAATAAGACAAACGGCCAACACAGAAATCCCGAATATAAAGTACGAAGGCTGGGAATATTAAGCATTAAAACAATCTTCAATCATCCCGGCAAAATACATTTTTCCAGAATTTTGGAATACTAAATCGCAAATCAGTCTTGATAGCCTTATATTTGCCCATGATTTCTTCGCAAAGATATGATCAGCGTGGCGTATCAGCCTCCAAAGACGATGTTCACAATGCCATAAAAAACATAGATAAAGGCATTTTCCCGAAAGCTTTCTGCAAAATAGTTCCGGATATATTAACCAACGATGCCGAGTATTGCAATATTATGCATGCCGACGGCGCAGGTACCAAATCATCCTTAGCTTACACCTACTGGAAGGAAACCGGCGATATCTCTGTTTGGCGCGGTATTGCCCAGGACGCCATCATCATGAACCTGGACGACCTGCTTTGTGTTGGAGCTACAGATAACATCCTGCTATCATCAACCATTGGCCGCAATAAAAACATCATCCCAGGCGAAGTTATCGCGGCAATCATCAATGGCACCGAAGAAATTTTAGCCGAACTACGCGAAGCCGGCATAGGCATTTACTCAACCGGCGGCGAAACCGCCGACGTTGGCGACCTGGTGCGCACCATCATTATTGATTCGACAGTTACCTGCCGCATGAAACGCGAAGACGTGATCTCGAACCACCGCATTGAACCCGGCGACGTGATTGTTGGTTTAGCATCATACGGACAAGCTACTTACGAAAAAGAATACAATGGCGGTATGGGCTCAAACGGCCTTACTTCCGCCCGTCACGATGTGTTTAATAAAACCATTGCCAATAAATATCCCGAGGCTTACGATGCTGCAATACCTAACGAACTCATATTTTCGGGCAGTAAAAACCTTACCGACCCAATTGAGATAGGCAACGGCGAAACCGTTACTGCCGGTAAACTGGTATTGAGCGCTACCCGCACCTACGCCCCTATCATCAAACAAATACTGGATGGATATCGCAGCCAGGTGCATGGTATGGTACATTGCAGTGGCGGCGCGCAAACCAAAGTATTACACTTTGTTGAAGGCTTGCATATTATTAAGGATAATTTATTCCCGGTTCCGCCGCTGTTTAAGCTTATCCACGAAGAATCAAAAACCAGCTGGCAGGAAATGTACAAGGTATTTAACATGGGTCACCGTATGGAGCTTTATGTGCCTGAAGCTATTGCTGCGGATTTAATCAATATTTCGAAAAGCTTTGGTGTGGATGCGCAGGTTATTGGGCGGGTTGAAAAGGCAGAGAGCAAGAAAGTCACTGTAACTTCGGAGTTTGGGGTGTTTGAGTATGAGTAGAAATATCTTTATAAACAGAAATGCGCTTGACGAAACTCAAGCGCATTTTTTATTCCTATTTTTCTAATCTACTCTAAAGAAGATTTATCCAAATATCTACAAATAAAAAAGCCCGGTCAATTTGACCAGGGCTTTCATTTTATTTAGCTAAACTTTCAATTAGTTAAAGATATACCTTAAACCAATTTGAGCTTGCCAGCGTGATACCTGCGAAATACCGTTACCAAATGTAGAAGTAAGCGGGATTTGGTTTGTATTATCTAAATAAGGGAAAGAAAACGTAGGCTTTCCGTTATTTGGATCGGATGGGTTAGCCGCGTTGTTATAAATACCTTTAAATGATAAGAGGCTTGCACGGTTAACAAATTTATAGTTACCCCAGTTTCTGTTCAGGAAGTTACCAAGGTTAATAATGTTAAATTCTAATTGCAAGGTGTTTTTCACTTTACCTGTGGTTGCGTAAAGATCCTGGGTGAAGTTAAAGTTAACCTGATTGAAGTAAGGAAGCACTAAACCGTTACGCTCTGCGTATTTGCCGCGACGTTTACTCAGATAAGGATCCTGGTTGATATAGGCACTTAATTGAGCATATAGCACGCCACCATCGTCTTTTCCATTAGTATTTAACAAAGTTTTGGTACCGGTACGTAAATCGCCCGCGTTATCGGCAACCAATATGATATCGCTTGCATTTTTAGGAATGTACATCAAATCGTTTACAGTTTGACCATCACCATTTAAGTCGCCAGCGTAAGTATATGAAGCTACACCGTTGTTAGCAGTTTCAAAAGTTAAACCAACCGAGGTAGTAAGGTGTTTAATATAATCTTTACGATATGACATCGAAGCAATAACGCGGTTTGGCTGGTAGAAATTTGCGTAAGAAGTTGCATCTGAGTTTGGATCGCCAGACACATAACGGTCTCTCCAGGTTGATTGAGCGATAGAGCCACCATCGTTAACCGTACGGGCATCAGAATGCGTATAAGCGATGTTGAAATAAAACTCTTTCCAGGTTCTTTGCAACTGGGCGGTAACGCTATAAGTATATCCTTTGCTGGTATTTTTCATCAGGATAGCATCACTAATGTTAGGATTCTCAGGGGTGTTTCCGGCAGCTAAAACTGGATATGCTGTACTGCTACTGTAACGGAACCTATTATCGCTACCCATAAGATTTGAACCGGTAGAAGGCAATGCTATGTTAGTGAAATATACCGAATTGATATCTTTTGAATAAATACCTTCCAACGTACCAATGATACCGAAAGGTAATTTTTGATCAACCGCTAAGTTAACCCTAAAGTTAGATGGAAATTTGAAGTTCTTATCGGTAATAACCAGGTTGTACGAATTAGATGCAGCACCGGCAGCAGGCCTGTTTTTGTTAACATCTCCGCTAAATATAAAACGCGGATCAGTTGCAGATACGCCTGCCGAGCCTGGCTGGATGTTATAGAAGCCGAACTGAACACCATTGTTACTTGCCTGGTTTGAAATATATACATAAGGTACCGGACCGGTAAAGATACCTGCACCACCGCGTACCTGAGTAGATGCGTCGCCATTAACATCCCAGTTAAAGCCTACCCTTGGCGAAATCTGGATAGATGTTTTAGGAAATTGCGCAGTATTAACTTTGTAACCACCCAGGAAACCTGTAAGATTTGCGGCCGAGGCATTAAACTGGCTTTCGGTATTGTAAACCGGTAAATCGGCACGGATACCGTAAGTTAATTTGAAGTTATCGTTAACAGTCCATTTGTCTTGCGCGTAAATACCTACAGTATATGATTTTACGTATGCAAACGGAAACGAACCATCCGGCAAAGCTGAGTAGCGAAAACTATAAAGACTTGCAGTAGCCCTTTGCGCATTACTTAAACCATTATTTGGATCAGCAGAGGCGTAAAAATCGGCTAAGCTCTTGAAACGGTAAATACCATAGTAGTTAGGGGCAAAACCATTTTTAAATTTATTCGACTCGTACGAAATGCCAAAGTTTAACTCATGTTTACCTTTGTAAACAGTTAAGTTATCTGATGCCTGCCATGTATCGGTATTTAACACGTTATTAGCTGTAAATGGCTCGTAACCAAATGAGGTCATTGTAGTTCCATCCGGATTTTGGATATCAACCATCGGGAATGGATTACCGCCCAGAGATTCGCGAAAATCGCGTAAAGACTGGTAACCAACGGTTAATTTATTAGCCACGGTTGAACTGATGCGTGTATTCAACTCAGCAATACCGATATTAAAGTTATTATTGATGGTATAATAAGAGGCAAAGAACGGCAGGTTTGCTCTGCCCGGCGTACGACCACCTGAAGGCGCGCCAGAACCACTCGGAGGCACATCACGGAAAGATTTCAGATAGAAATATTTCAATGATAAAGTATTGTTTTTATCGATGTTCCAATCCAATTTGGCAGCAATTTTATCTGATTGCGTACGTAACTGGTAGTTTTCAAAAGCACCTGGGTTATAACCATAGTTTTTTTGAAGGAAAGTAGAAAGATCTGTTAAATCTTTGTAAGTAACTTGTGAAATACTACCACCAGCTGTTTGGCCATCGCGTAAAGCGGTGTAAGAAGTTGCAGGGTCTTTAATCCTTTCCTGCTCGCCAGATATAAAGAAGAATAATTTGTTTTTGATGATCGGGCCACCTAAGCTGATACCGCGTTGATTATAATCAACTGTTGGTTTTTGAACATCAGTGGTAAGGGTGTGTAAACCTGTTAAACCGGCCGAACGTTTGTAGTAGTATACACTACCTTTAAATTCGTTGGTACCTGATTTGGTTACGGTATTGATACCGGTACCTGCAAAACGGCCCTGGCTAACGTCGAAAGGAGAAACAGAAACCTGGATCTGCTCAATCGCGTCTAACGAAATTGGCTGAGAGTTTGCCTGGCCACCCAAAGTGTTTGACAAACCAAATGAGTTGTTAAACAACGCACCGTCAACAGTTAAGTTGTTACCGTTACCGTTACGACCACCGAATGATGTACCATTAGCAGTAGGCGTTAATTTAGTATAATCATAAATTGACCTGTTGATAGTTGGTAAACGATCGATCTGGGCACGGTTAATGATCTCCTGCGAGCCTGTGCGTGAAGTGTTGATCACCTTGTTTTGAACACCAGACACAACAACCTCTTTCAATTCGGTGTTGGTTGGAGCCATTTTAGCGTTGATCTTGAAATCCTGACCTAAAGACAAGGTGATGTTGTCTTGAGTAAAAGTGTTAAAACCGATAAATTTGAAGCTGATAGTGTACGGACCACCAACACGGATGTTTGGTAAGTTGTAACGGCCATCAACACGGCTAACGGTTGAATAATTAGTACCTGTAGGGGTGTGTAACGCTGTGATGGTTACACCAGGGAGTGGTAATCCCTTTTCGTCAACCACTGTACCCGACATACTACTCGTAGTAACGTTTTGCGCGAACGCAAAATTTAGGGTAAGCAGCGAAAAAATGAATAAAAGAAGGTAATGCTTCCTCATAAATTGCTTTTTTTAATTATACGTTTAATTAATTGGCGCAAAGATAATTAATGAACCAATTCCCAATGTTAAATTAAGGTTAACAATTATTATATATTTATCAACATTTTACAAGATAAACACAAAACCCCTAAAATAATGGTCATTATTGCTGAAAATATTGTAAATTTTATAACCTAAATCATATCGGGCCTACGGTTAAAATTAACACATCGTGTTTTATGACATTAAGAAGATACAAAGTGCCATCGGTGCAGTATTAGCTATTTGATTGCATTTCATTGTTTCAGCCCTTTTACTTAGCTTTGGCATTCAAAAAATAATGCCTGTATTTTAAGACTAATTAAATACAGCGCTTATTTACCTTTTGAAGAAATTAAAAAGTATATCAATAATATGGATTACGATGTAATTGTTATTGGGTCTGGTCCGGGTGGCTATGTTGCTGCTATCCGCGCATCCCAGCTTGGTTTAAAAACCGCCATTGTAGAGAAAGAATCATTAGGCGGCATTTGCTTAAACTGGGGTTGTATCCCAACCAAGGCTTTGTTAAAAAGCGCCCAGGTTTTTGAATACCTCAACCATAGTGCCGATTACGGTATTAAAATTAACGGCGCCGGCGAGGTTGACTTTGCCGCTGTTGTTAAAAGAAGCCGCAACGTTGCCGATGGCATGAGCAAAGGTGTTCAGTTTTTGATGAAGAAAAACAAAATTGACGTACTTGTTGGCTTCGGCAAATTAAAAAGCAAAGGCGTAGTTGAAGTTAAAGCTGCCGATGGTACTGCTAAAACTTACAACGGCAAGCACATTATATTAGCTACCGGCGGCCGCTCGCGCGAGTTACCTAACCTTAAACAGGATGGTAAAAAAGTTATCGGCTACCGCCAGGCTATGGTACTGCCTCAGCAACCAAAATCAATGATTGTGGTTGGTTCAGGCGCTATCGGCATCGAGTTTGCTTATTTCTACAACTCGATAGGCACTAAAGTTACCGTGGTTGAGTACCTGGATAACATCGTTCCGCTTGAGGATGAAGATGTATCAAAAAGCCTTGCCCGTATCCTTAAAAAACAAGGTATCAATATCATGACCGGCTCGAACGTTGAATCGGTTGATACCAGCGGCGAGCTTTGCAAGGTTAGCGTTAAAACCGCTACCGGTACCGAAACATTAGAAGCAGAGATCGTGTTATCGGCAGTTGGTATCGCTACCAACCTTGAAGGCATCGGTTTGGAAGAGAACGGTGTTAAAACTGATCGTGGTAAAGTATTGGTTGATGATTTTTACCGCACCAACGTTGAAGGCGTTTATGCCATTGGCGATATTGTAAAAGGCCAGGCCCTTGCTCACGTAGCATCTGCCGAAGGTATTATCTGCGTTGAAAAAATTGCAGGTCAAAACCCTCATCCGCTTGATTATAATAACATTCCGGGCTGTACTTACTGCTCGCCTGAAGTTGCTTCGGTAGGTTATACCGAAAAGGCGGCTAAAGAGGCCGGTTACGAAATTAAAGTAGGCAAATTCCCATTCTCGGCATCGGGCAAAGCAAGTGCTGCAGGTGCTAAAGATGGTTTTGTAAAAGTGATATTTGACGCTAAGTATGGCGAGTTTTTAGGCGCGCACATGTTAGGCTACAACGTTACCGAAATGATTGCCGAAGTAGTTACAGCCCGCAAACTGGAAGCTACCGGCCACGAGATCATCAAATCGGTACACCCGCACCCTACCATGAGCGAAGCTGTAATGGAAGCAGCTGCCGAAGCTTATGGCGAGTGTATCCACTTGTAAGCCCCCTAACCCCATGAAGGGGAAACAATAGTTTATGATAGCCATAAATTGATGTATTAAACATTCAATTTATGGCTATTTTTGTTTTAAACACGCTCCATAGACCATGGTCTATGGACTATCGACCAACATGAAACTACACACCATCGATACCGGCTTTTTTAAATTGGATGGCGGCGCCATGTTTGGCGTTGTGCCCAAAACTATCTGGAACAAAACAAACCCTGCCGACGAGAATAATCTTTGCACCTGGGCCATGCGCTGCCTGCTGGTTGAAGATGGCGACAGGCTTACCTTGATAGATACCGGCATTGGTAACAAACAAAGCGAAAAGTTTTTCAGCCATTATTATTTACATGGTGATGCCAGCCTGGATAGTTCATTAAAATCTTTAGGTTTTCATCGGGATGATATCACCGACGTATTTTTAACCCATTTGCACTTTGATCACGTAGGCGGAGCGGCTGTACGTGAGGGCGAAGCACTTTTACCTGCCTTTAAAAATGCTACTTACTGGAGCAATCCAAAGCACTGGGACTGGGCGGTAAATCCTAACGAACGTGAAAAAGCTTCGTTCTTTACAGAAAATATTATTCCGATACAGGAAAGCGGGCAGTTGCAGTTTATTGATGTTAAGGATGGCGTAAATTTCGGCAATGATTTTGACGTGCGCTTTGTATCCGGCCATACCGAATCGATGATGTTGCCGCTTATTAATTATAAAGGGCATAAAATATTATATATGGCCGATTTGCTGCCATCAACCGGGCATCTCCCTATCCCCTACGTTATGGGCTACGATATGTTCCCGCTTATTACCCTTGCCGAGAAGAAATTATTTTTAAACGAGGCACTTGAAAATGATTACGTTTTGTACTTTGAACACGACCCTATAAACGAATGCTGCACCTTACAACAAACAGAAAAAGGTATCAGGATAAAGGAAACTTTTAAGCTGAATGAGTTATAATTTCCCGCATTCCGCAAAAATCATACCGCTTGCAACAATCCTTAACAATAATGTAAAAATTACACTTATTCTTAATTCTGATTTTACAACATACTAATTATCAGCTTATTAAAATTTTTCTTAATTACATATTTTTTTTCAAAATACGTTATGCAATTGTAATTTTTTAGAACAAATTTGTAGCTTTACACGTTGTAATCCCTAAACACGAATAGCGAGGCTTAATAACTAAATGAGACAACTCAAAATAACGCAATCCATTACCAATCGCGAGTCGCAGTCACTTGATAAATATCTGCACGAGATTGGTAAGGTAGACCTGATAACCGCTGAAGAAGAAGTAATTTTAGCTCAAAAAATCCGCGAGGGCGACCAGGCGGCTTTAGAACGTTTAACTAAAACCAACCTCCGCTTTGTTGTATCCGTTGCTAAACAATACCAAAACCAGGGCTTAACGCTGGGCGATTTGATTAACGAGGGTAACCTTGGTTTGATCAAGGCTGCCAAACGTTTTGACGAAACTAAAGGTTTTAAGTTCATTTCGTATGCCGTATGGTGGATCCGCCAGTCGATATTGCAGGCTATTGCCGAGCAATCGCGTATTGTGCGTTTACCGTTAAACCAGGTAGGTTCATTAAGTAAAATAAGCAAGGCTTTCTCAAAATTAGAGCAGGAATACGAGCGCGAACCATCGCCCGAAGAACTTGCCGACATTTTGGAAACCACCGTTGATAAGATCTCTGATACTTTAAGCAATTCAGGCCGCCATGTTTCGATGGATGCGCCGTTTGTTCAGGGCGAAGAAAACACGCTGCTGGATGTACTGGAAAACCAGGAACCCAACACTGATTCCATCCTGATTAACGAGTCGTTATCTGAAGAGATTAAACGTTCGCTCTCAACCCTTACCGAGCGTGAGCGTGAGATCATTGTGTTGTTTTTCGGTTTAGGTACCAACCACCCGCTATCGTTGGAAGAAATAGGCGAAAAATTTAACCTTACCCGCGAGCGTGTTCGCCAGATTAAGGATAAGGCTTTGCAACGCCTGCGCCATACGTCAAGGAGCAAGATCCTGAAATCGTACTTAGGTTAATTAAAGCCTTTCTCAATATTTGAAGCCATCGGTAAAGCCGGTGGCTTTTTTGTTAGTTACCATCACGTGCGTTCCTACTTATGAAATATTTAAAATGGGTGTCATGCTGAGCCTGTCGAAGCATGGCGGGCAGGGCCTTTAGGCGCGCGCCTTCGACAAGCTCATGATGACATAATTAAAAAAAATTGTCATCCTGAGCGATAGCGAAGGATCTTCTTCAACAAGCATGGCGGCTATGCAGGGCGAAGAAGATGCTTCGTTCCTCAGCATGACAAAGGGGAAAATGTCATATCTCCTTCAGATGCCGCGGCTTTTACTCACACAATTACGTGGTGGCTTACAAACAAAAAAAGCGGCAGGTAAAACCCACCGCTTTCATTATTTTAAAAGGCACAGCAACTAATCTCTAATCACCAACCTCTAATCTCTAAACTTAAAGCGCCAACACTTCTTTAACGCGGTCAGCAGCTTCTTTCAGCAAGATAGCCGAGTAAACTTTCAGGCCTGAGTTATCAATCAGTTCTTTAGCCTCGGCAGCGTTGGTGCCTTGCAAACGAACGATGATTGGCACAGGGATATTACCGATCTCGTTATAAGCATCAATAACACCTTGCGCAACACGATCGCAACGAACAATACCACCGAAGATGTTGATCAGGATAGCTTTAACGTTTGGATCAGACAGGATGATATTGAAACCTGCTTTTACAGTTTGCGCGTTAGCAGTACCACCTACGTCCAAAAAGTTAGCCGGCTCGCCGCCTGCAATTTTAATGATATCCATGGTAGCCATAGCTAAACCTGCACCGTTAACCATACAACCAACGTTACCGTCAAGTTTTACATAGTTAAGGTTTGATTTGCTTGCTTCAACCTCGGTTGGGTCTTCCTCGTCGGTATCACGCAGAGCAGCATAATCCGGGTGACGGTATAACGCGTTGTCGTCAAGGTTTACTTTAGCGTCAACGGCTAAAATTTTATTATCAGAGGTTTTTAAAACCGGGTTAATTTCAAATTGCGATGAATCGGTACCTTCATAGGCTTTGTATAAAGCGGCAATAAATTTGGTCATATCCTTAAACGCCTCGCCTTCAAGGCCAAGGTTAAAGGCAATTTTACGGGTTTGAAAGCCCTGTAAACCAACTTTAGGATCAATCTCTTCTTTAAATATCAATTCGGGAGTTGAGTGTGCAACTTCCTCGATATCCATACCACCTTCGGTACTATACATAATGATGTTGCGGCCACGGGCGCGGTCAAGCAGTACGCTCATGTAAAACTCTTTGGTAGCGCTTTCGCCAGGATAGTAAACATCCTGAGCTACTAAAACCTTCTTAACTTTTTTACCTTCTGGTCCGGTTTGCGGAGTAACCAGTTGCATACCGATGATGTTACCGGCATGTTCTTTTACCTGGTCAACATTTTTGGCCAGTTTAACACCACCGCCTTTACCACGGCCGCCTGCATGTATCTGAGCTTTGATAACAACCCAGTCCGAACCGAAGTCTTCTTTCATTTTTTGGGCAGCCTCAACAGCCTGCTCAACAGTATCGGCTACAATGCCTTCCTGAACTCTAACGCCATAGCTTTTTAATATAGCTTTACCCTGATATTCGTGAATATTCATGTTTTGAAGAATTTGCGGTAAAGCTACAATTTTGTTTGAAACGGTAAAGTGCTTGTTTCAGTTTATTTGATTCCTTTTAGTCTGAATCAGAATTTACAGAATTTTAGGATTAACAGAATAATGCATGAAATTAAGCAAAATCCTGCCCATGTTACAATCCCCCAAAAATCCAGGTTCAGAAAAATCAGCGAAATCAACGTAATCAAAAATCAATCAACGATCAAAATCCGTGTAATCAAAAAATAATCGGTGTAATCCCAACAAAAATAAATCAGCTAATCCGTTAACTTTGCCAAATGCTGATAGCAACATCCATTCACAAATCATACGGGCAGCTTCAAATACTTAAAGGGGTTGACCTTGAAGTACAAAAAGGCGAAATTGTAACCATAGTAGGTGCATCCGGCGCAGGCAAAAGCTCATTATTAAATATATTAGGTACGCTTGATAGGGCCGATTCAGGTACTTTAACCATCAACGGCCTCGAATTGAGTAAACTCAACAACAAACAATTAAGCGATTTCCGTAACCGGCAAATAGGCTTTATTTTTCAGTTTCACCATTTATTAGCCGAATTCAGCGCGATAGAAAACGTGTGTATCCCCGCTTTTATAGCAGGCAAATCAAAAACCGAAGCCGAAAAACGTGCCGGCGAATTATTGGATTTGTTGGGCCTGAAAGATCGGCTGCATCACAAACCTAACCAGCTATCAGGCGGCGAACAGCAGCGTGTGGCTGTAGCGAGAGCTCTCATTAACAGGCCGGCACTTATTTTTGCCGATGAACCATCGGGCAATCTTGATTCTGTGAATGCACTCGAACTTCATGAGCTGTTTATCAAACTTAAAAACGAGTTTAAACACACCTTTGTTATTGTTACCCATAACGAAGACCTTGCAAATCTGTCGGACAGGACGGTGACCATGAAAGACGGATTAATTGTAAACGGGCATTGATATGGCTATTTTAATTACGGCAGCAACATCAGCACAGGCCTATCAGCTTAAAAACAAACTGGAAGGGCATGACATTATTTTAGGCGATTATCAGGAACTGCCTGAGTTTATGGTAAAAACAGGCAGGATGATTACATTGCCCAAACCAGCATCGGCAAGTTACACGCACGAAATCCTTACGCTTTGCCTGGATAAAGAGGTGGATACTGTTTATTTATTCAGGCCCGACGAAACCGCTTTATTATTAAAGGCCGAAACTCTTTTTAATGAATATAATATCACCTTACAGGTTGTTGCTTAATGGAATATAAGGACATAGATAAACGTAAAACCGCTTTTATTTTTGAGCTGGATGATGTACTTTTTCCCGGGAAGGATTATTATTTCCAGGTTTATTACCTGTTTGCCAATATGCTTGAGTACGTTGAACTTACCGATGCCAAAGCGGCAACCAAAGTGCTTACAGATACGTATATAGCAGAAGGAAAGGATGCCGCGTTTAATAATTTAGCACAACAGTTTCCGGAAGCCGAGCAATACCGCGACAAGTTTGAAAACCAGCTTCTGACAGCGAAATTGCCGTTAAAACTGCTTTTATACCAAAATATGCTTACCTTGATGCAGGAAATAGTGGTTGACCGTAAGAAGCTGTTCATTGTAACCAACGGAAACATCCAGGAGCAGATTAACAAAATAAAGCAAACCGAATGGCATGGTTTGGAAAAATACCTGAGGTGTTATTTTGCTGAAGAAACTGCCCCCAAACCCGAACCCGATGTAATTGAATTACTGATGAAGGATAATAATTTGCAACGGCGTGATATAATAATGATAGGTAATTCGCAAGCCGACATCTTATGTGCAGAAGCCTGCGGGGTTGACTATATTAATGTTGAAGAGTTTTTATAACATAAGTTATAACATACTTAACAATAAGGCGTTAAACACATAAACTCTGTTTTATATGAGAAGAATATTCTATTTTTTAGCCGTTATCTCCGTAGTTTCATTAGCTGCCTGTAAAAAAAACAAACCAGGAACCGGAGGAGGAAATGATAATAACAACGACAATTCCGGCCCTCCGGCTACCGGCACGGTGTTAGATAAAATCAGGGATTCGGTTTTCCTATATCCAAAAGAAACTTACCTGTGGTACCAACAATTACCCTCATATAAAGATTTCCAGCCGCGCAATTACGTAAGCAGCGATACCATTACGGGCTTAAGCAGCGAGGTTGATCATCTTTCGCAATATGCCATTAATCCTACCAGCAACCGCCCTTATGAATATTACGATGCCTCGGGTACGGCCAAATATTCATTTATTGATGATGGTGCCGTATCCAGCGAGTTAGGTGGCAACGGCGGCGATTTTGGCTTTTCGGTATTTTACCCAACCCGTTCAGATCTGCGGATAAAATACGTATACCCCAACTCTCCCGCCGATAAATTGGGGGTAAAACGTGGTTATCGTATCACCAAAATAAACGGCCGCACTAATCTTGATTATGACGATGGCGGCGCAACAACCCAGTTTGTAATCCAGGCCTATGCTTACAGCAAAACCATCAACATGACACTTACGCGGTACGACGGCAGTTCGATTGATGTTACGCTCAATACAGATAAATATACCATCAACCCCGTTATTACCTATAAACAATTGGATGCCGGCTCGGGCAAAAAGGCGGGTTATATGGTTTTTAACTCGTTTACTGATAAAAGTAATGCCGGCCCTAAAATACTCGAGGCTTTAAACAGCTTTAGTGGCCTTAGCGATGTTATTATCGATTTAAGATATAACGGCGGCGGCTCGGTAGAAACCGCCGAGTACTTCGATAACCTGCTGGTTCCGTCGGCAAAAAACGGCACCAAAATGTATACCGCATATTTTAATGATAAGCTCACAAGCGATAATTATACACTGTTTAAAAAACTGTACGATATCCCCAACGGCTTTTTCTCGGTAAACAACCAAACTGTGAATTTCCAAAAACAGGGTTCGTTTAACTTCAGCAAAATCATCTTCCTGGTGGGTGGTGGTACAGCATCAGCCAGCGAACTTACTATCAACAACCTTTTAGGCATACCCAGCTTAGATGTAGAATTAATAGGCGATCAGACTTATGGTAAACCGGTTGGCTTTTACGGTATCGATATTAACAAATATCAGCTATATATGCCTATGTTCTCAACTAAAAACGCATCAGGCAATGGCGACTATTACGATGGCATGGCCCCGGGTTCGGGTGTGTACAAAGGAAAATTGGCCGATGATGACCTGACCAAAGATTTTGGCGATCCTACAGAAAATTTGGTATCACAGGCTTTATACTACATAGCCAACGGCAAATACAAAACCACCTCAACGCAAACTCAAAGTTTTGCAAGCTCATCAAAAAGCATCATGACCACCGAACAGAAACGTGCGATGGTGCAAAAGTTTAATCAAAGTAAGATTAAAGGTTTGATGCTGAAAACCCCTGCTGTGTTTAAAAAGAAGCAATAAGGATTTTTGTAATCTATATGCGAAGGCGAAGAGTTGTAAAGTACTTTTCGCCCTTTTTGTTTTTCTATCAGCAATAACGAAGTGCCGGCTCGAAGACGAATCCGTCAACAGGAAAGCTTCGGGCGAAAGCGGGCGGAACGATGGTGGCCTTGAGCGCAGGAAGGGGCATAGCTACTTTTTGCAGAAGCCGGGGCTATGACCGAACGCAGTAGGGCAAAATTTAGCAGCCCGCGGTTCTGCCCGGTTTGCAGCGCAAAGGCGAGCGTAGGGAATGAGCGCAGGCCGGTGCGACAAGGAAGCCTTCCTGGTGACTTTACTTTTTGGGTACTTTTGTGTCAAGACAAAAGTACCTGGCCCCGCCCGGCCAAGAGGGCGACCGCGTTAGTTTATAGCGAAAGACCTTTCGTGTTACTGTAATTAGCATCAGGCCTTCGTTATTCTCGTTATGTAAAGAACCTTGGTTCAATATTAAGAACATTGGCCGCTCATTTGCCGCGGAGGCTGTTACTTTTGGCTTGGCCCAAAAGTAACCAAAAACCCAAGACAGAAAAAAGCTTCTACCCGCGAGGCCATACTCCCGGCCCGCTTTTCTGTCAGCCCCACGCTCTTTTGTTACTGCTTTATAACGTGATTATCTAATATTAATCAATGAGTAATGATCGAGATTACGTTTATATGAGAGAAAATAATTGATTTGTACTTTAGTTAATCAGCCAGTTCCCTTAAATCCACCGGCACCACCCTTGAAATCCCCTGCTCAACCATCGTCACGCCATAAATAACGTCGGTACTGGCAATAGTACGTTTGTTATGCGATACAATGATAAACTGCGATTCTTTACTGAAGGTGCGGATAATGTTATTGAACTTATCAATATTGGTATCATCAAGCGGCGCGTCAACCTCATCAAAAATACAGAATGGGGCCGGCTTTAACAGGTACAGCGAAAACAGGATAGCTGTAGCTGTAAGCGTTTTTTCGCCACCCGATAGCTGATTGATGGATAACGGCCGTTTGCCTTTTGGCTTGGCAATGATATCAATGTCCGATTCAAGCGGGTGGTCTGGATCGGTCAAAACCAGGTCGCATGAATCTTCTTCATTAAACAGCGAACGGAATACTTTGATGAAGTTTTCGCGCACCATGATGAAGGCGGTCATGAATTTATCTTTGGCGGTATCGTCAATTTCCTGAATGGTAGCCAGCAGAGATGCTTTGGCTTCGCTAAGGTCTTTCTTTTGAGCCTGGATAAAGGTATAACGTTCATTCATTTCGTTATAAGCCTCAACCGCCATGGGGTTTATAGCCCCAAAATCGTCCAGTTGCTTTTTAAGCTTTTCAGCTTTCTCGCGAAGGTCATGCTCGTTTTCACCTTCGGGTACTTCAGCCTCGGGCAAATCTTCAATATTGATGTTAAACTCAACCGATAAACGCTCCTTCAAGGCGTTCAGGTCAAGTTTAAGGTTATTGCGCTCATCGCGAAGTTCGTTTTCAATAACCTCGCTGTTGTCTTTTTTACGCCTCAGCGCGCTTATTTCGTTTTCATTTTCGGTTATAAGTCCGCGCCATTGGTAATATTCCTGCTCGGCTTGTTGGGTGGCTTTTTCCAGGTTTTCCTTTTGCTCGTACATTTCCAGCAGGTTATCGTCGGAGTTGTCGGCCTGTTTCAGGTTTTCCTGTATAGCTACTTTTACTTTTTCAAGTTCGGAGCTGTTTTGCCTGATGCGGCTCTCCAAACTTTCCTGCTGTGTATCGCGGTAGTCAAGATCTTTTAACAAGCCTGATACCTTATTTTGCTGCTGGTGAAAACGGATATTTTCCTGGTTATAGGCGTTTGATTGTACCGAAACATATTCGTTAAGCTCATTAAAAGCCATTTGCTTATCGGCAAGTAAATCGCTTTGAATTTGCTTTTGCGTTTTCAGCTCGGCCAGTTGCGGTTGCAGGGCAGCCATTTCATCGTTAATGCCGGCAATTTTGCGTGCAATGTCTTCCTTACGATTCAGGCTGTTTTCGATGAAAGTTTGATATTGTTCCTGGCGGGTTTTAACGGTGATGAGCTCGTTATTCAACCTGTTCAGGATCTGTTGCTGTTCATTGATTTCCGCCGCTTTGGTAGATGCTTTTAAAGCACCTAATTTGGTTTGTAATTCATCCGATTTTGAACGTAACCCACCAACCTCGTTCTCAATACCCCTGATCTCTTTAGCTAAATTCTCTAAATTTTTAGCACGACCGATCCTTTTACCCTCAAACAAACCTACAGAACCACCGGCCATGGTATGCTTTGATTTGTTGAACTTACCGCTTTTACCTACCAACACCACACCCGGCGGTAAAGCTTCGCCGTTTATCTGGCCTTCCTTATCGTCATCAACCAGGTAAACCCCTTTAAGCAGGTAGTTACAAAGCGGCAGATAGCGTTTTTCAACTTCAATAACTCCTAAAGCAGGAATAGCATTCGGGCCATCAAAGCTTACCTGTACCGAGGTTTCATCGGCATAGTTGTTCAGCACAAAAAAATTGGCACGCCCCCTTGCCGAGTTACTGAGCAGGTTAATGGCTTTTACCGCCTCATCATATGTTTCAACAACATAGTAGTTCATCAGCGGCTCGAGGTAGTTTTCGATAGCTACCCGGTACTCTTCCTTACAAAAAAGCACATCACTAAACAACGGTGCGTTTTTGGCCCAGTCGGTATTCTTCTTCAGGAAGCGGATCGACTCGGGGAAACCCTCCAAACTGTCAACCATACTTTTGGTAAGGTTGTATTCGTTTTGTTTGGCATCAAGGCGGCGGCTTTCTTTTATAATGGTATCCTTAACCGAGTTCAGTTCGATATCGGTTTCGGCAATTTGCTCTTTTAGTTTATTTTCAAACTCAACGGCTTGCTCAAACTCACTATCCAACGACTCCTTGCGGTATTGCAACTCGGCAACTACCTGGTTAAAGTGCGAAAGTTCCACCTCTTTATTGGTGGCATCTTCCATATTGCGCTGGCTTTCCTGTTCCAAAGCCTGCTGTTGAATCTGTAATATATCCAGGTCTTTTTCAGCCTTGTAAGCCTGGCTTTGCAAGCGGGTGTTGATATTGTTAAGTTCGTTAAGCTCGTTACGGGCCTCGGTTTGTTGGGCACGGAGTTCATCGACGGCCTCTTTCAGATCAGTAACCCGGCTTTGAACAGCTTGCAGGGTTTCCTCTTCTGTAGCTTTTTCTTCGCTTAAGCGTTTAATATTGTACAGCACGTGGTTTAACTGCTGTTTATCACGCTCCAATTCCTCGGTTAACCGCGACTCTTTATCCTGCTGAAATTTCAGCTGCTCGTTCTTGATTTTCTTCTCACTCTCGTAAGCACGAATCTTCGAAACAAACTCGTTGGTTGTTTTTTGCTGAACAGAGAGGTTTTTTTCTTTGGTGATGCTATCCAGCTTTTGTTGCTGCAGGGTAGCCTCCAAAGTATCCATCTGCGCTATAATGGCACTTTTTTCAACCTTTTGCTTTTGCTCCTGGTCTTCTATCTTTTTTAACGATTCGCTAAAAGCCACTATCCTGAACGAAGCCAGCATAATGCTCAGCGTTTTATATTGCTCTTTAAGGCGATAATAACGCTCGGTTTTTTTAGCCTGGTTCTCGAGTGTTTTGAGGTTTTTTTCGATCTCGAAAAGCAAATCCTCCACCCTCTCCAAATCAGCCTCGGTATCTTTAAGCTTACTAAAAGTTTGCTTTTTGCGGAGTTTGTATTTAGATATCCCCGATGCTTCCTCGAACAAATTACGGCGCGAACCTTCCTTGTTGGTAATGATCTCGTCAATCATCCTCAACTCGATGATAGAGTACGAGTCTGAACCGATGCCGGTATCCAGGAACAGATCGGTAATATCCTTTAAACGGCATTGTACATCGTTTAACCGGTACTCACTCTCGCCGGTGCGGTAAAGTTTACGGGTAAGGGTAACCTGCGAATAATCGGTAGGGAGTACGTTTTTGGTATTATCAAAAGTGAGAGAAACCTCGGCCAGGTTGGCCGATTTACGGCTCTTGGTACCGTTAAAAATAACGTTATCCATCTTCTCCGACCGGAGCATCCTGGTACTTTGCTCGCCCAAAACCCAACGGATAGAATCGACAACGTTTGATTTGCCGCAACCGTTTGGCCCCACAATAGCGGTAACACCCTCATTAAAATTGATGGTTATTTTATCGCCAAAACTCTTGAAGCCCTTGATTTCTAAACGGGTAAGCTGCATTTAATTTATTAAGTACCGTGCAAAGTTCAAACCTTCAAAGTAATCATAAATAATTGAGTTTTGAAAGAATATTTTTAGGTGAAAGGGAAAAGGTTAAAGGAAAAAGGCGAAAGGGAACTTCTCTTCCTGTTTCGATATTATAGTTGTTTATATAGTGGATTGTTATTGCGTAGATGTTACCGTCAGCAGGAAAGCTTCGGGCGAAAGCGGGCAGAACGATGGTGGCCATTGCGCGCAGGAAGGGGCATAGCTACTTTTTGCAGAAGCGTGGGCCATGAGCGAACGCAGTAGGGCAAAATTTAGCAGCCCGTGGTTCTGCCCGGTTTGCAGGGCAAAGGCAAGCGAGGGGATGGTGCGCAGGCCCGCAGCGCAAAGAAGCCTTCCTGGTGACTTGATTTTTGGTTCTTTTTATCAAGAAAAAGAACAAAGCCTCCCCGCAGCGATTGAGCGGGCCAATGTTTGTTGGATAACAGAAAGTTCATTGTTAGAAATCTCGTAGATATACAGGTGCTCCTTTGCAAAGGGCTTTCGTTATTCTCGTTAGATAACAGGCTTTGGTTCAATACAGAGAGCATTGGCCGCTCATTTGCCGCGGAGGCTGTTACTTTTGTCTTGACACAAAAGTAACCAAAAAGTCAAGACAGAAAAAAGCTTCCCCCCGCGAGGCCATACTCCCGGCCCGCTTTTCTGTCGGGCCACCGCTCGTTTGATACGATAGTATCCTCTATTCTTTCTCTTGCTTCTTGAATCTCGACTTCTTTAATCTTCCTCCTAAAACCTTATCTCCCCCTTCAAATAAGTAACCGCCTTACCGCTCATCAGCACCCTCTCCCCTTTTAACTCGCACCAAAGCTCACCTTTACGGGCCGAAAGCTGATAAGCATGTAAGGTATCCTTACCTAAACGTTTAGCCCAATAAGGTATCAAATTACAATGTGCCGAGCCTGTAACCGGATCTTCAGGGATACCTGCTCCCGGGGCAAAAAAGCGGGAAACAAAATCGGAGTTATCGCCGGGCGCTGTGGCTATAATGCCTACTGTATCCATTTTCGACATGGCAAAGAAATCGGGCGTAAGTTCCCTGATATCCTGCTCCGTTTCGTAAACGATAAAATAATCGCGCGAGCGTAAAAAAGCCACCGGTTGCTTATCGCCAAGGGCTTCGGCGAGGCCATTGGGCGCTTCTATGGGAATAGGCGGCCTCGACGGAAAATCCATCGTATATTTATCACCATCACGCTTTACAATCAGCGTTCCGGCTTTTACGGTTTCAAAACTGATGCTATCTCCTTCAAACCCTAACTCCGAAAAAAGTATATGCGCTGATGCCAGGGTTGCATGTCCGCATAGGTCAATCTCGTACTCGGGCGTAAACCAACGAAGCTTATAGCCGGTATCTGTTTTTACAAAAAAAGCGGTTTCGGCAAGGTTGTTCTCAACGGCAATTTTTTGCATAGTAGCATCGGGCAGCCATTCGTTAAGCGGGCAAACTGCAGCCGGGTTGCCCCCAAAAAGCGTATCGGTAAAAGCATCGGCCTGGTATATAGGGATAGTCATATAAGTTATTGTATTTTAGCTAATATAGTTGTTTAGAAGCAAGATGCAAGACTATAAGAATCAAGATTTTGGGAACCAGAAATAAGAGGTTCGGGATATCTCTCATTGAGCCCTTTAATCAGGGTTTTTCTTCACTTTTTTCATCTTGTCTCCTGCTTCTCACCTCTTGCTTCTAACTTACTCTATCCATAAAACGGAATTGCCCGAGTTATATTGGTTGGGTTCGTAAAGCTTATTGCCGGGATCAATAATCCACTTGCCATCTACAATAAACTTATAAAGCTGTTTACCCGGTTTCAGGTTTACATCTACTGTCCACTCCTTCCCGTTAAAAGCAAGGGTGTATCCAAACTGGTTAAAATTGTTAAAGCTACCTGCTAAACGCACACTTTTGGCATTGGCAAAGCCGCTTAATTTAAACGTATAGTTAGGCTTAACCGAAATGTAGGAGTTAACAATCCCGCCTTCTTCCATATTGCGCGGGTTTTTCGGGTCGGTAATCCAGTTGCCATCCACAATAAATTTGTAGCCATAGTTTCCAGCCGGAATAATGAGCGGCAGCGTCCATCCTGTTTTAGTTTTGCTGAGCAGAATTTCGCCTGGTTTCCAGTTATTGAAGCCGCCGGCCACGTAAACTTTTTGTGCATTTTGATAACCATCCAGCGTAAACAAAACCGTTTCGCCCAGGTTAAGCACCGAGTTGGTGTTTCCATCGGCGTCTTTTATGGTGTTCGGATTGGCCGGATCGGTTATCCATTTGCCATCAACCAGGAAGCGATAGGCCTGGGTACCCTCGTGCAGGTAAAGCTGTTTTTGCCATACACCTGCCTTTTTTTCCATCACAATATTATTGGCATCCCAGTTATTAAAACTGCCCGCCAGCGTTATTTTGCGGGCATTGGCATAGCCATTCAATTTAAAAGTATAATTGTAGCGGTAGTATATGGCATTATTATCATGATCGCTCATTAGGTTATTGTACCTGTCGCCCATCCAGTGGCCATCGGCAATAAACTTGTATTCGTGTTTACCGGGTTTCAGCTTTACATCGGCAATCCAACCGCTGTCTGTTTTGGTCATGCTGCCTTTAAGGGTGCTCCAGTTATTGAAATCGCCGGAGAGCAGCATGCGCCTGTTTTGCTGATAGCCCGGAACAAAAAAACGTGTTAGGCCCGATGGCAGATCATGTACCGTAACCTTGTTAAAGTTATTGATACCGAAATTTACATCGGCAGGATAACCGGGCGAACCATCATCATCATCCTTTACGTTAGCGGTAACCAGGTAGGGATGCAGTTGCGGGTTTAAATTAAGGTCTTTTAATGACCGTTGAAATTCGATAATTGTTCCCCGTTTTTCAATCATTACCCAGCCGTCTTTTTTAAGCGACGTAAAATCGCCTTGTAAAACGGCCGAAGCATTAGGGCTTTTTAACCCTGCCTTTTTTAACAGTGCCTCTATTTCGGTTTTAGATGAGCGCGTATCAATAAAAAGTTCAAGTTTATCATCACCAATAAGCAGGCTGTTACGTTTTTGCGCCCTGGCATGCAGTACCATGCAAAGCATCGCAAAAAACACAATAACTATACGCCCGCTCCTTTTCATGCTACTGATTGTTGTAAATGTACATTTCAAATTGTTTTTTAACAAAGTTGATGCTGAATATACCGCGCACAAAAAAATCGTACCCCAAAACACCATCTATTTTATAACCATAAGCGGTACTCATTTTTTCGAGATTGGTGATTAAGATACGGTTTTTCATATACTTGCGGTCGCCCACCACCAGATCATCAAAACGGGTATAAATTACTTCGATAGAAGTACCGCCTATGCCCATAATTTTTGATCGGCTGATCACTTCCATTTGCGGCAACAGCTTTTTGGCCCGGCTATAATCAAGCAAACTTGTTTCGGCAGCACTGTCAAAGGCAAACCAAAGCACCCTGTCGTTCACGGTACCCTTCAGCAAAATAACGTCGTTCAGCAAGCTAAAAGGGCTTAACATAAACCTATCATGAAATATCTTTTCAGTTTCAGGGATTTCGCCTTTTTCATCCACTTTTTGAATGTACAAAGTGTTGCGGAAAAGATCTACCGTAATGGCAAAACCAGCAAAAAGCTTAGTGCCAAGCAAGCCCAGTATTTTCATCCCTTTACCGTTTTCGATGGCCGACAAATCGGTAACATCTGCTTTCAATTTGGGGTAATGAAGTTCGAGGATATTAAAATCACGAACGTATGTAGTGAACGAACTACCTGCCTGTCCATTAATCCCCCCCGATTCTTGTTCGGATACATGAGGCAGATCCCTGAAATAGGTTTCGTTTAACACCAGGTACGGTGCACCGGTATCAAGCACAAAATTACCCTCAAGGGTATCTATCTGTGCTTCAATCACAATAAGGTTTCCTGCCCTTTTTATGGGAATAACAAGGGTTTTAAAATCGCCTGTGGGTGATAAGTCCGGATCGGCTTTCGCATTTTTAAAGCTGATGCCATTTATGGTCACATGATCGCTCCCTACCGCGCTGAAGCAGCAGAAAAAGAAAATTGTGATCAATATAAAAACCTTAGGCATCGCATTAAATACTATACCTAATAGACAACATTGGGATTAAGGAAGTTACAGAGACGAGGAATAAAAAAAGCCTGCCACCATTGTCTTTACCTATAACAGCGAAAGCACTAAGGCTCTACCGCGCCTTTGCATGACATACTTTATACCTCCCGCAAATGGCTTACATAACCGTGTGCTATCAAATCATCAGGGCTTGCAATGGGCTTTGTAGCACCATTGGTAATGAGAACGATCTTATCAGCAACATCCAAAATATTATAGTACTGATGATCGGTAACGATAATGCCTTTAACTTTTGCACACCTGCGGATAATCTGCTTAAACAGCTCTGTTTGCACCGGCGATACATGGGTAAACGGCTCATCAAGCAAGATAAAATCGGCCCTGCTGTAAATGCACATCAAGGTTTCAAGCTGCCTTAATTCGCCGCCGGATAGTTGGGCAGCTTTTTGATCTTGATATTTTTGATAGATGGGATGGTTGCTGAAATCGTTCCAAAACTGCGGGTCGATAATCGGTTCGGCAAGGTTTTTCAGCTTAACGTTTAAGGGCAGATAGCCGTGCTGGGGCAGGTACGCAACACGGCCGTTGTGATAACCTTTGGCTATCGGCATATCATTAATACTGATGTATTTGTACGATGGTTTCAGCGAGCCGAATATAATACGCAACAGCGACGATTTGCCGCAGCCATTACGCCCAAGCAGGCCAACCACCTCGCCCTGCCTGCAATCGATATAAATATCCTGCAAAATCTTACGCCCATCAAACTCGAGATGAATGCTGTCGGTTTTTAAAATATGCGGCCCCAATGCAGTATAAGTTTTAAGATGGAAATGAATATACCATAAGCCACAGCATCGGCAGTGAAGCTATAGATGTACAAGCTATCAATATGGTAACCCGCGTTACGAAAATAGAAGAATGTTTTATTGGAGTTATGATAAATGTATTGAAAACCAACGATTACGCCATAAGCCATCAGCTTTAAAAGATAGGATTCAACAACATTGATATAACCCGGAAGCACATAGTAAGCACAAGCTAAACTGGTGATTACGCACCACCACAATATCGATTTATAAAAATACCAGGTAATTTTTAGGATGTTACGCATTTAGCCGGTTATGACAGGTTTGCTAAAATAACGTAGGCTGGGGATTAAAATTTTCTCCGTCGGCAATTCTAATTTTATTCACTAACAGATGGGCCTGGCGGGTTGGCTCGGGGATGCGGTAACCGCGGATACAGTTTTTAATAATTTCGACGCTTTGCTCCATGTTGATGTGGTGGCCCGGTGAGATATAAATGGGATTGCATTTCTTTTTTGTGCGCAGGGCGATACCTATCAGTTCGCCTTTATCGTACATCGGGCTTTCATTAAACGCTTCGTTGCCAGGTTCCTGGTAACGGCCGTAAAGCCTGCTTTTTGCGCTGCCAATGGATGGGACATTGGTAAGCAGTCCGAAATGTGTAGCTATCCCGGTACGGCGTTCGTGGGCTATTCCCTGCCCGTCTAAAACCATTATATCGGGTTTAACGGGGAGCTTTTCCCAGGCCTCCAGCAAGGCAGGCACCTCTCTGAAAGCCAGCAAGCCGGAGATGTACGGAAATTTTGTTTTGCTAATGGCCGTAGCGTGGCCAATGATGGTCATTTCGGGATACTTAAGCAGGACAATCCCGGCATAAACAACTTCCGAATATTTGTTGAAGGAGATATCGGCACCACCAATTATCTTAACGGGTTTATCTAAAGGCCGAATGTCGATTTGACGGCGTAACTCCTGTTGATAGGCAATTGCCTGTTCGGGAGTTAGGTTTTCATAATCTGCTGCCTGCACCGTTGATTGGGATGATTACGTTGATTTCGTTGATGACTTGTTTTGGGATAATGATTTTTTTGAGAGTTTTGTTTTGCTTGCATTGCCAGGTTAAGCGCCCACGCTCAAACCTGAAATGCAAGAGCTTCTCAAACTAATCTCTAATCTCTAATCTCCAAACTCTAATCTCCTCAATACGAACTCACATTACTGTAATCAATATTAGTTACCCCGCTATAATCGGGCACAAAAGTATTTTCGCTGCTGATGGCCATATCAAACTCAAAGGATGCGGGGTAAGGAGTATTGAGCAGGCTGCCTTTGGGGATGTATGGGAACAATTCGCCGTAGGTAAGGATCTGGCTGTGGTTTATGCGGCGGTAAATGTACATGCGGTGCAGATCGCAGGGTTTGGTTAAGCCTGCGGCACCTATCATCTGGATGGCGCTGCTTACCGTTAGCTTATGAAAGTTAGCTACGCGTACTTTTTTATCCTCAACTACAAGGCCTTTCATCAGGCTCTTATCCTGCGTAGCCACGCCCGTTGGGCAGGTATTGTTATTACACTCCAAAGCCTGGATACAACCAAGGGCGAACATCATACCACGGGCACTGTTGCACATATCGGCACCCAAAGCGAAATTTTTTACCAGGTCAAAACCGGTAGCCATTTTGCCCGATGCAATGAGCTTGATATTCTTTTTAAGGTCGAAGCCTATCAACGCATCATATACAAAAGCCAAAGCTTCACGCAATGGCATCCCTACCGAATTACTAAACTCGAGCGGGGCGGCGCCGGTACCGCCCTCTCCCCCATCAACAGTAATAAAATCCGGACTGATACCTGTTTTCACCATAGCTTTACAAATGGCCAAAAACTCACTTTTATGCCCTACGCAAAGTTTAAAGCCAACTGGTTTACCACCCGACAGATCACGAAGTTTTTGAATAAAAGTCATCAGCTCCAGGGGATTGGTGAAGGCAGTATGATAGGGCGGCGATATTACATCCTCCCCCATCTCCACCAGCCTGATGCGGGCAATTTCGGGCGTTACCTTGGCCGCCGGTAAAATACCACCGTGGCCGGGTTTTGCCCCTTGCGATAGTTTAATTTCGATCATTTTTACCTGTGGCAAAACGGCGCGCTCAGCAAAAGCCTCGTAATTAATCGTTCCGTCTTTATGCCGGCAGCTGAAATAGCCTGTGCCTATCTGCCAGATAATATCGCCGCCGGGTTGCAGGTGGTAATCGCTCAGGCCACCCTCGCCGGTGTTGTGGGCAAAATTATCCAACTTGGCCCCGCCGTTAAGGGCCAGGATAGCATTCATACTCAACGAACCAAAACTCATGGCCGAGATATTGAACACGCTCGCCATATAAGGCTGCGTACATGCCGGACCGCCTACTTTCACACGCGGATCCATGTTTAATTTATGATGATCGATTGCAGCAATGCTATGGTTAAGCCACTCATAACCGTTATCATACACATCCAGCTCAGTACCAAACGGGCGGGTATCATCAACCTTTTTGGCGCGCTGGTAAACCACGCTCCTGTTTTGGCGATTAAATGGCGTACCGTTGGTATCGCTCTCGATGAAATATTGGTAAATCTTCGGCCTCAACTCCTCCATCAAATAGCGCAGGTGGCCAAACACCGGGTAATTACGCACAATGCTATGTTTGGGCTGCACCATATCATAAAAACCGATCAGATATATAGGCCCCATAAAAAGGAATGACCATGCTGCCGGTGGCCAAATGATAGTCCAGGTGGCCAGCATGCTGAATATGATGAAGAATGAAACAACGAAGAGCTTTCTCATGAGCGGTTAATTTTATATAAAGCGGCTATTAAGTTTGATAAAAGTAAAGCTATAATTTAAACAAAGGCCCAAATTTGTGGTTAACAAACTTACTCAATGTCGTTTTAAAGTCACAAAGTATAAATACATGTTTAAACATCTAATTTTGTACTTATCTTTGTATCAACAAAAAAAATAAAAAAATCATGGCAACAGAAACAGCAACAAAATGGGTTATCGACCCAATGCACTCAGAAGTACAATTTAAAGTTAAACATTTGGTTATTTCAACTGTAAGCGGCTTTTTCAAAAGCTTTAACGGTGAGTTATTAACCGACAGTGACGATTTTGAAAATGCTGAAATTGATTTCACTTTGGATATCGACAGCATCGACACTAACCAGACCCAACGCGACGAGCACTTAAAATCAGCCGAATTTTTCGACGCTGCTCAATACCCACATATCACTTTCAAATCAACTTCATTCACCAAAACTGATGATGAAGAATATGAATTGAAAGGTAACCTGACTATTAAAGATCAAACCAAACCGGTAACTCTTGACGTAGAATTTGGCGGTTCGGCTGCTGATTTTTATGGCAATACCAAAGCAGGTTTCGAAATCAGCGGTAAAATTAACCGTAAAGATTTTGGTTTAACCTGGGACGGCGTAACCGAAGCAGGTTCGATAGTTGTTGGTGAGGATATTAAATTGCTGATCAACATTCAGTTCACTAAACAAGCTTAATTGTTTTAATACTGTTGCTGTGTTTTAACTTTTAAAATGCCGCCGTTGTTTAATGGATCCAAACAACACGGCATTATTGAAACGGCAAACGGTTTAAAGTTTAGATAAGAAAGCCATTTCGATTTAATCGGGATGGCTTTTTTGTTTTCGGGAAGTTTGGTTGTAAAATTGATTATTTTAGCGTTATCGCTAAACCTTATGAAAAGCCCGATTACCCTGCTATTTATCTCAATTTTAACAGCGGCCTGTACTCATCAGAGCGCTAAAAATACAGCTGTCACAAAACCCGTTGGTGCTGTTAATCATGACACTATTTCTAAAGGCGACAGGGATACGGTTGTTATTGATAGTGAACGGGAGTTTAAATTAGCTAAGCACGATTTGCAGGAACTTCTGAAGAAAGAACCTTCTTTTAACTTTCATGAAGGCCATTATCCCGATGCCCCGGAAATTGCCTATGCTATCCGGCAGGTGCCGGATTTTGAAAGCGAGTTAGGTCAGGACATTTATTATGCACTATATGCCCATTTTTTAAAGAAAATCCACCCCTACAAAAAATCGGCAATCAGGCGTCAAACGTTAATCAAGATTTACAGAGATATCAATTACATTTTTTCAACTTTAGTACATGGCGGAACTTATTTCGGGCATCAACATACCCGCATTTTGGCCGACGCAGAATATTCAATTTCTTCTGGTGAATACAGTGATTGTTATGATGAAAAGCAATATGATATCAGCAAGCAAAAACAACTATATCTAAACGCACTTAAACAACAAATAACTGATGAGTTAAACTCAAACTTTGAGTTCCTGGATAAGGAAAAACCAAAAGTTAAAAAAGAGTTGTTTGAAATTGTAAAAGAACTGGATAACCTGATAACCGATTATTTCTATTTGGAAAACGCAAGAACATTTCAATACGCTAATTATTAAAATTGGTTTAATAGCATTGATATTAAGCCAGTTTCGACGGCGTAATTAAACCAAGTAGCCGTATATTTGTTCCTATACTTATGCTACTTAAAATATATCCCGAAAACCCTAACCCCAAAGCCATCGAACAGGTGGTTGAAGTGTTAAAAAAAGGCGGTTTAATCATATACCCCACCGATACAATTTACGGTTTAGGCTGCGATATCACTAATCACCGGGCCATCGAGGCCATTTGCAAACTCAGGAACATCAAACCCGAAAAAGCTAATTTCTCTTTCATTTGCTACGATCTGAGCCATATTTCAGATTATATCAAACCGATTGATAACACTACGTTCCGTGTATTGAAAAAAGCCCTGCCCGGGCCGTTTACTTTCATTTTCAATGCCAGCCACATGGTACCGAAAATGCTTAGCTCCAACAAAAAAACGGTTGGTATAAGGGTACCGGATAATAATATAGCCCGCGAAATTGTGCGTGTGTTAGGAAACCCTATTCTTTCTACATCTATCAGGGATGATGATGACATTATTGAATACTCAACCGATCCGGAATTGATCCATGAGAAATATGAGGATCTGGTGGATATTGTGATTGATGGCGGTTATGGTGATAACATCCCATCAACAGTGGTTGACTGCACCACCGGCGATTTTGATATTATACGTGAAGGTAAAGGCGATTTGGAGCTGTATTTGTAAATAATTCCCCCTACTCGCCATTGCCAGTAAGTAAAAGCGGCCGCCTCTGAAGGAGATATGACATCACTATTTTGTCGTCCTGAGGAACGAAGTATCTTCTTCGCCCTGTATAGCCGCTATGCATACTGCAGAAGATCCTTCGTTCCTCAGGATGACAACGTTTTTTTTATCTCATGGGTAGGTACGAAGCGATGACGTGGTGGGTACGGTGGAAGTAGTTTTCCTTTACGGCCTTATCCCCTTTACAAACGCCTCTATCTTATCCATATATCCATCCTCACCCAAAAGCCTCACAAAACGGCTGCCAATGATAGCACCGTTAGCATAATTGGCTGCCTTGGCAAAACTGGTTGCATCGGTAATACCAAAACCAATAATAGTTGGGTTTTTGAGCTGCATGGCGGTGATACGCTTATAATAATCTTCAACACTATTGCTCAGTTTCAAATCGTAACCGGTTATGGTTGATGACGAAAGCAGGTAGATAAAACTGCTGCTCAGGTCGTCAATTTTGCGGATGCGCTCTTCGGATGTTTGAGGAGTTACCAGGAATATATTGCTCAGGCCGTTGTCAGTAAAGTATGATGAATACATGGTTTCATACTCATACAAAGGCAAATCGGGCACAATGATGCCATCAACACCTACCTCGGCCGCTTTTTTGCAAAAGTTTTCAATACCATACTGAACAATAGGGTTCAGGTAGCCCATCAACAAAATGGGAATGCTCACCCGGCTCCGTAATTCAGCAAGTTCTTCAAACAAAACTTTAAGGCTCATGCCATTCTCTAAAGCCACTTCTGAGCTGTGCTGAACCGTCGGGCCATCTGCCACAGGATCGGAATAAGGAAAACCGATCTCCAGAAAATCAGCACCCGATTTTTCGAGGGCTTCGGCAATATCAACCGTAGTGTTCAGTGCAGGGTAACCGGCTGTAAAATAAATGGATAACAGGTTATTGTTTTTTGTTGCAAAAAGCTTGTTTAAAGGGTTCATGATATAGCCGGTTGTTTTGTTTTTATCTGTTTGTTATGGCACCCTGGCCATAAATTCAATTTTTATAATATCAGCTTCGCCGGTAAAAAATGATTGCGAAGCCATTTTTGTAAAGCCTATTTTAAAGTTATCGCTAACCGGCAACAGGTTAACCTGGTAACCCCCAAATTCGGTAAGCTGGTAACAATCTGGCCCTTCAATCAAGCCACCTTTAAAATGAAACTGACCGTTAAAGGCATTCCCCATCTGTCCCCCGCCAAAACTGCTTACATCAAAATTCTTTTTAATATCGATGCCTAACTGTTTAAAAAGCTGCTTTACATCGTCGGGGTAAAGTTCAGCGGCAATGCTTTCAAAATACTGGCAGTCTTCACAGGCGCAGCTTTGGGTACCCGGAGTTTCCACCGTTTGATAAAGCGTTTCATTTACTACGCTATCTGCCTCAAAAACCCAGTCACGGTATTTAACTATTTCCAAATTAATAGCCGAAATAGTTGATATAATTATCCAGGTCTTTATCTCCCCTGCCCGATATGCAAATTACCACATTATCATTAGGTTCGAAAGTCATTTTCTCCAGTTGAGCCAGCGCGTGCGCAGTTTCAATAGCCGGGATAATACCTTCCAGCTGGCAGCAAAGTAAGCCGGCTTGCAAAGCTTCATCATCAGTAATACTTACATATTGCCCACGATTAGTTTTAAACAAATGCGCATGCTGGGGGCCGATGCCCGGATAATCCAAACCTGCCGAAATGGAGTACGGCTCAACCACCTGCCCGTCTTCGGTTTGCATTAATATGGTACGGCTGCCGTGCAATACACCTTCTTTACCTAAAGCTGTAGTAGCTGCAGATTCGCCGCTGTTTACGCCTTTACCTGCTGCTTCAACAGCAACCAGTTTTACACTTTCATCATCAATAAAATGATAAAACATACCCATAGCGTTGCTGCCGCCGCCTACGCAGGCCAGTACATATTGCGGTAATTCGGTACCGGTTTGTTCCAGCAATTGTTTTTTTGTTTCTTCGGAGATAATGGATTGAAAACGGGCTACCATATCCGGATAAGGATACGGGCCTACAACCGAACCGATAATGTAATGCGTATCAACGGGGTTGCCTATCCAATCGCGCAGAGCCTCGTTGGTGGCATCTTTAAGCGTTTTGCTGCCTGATGTTGCTGGAACTACTCTGGCACCCAGCATTTTCATACGGGCCACGTTGGGTGCCTGGCGTACCATATCAACCTCGCCCATGTAAACCACACATTCAATACCCATCAGCGCGCAAACAGTAGCCGTTGCTACACCATGTTGGCCTGCACCGGTTTCGGCAATGATCCGTTTTTTACCCAGGCGCTTGGCCAATAATATCTGCCCCAGGGCATTGTTAATTTTATGCGAACCCGTATGATTAAGGTCTTCACGTTTAAAAAATATGTTGGCACCATATTTTTCCGAATACCTTTTAGCATGATACAGCGGCGAAGGCCTGCCTACGTAGTTTTTAAGCAGATCATCAAACTCGGCTTTAAAGCCCTCATCGTTTATAATATTGAGGTATTGCTGCCTTAATTCCTCTACGTTAGGGTACAACATTTCGGGAATGTATGCCCCGCCGAAATCGCCGTAATAGCCCTGCTCATTAACTCCGTATTCCATTTGTTATATTTTATTGTTTGATGATGGCAAATGCCCTCTCTAATTTTTCGATATTCTTTAATCCCGGTTCAATCTCAAACCGGCTGTTCAGATCAACCCCGTAAAATTGCGGATGAGTGATATTTTTAACCTCTTCAATGTTTTCAGGCCCAAGTCCGCCTGATAAAAAGAAGGGCACATCCAATGTATACTGATCTAAAATGCCCCAATCAAATGTTTTGCCCGATCCGCCGTACTTCTTTGTTTTGGTATCGAACAGAAAAAAGTCGACATTGTTGGCGTAGGCTTTTAGTTGTTCAAAATCAAAGTCTTCGTTAATACCAAAAGCTTTAAGTACTATTACCTTGCCTTTAAATTCGGCGCAAAACTCCGGACTTTCATTTCCATGTAATTGAATAGCTTCGAAACCATATTTAGCTATCAGGCTGTTGATGTTTTCGGCGCTCTCGTTTACAAACACACCTGTCTTTTTTATTTCTTCAGGTAAACTTTTCAAAACATCGGCAGCTAAACCGGCCATATAGCGAGGCGATTTCCCATAGAAAATAAAGCCCACATAATCGGGTTGTAAAGCGGTTACCGCTTCAATATTTTCAGGATATTTTAAACCGCAAACCTTAATTTTCATAGCTTAGTTTTGTACCAGCCTGTTAAAGCTGGTTAATGCTTTTTTGCCCAGCAAAGCTTCTTCTGCTTCGTAATAGCAATCGGCAAAAGTTTTTTCGGGGTTGATGGTGCGGATGGCCAGCGCAGCGTTGGCTAATACCACATTGTTTTGTGCCGATGTACCGTCTCCCTTTAACACATTACTAAATATCGCTGCCGATTCGCTTACGGTTGCCCCGCCTGCAATTTCTTCGGGGTTTAGTTTTTTAAAGCCCAGGTCTTCAACCGAATTGATCTTCTCTCCATCGGCCGAAAAGGTTTTAAAATCGCAGGTAAGTGATACCTCGTCATAACCTTCAAGGGCATTTACAATGGTATAATTAGCATCCGATTTTTGGTACAAATAAGCGTACACCCTCGCCAACTCCAGGTTAAACACGCCAACCAACTGATTTGAAGGTTTTGCCGGGTTAACCAGCGGACCGAGCATATTAAAAAACGTTTTCACGCCCAGTTCTTTACGGATAGGTGCCACCGTTTTCATAGCCGGGTGAAACAGCGGCGCGTGCAGAAAACAGATGTTAGCTTCATCGGTGTTACGTTTCAGTTTATCAGTATCGTTAGTAAACTGGTAACCCAAAAACTCCATCACGTTTGATGAACCGCAACCCGATGATACGCCATAGTTACCATGTTTAGCCACTTTATAACCTGCACCGGCAACCACAAAAGATGCCAGGGTAGAGATATTAAAGGTATCCTTACCATCGCCGCCGGTGCCACAAAGGTCGATGAGATCATTAGTACCCAGATCGATAGGCAAACAAAGTTCCAGCATGGCATCGCGGAAGCCTTCCAGCTCATCAACAGTAATGCTGCGCATGCAATAGGCCGTCATGAAGGCAGCCATTTGCGAGTTATTGTACTGCCCCTGGGCAATATTCATCAAAATATTTTTCGACTGTTCCCTTGTAAAGGTTTTGTGTTCAAAAAGGTGATTTAATATCTGTTTCATGATCCCTGCCCCTTACGGAGGAGTTAATTGTTTAATATTGTTATTTTTCGCGTCGCCCAAATAGTTCGGGCAACAAAAAAGGGTTGCCGTATGGCAACCCTCCTGAATATATCTTGTTAAAAACAAACATGGAATTGCCTTACGATTACTCGTTAAGCCACCACCAATTGTTGTTTAATTTTATCATTTTCATTCGCTGGCACAAATATGGAAATTGTTTTTATAAAAACAAACGAAATAGATCAATTATTGATTTAGTGAATTAGTGAGTTAGTGATTTAAGATCATTTAGCGAATTAATGTGGAGAGCAATCTCAGATTACTAAAATTAGGTACTTTAGCTAATGATTTATTGAATTAGTGACATTGCGCATGTTCTAAAAAAAAATTCACTAAATCGCTAAATCATTAATTCACTAATTAGCTCCATGATACGTAAAGAGAAAATTAATCCCGAAGATGACCTTGGCTTTGGCACCCAGCCGGTTATTAAAAGCCAGCCGGTTATTAATAAGGATGGGAGTATTAACGTAAAACGTACCGGGCTTCCGTTTTTTAACACCTCAAACAACTATCACTCGCTTATCACCATGAGCTGGCGCAAGTTTTGGGTTATTGTCTTCAGCGCGTATTTTGTAGTTAACATCATTTTCGCGGTTATTTACTTTTCGCTTGGTTCTGATGTATTGGATGGTAAAAGCGGCAGTAGCGATTTCGATAGGTTTATGGATGCCTTCTTTTTTTCGGCTCAAACTATATCAACGGTGGGTTACGGGCATATCAGTCCAAAAGGGATCATCCCCAACACCATCGCCGCGCTCGAATCGATGATGGGTTTGCTGGCCTTTGCTTTGGCTACGGGTTTATTGTATGGGCGATTTTCGCGACCTTCGGCTAAGATCATGTACAGCCGTAATGTGCTGATCGCCCCTTATCGTGATGGTGGTAAAGGCCTGATGTTCCGCCTGGCTAATCAACGTAAAAACATATTGATCGATTTGGAGATGGAGGTGGTTTTCAGCTATAACGATGAAGAAAACGGCTAAACTGTCCGCAAGTTTTTTCAGTTAGAGCTGGAACGCAAATTTGTGAGTATCTTAACCCTCAACTGGACGGTAGTGCACCCGCTTGATGATAACAGCCCTATAAAAGACATCACCCCGGAAGAATTGGAGCGTAGACAGGTTAGCGTATCGGTGATATTAAAAACCTTTGATGATACTTTTTCGCAAACGGTACATTCCCGTACCTCTTATACTGCCGAAGATTTTGTATGGGATGCTAAGTTTAAACCAGCCTTTGAAAGGGATGAAACCGGGCGGGTGGTTTTGGATTTGAGCAGGATTAGTGAGTATGACGTTGTTGGTCATTAGGTCATTGGGTCATTAAGTCATTTTCTCTTACGCTTTGAAAAAAATGACTTAATGACCCAATGATTTAAATGACCGGCTAAAAAATGACTCAATGACCTAATGACTCAATGACAATTAATGAAGCAGCGGATCCCGCTCCTTTGTAAAATGCTTATAAACCATCTTATCCAAAAACGCCGGAACAAATTTGCTTAGCGCCACGGTAAGTTTACCCTGACCTGTTAGCGTTAATGCGCGTGAACGATTTTCAACAGCATCGGCTATGTGTTTTGCTACCTCATCGCTGCTCATCATTTTTTGCTCTTCGAGCGTACTTTCACCTTGTTGCTTGCCATCTTTATTAAGGGCGCTGTTGCGGATGTTTGACGCCGTGAAGCCCGGGCAGGCGGTTAATACATGTACGCCGGTTTTAAGGTTTTCGATCCTCAGTGAATCTAAAAAGCCATTCATAGCAAATTTAGATGCCGAATAGCCCGAGCGACCCGGCAGACCTTTATAACCCGCAATAGATGATACGCCTACTATGCTGCCCTTTGTTTTAATAATTTCGGGCAGGGCGTATTTAATGCAGTTTACCATGCCCCAAAAATTAACGTCCATAACCTGTTTAAGTACATCAACCTTGGTATCCTGGAACAGGGCACGCATGGTGATACCCGCGTTATTGATCAGCACATCAACTTTACCAAAGGTGGTGAGGGTTTGTTTAACGAGTTGCTTACAATCTTCCTCATTGGTAACATCACATTGGATAGCGAGGGCTTTAATTTTATATTCCTGCTGTAGTTTTTCGGTGAGTTGGCAAAGGGTAACAAACTGGCGGGCTGCCAGTACCACATTTGCGCCGCGTTTGGCGCATTCATAAGCGAGTGATTTACCTATGCCAGATGATGCGCCGGTAATTATAACAACTTTATCATTTAACTTCATACGAAGGCGGTATTAGCTGGGGGATGCCTTCAACCTTAATTTCGGGCACCTTAAATAAATATTTGGTGGCGAAGATAATCATCGCTCCATAATATTCCTTAACGTGTTTCCAGCTAAATTTAACCTTATTTTGTATATCGAAGTTGATAATATATGTTTTACCGAAGTAGTAATTTCTGAAACCGGCCAGCTTAATGCGATACGAATAATCAATATCATACCCATAGGTATGAAAATGTTCATCCATTAAGCCCGCACTGTTTATCGCGCTGCGGCGTAGTAACATAAATGCGCCGTTTACCACATCGGTTTCGGAAGTTTGAAATTCATCCACCCAATCCTTACTTGGCGGATTGTTCAACCTTGATTTTGAGAAATAGCGGGCCAAGCCGGTAAGCCTGAAAAAAGCTTCCCATGGGCGGTTGAAGCCTCGTTTTGATTCTTTTAAAAAGCTGCCTTCGGGAGTGATCATCCTTACGCCCAAACCACCGGCATCGGGGTGATGATCCATAAACTCAAGGGCCTTCTCCACAGTCTTTTTGCCTGTAATTGTATCCGCATTGACCAGTAAAACATACTCTCCCTGTACCTGTCTTAAAGCCTGGTTATATGCTTTGGCAATGCCCTCGTTTTTATCGTTAGCAATGATGTTGATATCCTGAAAATCATTGTTAAGCATGGCGATAGAACTATCCACAGAAGCGTTATCAACCACAAAAACCTCGTGACTGATGCCTTGTGCCGCCCTGATGGCTGCATTGAGGCCAATCCTTAGCAGGTTACATGCGTTATGGCTTACTACAACTATTGATAATTTCATGCTTACTTAGATAGTGAATTCTCGTACGGTATCCGGGTAGCGATCGATCTGCCGAGCGTTATTTCGTCTACGTACTCTAATTCACCACCAAAAGCTATGCCACGGGCTATAGTTGTGATAGGAATGTTGAAATTTTTTAATTTTTTATGAAGATAGAACAGTGTGGTATCCCCTTCCATGGTAGCACTGAGGGCAAAAACCACTTCCCGCACCTCTTTGTCGCCCGTTTGCTTTAGCCGCTCAACCAGGCTCTCCACTTGCAAATCTGACGGCCCAACGCCATCCATCGGCGATATTAAGCCACCTAACACGTGATATACGCCGTTAAACTGGTTGGTATTTTCGATAGCCATTACGTCGCGGGTATCCTCCACCACGCAGATCAAACCATGATCGCGGCGGTGCGATGAGCATATCTCGCAAACTTTTTGATCGGAGATGTTATGGCAAACCTCGCAAAACTGAATTTCGTTACGCAGCTTGGTTACCGCGGTGCTGAAACGCTCCACATCCTGCTTATCCTGGTTAAGCAAATGCAGCACCAAACGCAGGGCGGTTTTTTGACCCACTCCCGGTAATTTGGCAAATTCGGCTACAGCATTTTCCAGTAATTTGGACGAGAAATTCATTGTGCGAAGATAAAGGTTTTACACAACATAACCCACCCCGTCATTGCGAGGAACGAAGCAATCGCGAACTATACAGGGCGGCCACGCTTCCGTGCGATTGCTTCGTTCCTCGCAATGACGTGGTGATGAAATACCATCCGCGTTACAACAATAATTACCTTTATTTAAAAAAAGATTCCGACTTTAGAACAAAACATAAACAACGCCTATGTCGCCCGGAGTATTATTATCATTCATTATCGGTTACTTTTTGGTATTGCTCATCATTTCCTGGCTCACCTCTAAAAAATCATCAGATAACGATACTTTCTTTGTAGCCAACCGCAACTCCAAGTGGTATTTGGTGGCTTTCGGGATGATAGGTACGGCGTTAAGCGGCGTTACTTTTATCTCGGTGCCGGGCAAGGTGGGTTCTGATCAATTTGCTTATTTTCAGTTTGTGCTGGGCAACGCGGCGGGGTTTATAGTAATTGCCACTGTTTTACTGCCTTTGTATTACCGGCTAAAGCTAACATCTATTTACAGCTACATCGAAGGTGCTTTAGGTACCTGGAGTTACAAAACAGCCGCGGCTATATTTTTAGTGAGCCGGGTTATCGGTTCGGCATTCAGGTTGTATTTGGTGGTTATTGTATTGCAGAAGTTTATTTTTGATAGCTATCATATCCCCTTTGCAGTTACGGTGTTGATTTGTTTACTCCTCATTTGGTCCTACACTTTTAAGGGGGGATTAAAAACCATTATTATTACCGATAGTTTGCAAACGTTTTTCCTGGTAACTTCTGTTTTCCTGTCTATCTATTTCATCTGCCAAAGCCTGCACATGAATATTTTCGAGGCTGCCGAAACCATCAAAAACAGCAGCTACTCCAAAATCTTTTTCTTTGAAGATTTTGCTGCAAGCAAACTGCATTTAGGTAAGCAGTTTTTCGGCGCGCTATTCATCACCATCGGCATGACCGGGCTCGACCAGGATTTGATGCAGAAAAACCTCAGCCTAAAAAATATTAAGGAGGCACAAAAAAACATGTTCAGCTTTGTTGGCGTTTTTGTGCTTATCAATATTTTCTTTTTAAGTGTTGGCGCTTTGCTTTATATGTATGCCGCTAAAAACGGCATCAGCGTAACCAAAACAGATTACCTGTATCCTACTATCGCGCTGCAATACCTGGGCATTGTGCCGGCAATGGTATTTATGCTCGGCCTCACCGCCGCTACCTTTGCCACTACCGATTCGGCGCTAACCGCCTTAACCACTTCTTTTTGCGTAGATTTTTTAGGCTTTAACAAACGTGCCGATGTAAATACCCCTAAAATGGTAGCCGTACGGCATTGGGTTCACATAGCGTTTTCGGGCTTAATGTTTCTTACCATTATAATATTCAATGTTATTAATGATGATGCCGTGGTTAGCGCCATATTCACCGTTGCCTCGTATACTTACGGGCCGTTATTGGGGCTTTATTCTTTTGGCTTGTTTGTGAGCAACAGGCAGGTAAGGGATAAGCTGGTGCCTTTTATTTGTATCCTCTCTCCTGCTATATGTTATTTACTAAATGCCGAATCAAAAAAATATTTTGGCGGATATGTTTTTGGTAACGAACTCATCATTGTAAACGGATTACTTACTTTTGTTGGGTTGTTGGTTACTTCAGGTTCGAAAGTCGGGGAAGTCCGTAAGTCGGAAAGTATTGAAATCGGGTAGCTTTCAGTCCGTGAGTCTGCAAATCGCTTAGTATTGCCATTGAGCAATCAAAATTTAAACAACACACAAACGGCATTCAATTTTCTTCTTACTTTGCATTAATTAATAAAGGATAAAAAACTTCCGGACTTGCGGACGTTCCAACTTCCGGACTAAAGAAACATCTTCCGGACTTTCGGACTTCCCGAACTTTCGGACTAAAAAAAGAATATGACCGGAGAGGATAAAATAAGACAAGCATTCGAGAATAAAAACTGGCAGGAAATTAAGGTTACCGATTCCTGGCAGATTTTTAAAATAATGGCCGAATTTGTTGACGGCTTTGAAAAACTGGCCAAAATAGGTCCGTGCGTATCCATCTTCGGGTCGGCGCGTACCGCCAACGAAAACAAATATTACAAACTGGCCGAAGATACCGCCCGCCTGCTTACCGAGCATGGTTACGGCGTAATATCGGGCGGCGGTCCCGGTATTATGGAGGCAGCTAACAAAGGTGCTTACGAAAACGGCGGTAAATCGGTAGGTTTAAATATTGAGTTGCCGTTTGAGCAGTTCCATAATAAATACATCGACAGGGATAAACTGATGGAGTTTGATTACTTCTTTATCCGCAAGGTCATGTTCATGAAATACTCGCAGGGTTTTATTATCCTGCCGGGAGGTTTCGGCACTATGGATGAATCATTCGAAGCCATCACCCTGATCCAGACAGGTAAAATTGCCCGCTTCCCTATCATATTTGTAGGTGTTGATTACTGGAAAGGTTTATTTGATTGGGTTGAAGATAAAATGCTGAATGATCAGCACAACATCAACCCGGATGATTTGAACCTGTACCGCGTGGTTGATACACCAGAGGAAGCGGTTGAGCATATCACCCGTTTTTACAACAAATACGTACTTAAGCCCAATTTTTAAGCTATTACAATGCAAAACGCCGCTCATTACCAGGAGGCGTTTTTTGCCTAACAATGTTTCCCTGCCCGGCTACCCGGCAGGGAAATCGCTTTTAACAAATCGGCGATACGAGGCTCCTATGGAGCCCTAAAATACGTTTAGATTTCCCCTATAAACACGTTACCCCGCTGGGGAACTTTTTATAACTCCGTTAGGAGTATCGTGTTTATAGCAGTGATTAGAGTGGAAACAGGGCTCCGTAGGTGCCTCGTGTTTTAAAAGCGATTTGCCTGGCTACCCGGTACCGGTAGCGAACTTCAAAACTTTTGCAGCCAAACAGCAACCTAAACACTTTAAATACAATTATTTTAACAATTATTAACCTTAATAATTTAATTTGCGGGCATGCAGTCCGCTCAAAATAAACCTCAAAAAGCCTTAGGCTTTATTTTTATCACTTTACTGATTGATGTTGTTGGCTTAGGTATCATTATACCGGTGTTACCCCAACTAATTGAAAAACTAATTCATGCCGGTTTAAGTGAAGCCTCCCTATATGCAGGTTTTTTAACATTAGCGTATTCAGTAATGCAGTTTTTATTTTCGCCGGTGATAGGCAACCTGAGCGATAAATATGGCCGCCGGCCGGTACTGCTATGCTCATTAATGGGTTTTGGTATCGATTACCTTTTCCTGGCTTTTGCCCCATCTATAGGCTGGCTGTTTTTAGGTAGGGCCATTGCGGGCGTTACCGGTGCCAGTTTTACTACAGCATCTGCCTATATTGCCGATGTAAGTACACCCGAAAAACGGGCTCAAAACTTTGGGATGATCGGAGTGGCTTTTGGTTTGGGTTTCATAATCGGCCCTACAATTGGCGGTTGGCTGGGTGAAATGGGTGTAAAACTCCCGTTTTTTGCAGCCGCAGGATTGGCTTTTTTAAACGCTATTTACGGTTTCTTTATTTTGCCCGAGTCGTTAGATGAAGCACACCGTCGTCCGTTTGATATTAAACGCGCCAACCCGCTGGGTTCATTGCTTCAGCTTAAAAAATACCCGTCTGTAGTAGGTTTGGCACTGTCATTGTTTTTGGTATACTTTGCCGGCCAGGCTGTGCAAAACGTGTGGACTTATTTCACCTTCGAAAAATTCAAATGGGGTCCGGGTATGGTTGGTTATTCGCTCGGCTTTGTGGGTTTGATGTTTGCGGTTGTACAGGGCGGCCTAATGCGTATCATATTGCCTAAACTGGGCATGGAACGGTGTATCTGGGTTGGATTATTACTGTACAGCACCGGTCTTATTCTGTTTGCCATGGCAACGCAGGGCTGGATGATGTTTGCCTTTATGGTACCCTATGCACTTGGCGGCATAGCAGGCCCGGCGCTACAGGGCATCATGACCAACCAGGTACCCGCCAATGAACAGGGCGAACTACAGGGCGGCCTCACCAGCTTAATGAGCCTGAGCGCCATTTTCGGTCCATGGGTAATGACTACCTTGTTTTATTATTTCACTAATGATAAAAGGCCTTTTTACCTGCCGGGCGCGCCCTTTATTTTAGGTGCAATATTAATGTTAGCAAGTGCATTGCTGGCTATCCGCAATTTTAAAAACGTAAAAAAAGCAGCAACAGAAAACCTGGAAGCTGCAACGCCCCTGCATTAGGATAAAACCAAAGCTGCGTGCTTTAAAACTTTTAAGCCGCTTAAACCTTTATCATTATTAATGAGCGCCAAACCTAAAAATAAACACACCGCCGCCTTAGGATTTATTTTCGTAACCCTTTTTATTGATGTGCTTGGTTTAGGCATCATTATCCCGGTAATGCCCAAACTGCTCGAAACATTGGGGCATGTTGATGTAAGCACAGCCGCGCAATATAACGGCTACCTCACATTTACCTACGCCTCAATGCAGTTCCTATTCTCGTCTGTTCTGGGTAACCTGAGCGACAGGTATGGCAGGCGACCGGTTTTACTTGGCTCATTAATCGGCTTTGGAATTGACTATATTTTTATGGCCTTTGCGCCTACCATAGGCTGGCTGTTTGTAGGCCGGGCTATAGCAGGCTTTGCCGGGGCAAGTAACACTACGGCCACGGCTTACATAGCCGATATCAGTACCGGTAAAAACCGGGCGGCCAACTTTGGTTTGGTGGGCGCTGCCTCAGGGCTGGGTTTCATCATAGGCATTGGCACCGGCAGCTTTCTGGGCAATTTAAATGTAAAATTCCCTTTTATGCTGGCTGCTGCCCTGGCACTTATTAACGCTACTTATGGCTATTTTGTATTGCCAGAATCACTGGCTATCAAAAACCGCCGGCGTTTTGAATGGAGAAAAGCCAATCCTATCAGTTCGTTGCGCAACCTGGGCAGGTATCCGGCCTTAACCGGGTTAATTGGAGCGTTCTCGCTGGTGTATATTGCTCAAAAATCGGTTGAGTATGTGCTATCATTCTACGTTACCGAAAAATTTAACTGGACTTTGCAGAGCATCGGCCTGCTGGGTTTTTTTATTGGCATTGTGCTTGTGGCTATACAGGGCGGCCTCATCAGGTTCACCATCCCAAAATTCGGGCAGGAGAAAAATATTATTGCGGGGTTACTTTTTTATACCACCGGCTTAATACTGATAGCCTTTGCCAACAGGGGTTGGATGATGTTTGTGTTTATGATCCCATACTGCCTCGGCGGCATTTCAGGACCATCGTTGCAGGGCATGATCACCGCTACCGTTTCCGCCCGCGAACAGGGCGAATTACAGGGTTCGCTTACCAGCATCAGCAGTTTGGCCGTAATTATCGGACCGTTACTGATGAGTTCGGTTTTTCATTTGTTTACGCATCGTAATACCTCGGCCTATTTTCCGGGGGCACCTTATATTTTGGGAGCGATTTTGATGTTGATAGCTGTTTTTTTAGCGATAAGGAGTTTCAGGAAAGCAAAGATGGCGGAGACGAAAGAAGTGGAAACGCTATCGTAGTGATATCAGTGAGCGTTCTAACTATATTCTGAGTAACACAACAACATTGGCCGCTCATTTGCCGCGGAGGCTGTTACTTTTGTCTTGACACAAAAGTAACCAAAAAGTCAAGACAGAAAAAAGCTTCCACCCGCAAGGCCAACTCCCGGCCCGCTTTTCTGTCAGCCCTACGCACTTTGAAATGCTAAATACCAGTTCTCCTGTTCTATCCTAATTCCTGATATCTTGAGTCCTGATTCTTGATTTCCTGATTCTCTTCCTATCCCCTCTGCTAATCCAATCCACTTACCCCGCCCGATATTACAAACTTCATTACATCGGCGGCGCTTTTATCCATCGGTTTTACCTTATCGGCAGCAACAATAACTACCTGCCCGGCAAAGGAGTATGAATATGGAAAGTACACCGCAACCTCGCCCGGCAAACCTATTTTAGCCAGATCCTTTTGTACCAGGAAACCAATCTTTTTTAAGCCGAACTCATTCACCTCAACCAGCACCGGTTCATTAAATTTCTTCTCCTCACCAACAAAGGCTTCGGTGAGATCTTTGATAGATGAATACAGGAAAGCGAAAATAGGCAAACGTGCAAACCAGCGTTTAAACCAATTTTTGATGGGTTCGGTGATTACATTGGTTACCAGTACGCCCATCACCATAATCACCACAATTACATTTAATATGCCCAAACCGGGAATATACATGTGCTTGCCGGTTTTATCAACCCACAAATCACTCAGGTTAAGGGCTTTATCAATACTTGCTACGGCCCAATACATCAGGAAGATAGCGGCACCTACCGGTACAACCACCAGCATGCCCTTTATAAAATACCTGAATAATGCCCGTGCTATCCTGTTCATCTGTCGTACCTGAAATTATTCGTAAAAGTACACCCTTTTAACCCGTTGCGAAATATTAGTTAATATTTCATAAGGAATGGTGCCTATCTGTTTGGCCAGTTCTTCAATACGCTGGTGTTCATCAAATATAATCACCTCGTCGCCTTCGCGCACGTCGAGGCCGCTTACATCAAGCATACACATATCCATGGTAATATTGCCCACGGTTGGTACCAGCGTGCCTTTCACCAACATTTTGCCCAGGCCTTTGCCAAATGCGCGCAAATAGCCATCGGCATAACCAATGCGTACGGTAGCAATTTTGCCATCCTTAGCCAGGCTGCCGCTGCGGCTGTAGCTGATGGTATCGCCCGCGCCTATCTTTTTTACCTGTGCCACACTGGTTTTTAAACTGGCTATGGGCTGCAATCCGGCATCTGATGCCGGTACAGCCGAATCTATCCCATACAAACCTATCCCCAACCGCACCATATCATAATGTGCCGATGGCCAGCGGGTGATGCCCGATGTATTGCAAATATGTTTAATCACCTTATAACCCAGCGTTCGCTCTATCTCTTTAAAGGCCTTTTCAAAACGTTTGATCTGCTTTTTGGTAAACTCATCATGCTCCGGAGCTTCGCTTGCCGCCAGGTGCGAAAATACCGATTGCACCCGTACATACCGGTTGGTTTCCAGCATATCGCAAAGGATTTCTATCTCGTGGTTTTCAAACCCGAGGCGGTGCATGCCGGTATCAATTTTAAGGTGAACAGGGTAATTTACCATGCTGCGGCCAATAGCGTAGGTTACAAAATCATCAAGCAAACCAAAGCTGTAAATAACCGGTTCAAGTTTATACTCAATCAATTTATCAAATGCCGAGGCCTCGGGATTAAGCACCTTGATGGGCAGGTTAATACCGGCCTGTCTCAACGCCACGCCCTCGTCAATATAAGCAACTGCCAGGTAATCAACCTTATTGTATTGCAGCATATTGGCCACCTCAAACGTGCCGCTGCCATAGCTGAAAGCCTTAACCATGGCCATTACCTTTACACCGGGCTTAAGCTTCGATTTATAAAAGTTAAGGTTGTTAAGCAGCGAGTTAAGGTTAATCTCCATTACAGTTTCGTGCGCTTTTTGGGCCAGCGCACGGCTCACCTGCTCAAATTCAAAACTGCGCGAACCTTTTATCAGGATGGTTTCATCCTTAAAGGCAAGCAATTTTAAATGCTGCAGCAATGTGTTGGTATCTGAATAAAAATGTTGTTCTGCTGCATCAAAATATTGTTGATGTGCCTGCAAAGCCTCTCCCACAGCAATAAATTTGTCAACTTTTTTAGTGCGGATCAATTCGGCAACCTGCTTATACAATACATCCTGATGCAGGCCCGATTGATAAATATCCGACAGGATGAGTGTCTTTTTTTGATGCTGATTTTGCTGCGATAAAAAATTAAGCGCTATCTCTAACGATTGCAGATCGGAATTATACGAATCGTCGATAACCGAGCAGTTGTTTACACCATTTTTTAGTTCGAGGCGCATGCTTACCGGGCTCAGTCGTTCGATGCGTTTATCTGTCTCCACGGCACTATAGCCCAATGCCAGCATGGTAGCCCAGCAGGTAATGGCATTCTCAACCGAGGCCTGATCGGTAAAAGGGATCAGGCACTCAATTTCCTTGCCATGGTATCGTGCCCGCAGGTAATAATTTTTGCTGATCACTGTTTCGCTGAAAACATACAGATCTGCTTCGCGAAACTTACGGCTCCAGGTAAAAGTTTCCTTTGCACCAAGCTCCTTCTTAAAATCAAGCAGCTGATCATAATTATGGATAAGCAGCTTACTGTTTTTAAACAACCGGAGCTTTTCTGCAATCTTTTGACTGCGCGATTCAAAGCCCTCGTCGTGCGCCGGGCCGATATGGGTTAGCACGCCTATCTCTGGCTTAATAATAGCTTCAAGGCGCTCCATTTCGTTTGTGGTAGAGATGCCGGCTTCAAAAATACCCAGATCATTACGCTCGTTAATCTGCCAAACCGAAAGCGGTACACCTATCTGCGAGTTATAGCTTTTAGGGTTACGTACAATATTTTTATCGGCCGAGAGTAACTGGTACAACCACTCTTTAACAATAGTTTTGCCATTGCTGCCCGTAATACCTATCACCTGTAAATTAAAACGGCTGCGGTGGTAGGCAGCCAGGGCCTGCAAGGCAGCCAACGGATCAGGAACCAGTAAAAAATTAGCTTCGGGCAAATTAAACTCCGGGCCGTGCTCCACTACAAAATTACGTATCCCCGCAGCATAGGCTTCGGCAACAAACTCATGACCGTTACGCCTGCCGCTCAGTGCAAAAAACAGCCCTTCGGCCGGATTGCTGATGCGGCGGCTATCGGTAAAAAGCGCGCTGATATTGTAATCGTGCACAATATTACCGTCGGCCTTAATAATTTCTTTAATGGCAGTTATGGTATATGTAGTGTTGGGCATGCTGCTAATTTGGAGATATTTAAAACAAATAGCATAATTTTTAACGAATTTTGACTCATGATGGACCAGCCCCAGGCAAAAAAAATCACCGATCCCAAAGTAGCTCTTGCCAAAGCCGAACATTTTTGCGCCTACCAGGAACGCTCGCAACAGGAAGTACGCGATAAGCTTTACGAATGGGGATTATGGCCCGATGCCATTGAACAAATTATAAGCCGGCTGATTGAGGAAAATTTTTTAAACGAAGCCCGTTTTGCCAATGCATACACCCAGGGCAAGTTTAACCAGAAAGCCTGGGGCAAAATCAAGATAAAACAGGGCCTTAAACTAAAGCGGGTACCCGACGTATTGATAAAAAAGGCCCTGCTTGGTATTAACCTGGATGATTATTTAGAAGCGTTAAGCAAACTGCTGCAAAAAAAGGCCGCCACGCTAACCGAAAAAAATGAACTTAAACGCCGCTACAAACTACAACAGTATGCCATGGGCCGGGGTTATGAGGCAGAACTGATTGCTGAGGTTTTGAAAAACAGCGGGTTATAAACTATTTTAAAAAAAGTGAAAATTTTTCTTGCAGGCTATTCAATTCTGCCTATATTTGCACTCCCGCAAACGAGATAGGCCAACGGTTAACAAAAGCCAGCTCAGAAAGCGAGGAATACAAATGCGAAAGTAGCTCAGTTGGTAGAGCACGACCTTGCCAAGGTCGGGGTCGCGAGTTCGAATCTCGTCTTTCGCTCAAAGCCCTTCCGGTAACAAAGAAGGGTTTTATTTTTAAAAGGTTCATACAACCGCTCAGATGGTGGAACTGGTAGACACGCAGGACTTAAAATCCTGTTCCCGTAAACGGAGTGCGGGTTCGATTCCCGCTCTGAGTACTTGAAAATGAGGCGATTAGGTGAAAGACACTAATCGCTTTTTTATTTTCAGGACAACAATAGGACAACATTTTTCAAAGACAACATGTTGTCCTGAACACTTCAATTTTAGCATTCCCCTATTTTTTATTTTCCCGGCTAATTTTTATCTTGCCTTATATCTAAACCTCAAAGGCTATGGAAGTAATTTGCCTCGAAGAACCGGCGTTTTATAAACTCATCGAAAAAGTCGTCGATCGGCTAAAAGATCAAAACAAAGTACAAGAGGATGAATGGCTATCGGGAGAAGAAGCCATGCAAAAACTTCGCATCAACAGCAAAACCACGCTGTTTAAAATTCGGGATGAAGGAAAAATCACCTGCGTTTATGCCTCTCCGCGCGTCATCCTGTACAGCGCTTCATCCATCAATGAATATCTAAAAGCCAAATCAATTAAATAAACATGGCAATCGACGAAGAAGCAAAAATAATCCGGGCTTATAACTCTGGCTACACTCTAAGCACCTACGAGCCAAAGCTGTTAGACCAAATCATTAAGCAAAACGAAAACAATGAGTTTGTCAAAGTGATGAAGAACGCCCGCGAACAGCAGGAATTTGAAACTGCTATCCCCAAAAAAGATTTAAGCCCTGAGTATAAGAATGGTTTTAGAAGCGCTCCATCATTAAGTGAACAGGAGCCGAAAGTATTTGACCAGTTGGTGAACTCAAACGAAACCGATAAGGATTTCAAACAAGGACTTGCGGCGGGAAGAAAAGAGCACAAAATCCGGCAAACGATGCAGAGGATTAAACAGGAGCGCGAAGACCAACAACAAGATATAAACCGAGACAACGGAATAGATTATTAAACAAGACAATGAGAAACGACAAATTAGACCTACCCGAAAATTTTTATGAATTTGCATTTATGCCAAAATTCCAAGAAAATGTTGAGCAGCTTTCTGCACTTGCAGAACCGGAGGATTGGGATTATCACCGTGCTACTTCAGACGTTAAACATCCAATATTAGGCAACTACATAAAATATGCTTACAAACGGCTCGCTGAAGAAAAAAAGATTTCTTATTCAAAAACAGGAAGTTTTGCCTGCCTAAATACGGGTTTGGTTACAAAAAATCAGGAACCGCTATACATGGTTTTTGAGGAAAATAAATTGACGGATCCAACAATGAAGCAATTTTGGCATTTCTATAAATTTATGCGGAGGGGAGAATATGAGCTAAGCAAATTTCCAAGCTTACCGGAAATGGCGTTCTATTTTGATGAGCCTTCTAAGTTAGTGTATGATATTAGAAAGCCTTTAGTTGCAAATATTGAGCATATAATTGAAGATAATAAGGAACGTTTTCCTGAGCCTTATAAATCAATGAACGATTTTCAACTTCAAACATATATTAATGGGTCCATTCAAAACGCCAATGAACGTGTAAAAAGAAGCTATAAAACGGCTGTCCCACAATATTACAGAAACAATATACAATTGCTTATACCCTTATGTTTGACTGATCCCAAGATAGCCGATTTGGCTTTAGTGGTAGAAGATTATGGCCAAATGTATAGAGCCTCTACATGCCTTACATTAGATATGGCAATAAATAACGCCCGCCAAATAGCTAAACCTGATAGAGATTGGTTACAACCTTAATCCCTATAAAGTGTTTTAGCTTTATATTTAGTATAATCTCTTATTCAACCGAATGGCTGTTAAAATTTTTAATAAATAGAACTCAGATAAAATCGACGGAATTAAGTTATAAAAATTTGAGATTACTTTTCAGAAACCCATCTCGAAGATATCGCTATGCATCTTCGAGATGGGGCTCGAACCCATAACCTCCAGATTAGCAATCTGATGCTCTATCCAATTGAGCTACACGTCCATTTTTTCATTCAAAAATGAATGCTCCTATAAAGGCTGTGCGTAAAGCTACAAATTTTAATCAATTCAAACGATGCAAATCCCTTTTCGAAAGATAGTTTATTGCCGATTGAAACTTATACCGTCCAGCATTCAGTGGTACCCATCAAAAAACGTTACTTGCTTTTGCTTTTTTTAGACAAATTAAGTTATTGAAATAATTGGTGGAGCCTACCAGGATCGAACTGGAGACCTCTTGCATATCATAGAAATCAACAAAAAAAAGAGCTTTGCAAAAACAATAACGGCTATCAGGCAATTTTGTACGATGTAATTCGATAGAATAAAAAATTATTGGCGGCCGTAATGGCGGCCACAAGTAAGTTTTAAAAGATTAGAACCCTACTCGGCATTAAAAAAGCTCACTTTTTAGTGAGCTTTTTTAATAACTTAAAATGGTCGGGATACACAGATTCGAACTGTGGGCCTCCTGTACCCAAACTTAAAAAACGACTATATTTTATAGATGGGAAAGAAGATGGGAAAACTCATTTAAGTACAATTAATTTAACAAAATCAAGTACTTATGGCGGAGAGGAAGTCTGTTTTTTAGCTATCCTATGTAATATAATACCATCCAAAAATTACAATCAAGTATTTGATATAATAAAATATATCTTGTTTTTTACTGTAGGATGCGATAAGCTCAAATCTTAACTTTTAAGATGGGAAGGAAGATGGGAAGAATTATCGCACCATTAACACCGCTCGCAATTAAGAAGCTCACCAAACCGGGCTTGCACTTTGTCGGGCATGTACATGGTTTAGGAATTCATATTACCAAATCTGGCGCGAAGAGTTGGATTTTAAGGCTAACAATCGGTTCCCGTAAAAGAGATATGGGGTTAGGGTCATTCAGCACTGTTAGTTTGCAAGTAGCGCGTGATAATGCTATCGATTATCGTCGTCAACTGTTACAGGGTATCGACCCAATCGATAGCCGACATGAAACAAAACAGCGGTTAAAAAGCGAACAAAAAACAAAAATAAAATTCCGTGAGGCAGCCATTCAATACATGGCAATGCATAGCCCTTCATGGAAAAACGCTAAGCATGCAGCACAATGGGTAAAGACCCTTGAACAGTATGCATATCCAATAATAGGACAATTATCAGGCTCTCAAATTAGCAGAGAACATATAATTGAAATTCTTGAGCCTATTTGGATGGAAAAGACGGAAACTGCAAGCCGGTTACGTGGCCGTATTGAGGCAGTTTTGGACTGGATGAAAGCTAAAAACTATCGCAGTGGAGATAATCCAGCGGCATGGAAAGGAAACCTTGAAAGCGTGTTTCCCGCACGAAGCAAAGTATCAAAGGTTGTACATCATGCAGCTGCAGCATGGTATGATTGCCCTGATTTCTACGCTGAACTTGTAACGGTGGATGGTGACAGTGCCCGCGCACTTGAATTATGCGTGCTAACCGCAGCCAGGTCAGGTGAAGCCCGCGGAGCAAAATTCAAAGAATTTGACCTTCAAAGAAAAGTATGGACTATTCCGGCCGAACGTATGAAAGCAGGGAAAGAGCACCGGATACCAATTACCCCTGCAGTTGAGCAACTTTTAAGCGAACAGAAATTGACCGGTCCTGAAGATTTCTTATTTACCAACTATAGGGGTAATCCGCTAAGTGATATGGCGCTTTCCATGGTTTTAAAGCGAATGAAAAAAGACTTCACTGCCCATGGTTTTCGTTCAACGTTCCGCGATTGGGCAGGTGAGGAAACCCAACATTCCAGAGAAGTCATTGAACATGCTTTGGCTCACCAACTGAAAGACAAAGCGGAAGCGGCTTATGCGCGCGGCGATTTATTTCAAAAACGTACCAAGCTAATGTTAGATTGGTCAGCTTTCGTTCAATCAAAAATCAACCGGATACCAACACGACACGCTGTATAAATATATCTTCATTTGATAATAACGAATCGCCTTGCATCCTACTCTGTACATGTGTATTTAGTTCGTGAGCAGTTTATGAGAAATGATTATATTTAATCAAAATGCACATTACTGTCCGATATAGTCCATTGTTATTCTAAATATAACCCATTGACTTTTAAAGGTTTTTGGCGCATTATTCGCGTCCCTTAAATATACGGAGAACTAAATGAAGACCTTGCCTGAAATCGGCTTTCTACGTTTAAATCAAGTCCTGAAGATCATACCTGTGAGCGCGTCCAAATGGTGGGACGGCGTAAAAACAGGCGAATATCCGCAACCTATAAAAATCAGCACTGGCATCACCGCATGGCGTATTGCCGACATTAAAAAGCTCTGTGAACAGATCGAGCAAATAAACGCCGTTAGATAAACGGAACCAACTTCTAAAAACTAACCACCCTACCCGCCCACAGGCCTAACCGCCTGTGTGTCCAAACGCGTGCTTAAAAAAGGAAATTAAATGAACCTTCCCTTATCTGAAATCAAAACGATTCCCGTCCATGTTCTTGCCGAAGAACTTGGCGGTCGGTACTGCAAAACCGACCGAAACGGCGACTTGTGGTATTATTCGCCGTTTCGCCCGGATGAAAGAACGGCCTCATTCAAAATCAATGTCAAGCTGAACACATGGCATGATTTTGGGCTGTCAGGTACGGCCATCCACCGAAATCAAGGCAGCGGCGGCGATATCTTGGATTTATGGTGTGATTACCATTTCAAAGACCGCAGACTTGGCATTAATCAGGCAGCAGAAGCAATAACGGCAAAATATGGAAGTTTGGCTATCCGGGGAGAAAGCTTACAGCATCAGCCGAGATCTGAACGGCCAACCCTACAGAATCAGAGTCCGCGCTACAAAATAGAAAGGATTAGCAAAAGAATTGCATACCACGGACTGCTTCATGAATTATCCCGCCGCAGGATTTCAACCACACTGGCAAACATCTATCTAAAGCAGGGCATGATTCTCGATACAATAACAGGTAAACACTATACCGGCTTTTTATTTGAAAATGATAAAGGCGGTTATGAGGTCAGCATTCCCAACCCGTCCCTTAATACCTGCTTTAAAACAATCATCGGACGAAAAGCGTCATCCCGCATTTTATCAAAAAATAAAGAAGCAAACGCAGCAGAGATATTTGAGGGCTTTTGGGATTTTCTGTCTTGGATGGAAATAAACGCCTTATTATATCCGCTCAATCATGCTTACGTTCTCAATTCAGTATCACTTGTAAATGAAGTAAGTGACAAGATCATGGTGTTTGAGAATAGCCTTAACACTATTTTTCTTTTCATGGATAACGACAAAGCGGGAAAAATGGCCGCCCTTGCGCTTACCGAAAATCTTAAAGCCAGCTTTGCTGTCGGTTCGATGGCGCATCTATATAACGGCAAAAAAGACCTTAATGAGTTTTGGGCATCGGGTAAAAGCACCGAAAAGCCGCAGCCATAAGGCACATAGCAAATCTCCATTTCCCCCAACACAGCAGGAGCTATAAATGAATTTCTACCAGGTCGCAGAAATCGAACTCATTTACAAACGCGGATGCAAAGCATCGGAACGCCCACAGATCAATAAAGCAGAACAGGCCTATCGCCTGTTACTTGACCAGTGGGATAAAAATAAACTTGAATTTGTTGAACAGGCGAAAATGTTGCTACTGAATAAGGCAAACAGGGTTTTAGGGATTACCAACCTATCAACCGGAGGCATTGCCGGAACAATCGTTGATCCTAAACTGGTATTTGTCACAGCCCTGAAAGCCAACGCATCGGCCATCATTCTCGCCCATAACCATCCGTCAGGCAATTTAAACCCAAGCGCACAGGATCAAAGAATGACGCGGCAAATGATGGAGGCGGGCAAATTATTAGATATTCAGGTTATTGAACACCTGATAATTACAGATGAGGGGTTTTATTCATTTGCAGAGGAAATGGCTTACCGAAAGGTAGATCGGCATGGGGCAATTTACTATGAGGCTATGCAGCCGTTTTGATCAATAAACCCCTATAAGACGTTCTTGAAGCGAGGATTGTAGTTTTGTAATGAACCAGTCTGATCAACATCTTTCATGTGATAGGATACCCAATAAGCATCTTGACACACTTTATCAATGTTGGGGTTTTGTTTTAAAAGCTTTGAAATAAGCACTACTCGCGCTATGTGTACTTTATCATCATTTAACAAAACTGCATGTTTCAGGGAGGGAACTAACCCCATTAATTTGTTAAAAGAAAGATCCATCACAAACCAATAAACGCGATCTACATATTTGTCAGTAGTTTTATCAACTTTAGGATTATAAAAATCAGCCATTATTGAAAGCGGCTTTGCCGTACATTCAAATGGAAAAGCCAAAACAACAGAGAACAACAATAGAATGAGGTTTCTTTTCATCGCTATTTAGGAAGAAGTGTATATGGAACGTAAGTCTGTGTTAATGTATTACCACTCTTGCCCTTAGCTGTAAATGTAAAAATCACAGGCGTAATGTCTTTCACGGAGGGCAAATTAGGATTCATAAATTGGGTGAAAGGTAAATCGTCTTCAAGGCTATGACCGTTGATTGAAATTTGGGAAAGTATCATCTCAAATGAAGTTTTATTTATATTGTTGGTAACATAAACTTTAGAATCCGTGTTGCCGATCTGCTTCGATAAATTAGCAGTGAACGTTACCGCGTCGTTTCCCATACCAAAACCTTTACTTATAAAACCAATCATTGAAACGTTATCGACAAGGTATGTTTTACTTGAGTTTGCTGCATATGCATCAAGAGAATTATACAGATAGTGATCATTCGCTATAATTTTCTGATTACTTCCTATCCCTTGTAAATTCTTTGTAAAATAAAGACTATAAGAAAATTCATTTCCTGAAACTAAAGATGTAAATAATTCGCTTGCGTTTGATATAGCAATCAAACGATCTATTACTGACGTGTTTCCACTAATTACTTGGGCTCCATTTGAAATAAAAAAATTTGCTAAATCCGTTTGTTCAAGAGAACCGCATCCATTCACATAGACAATTGAATTGGGAAATTTCTTTGAAAGCGTCCTTTTCAAGTAATCGGTAGTGACTGCGAAATAGTGAATATGTCTGTTTTCGACAAGAGTAAATTTGTCGGTATTCTTATAAGCAGAAGTTAGTGCCAACGAAGCGTCGTATTTCAATCCTGTGTTTAACTCTGTGACTTGCTTACCCGAAATTAGACTAACACGTCCATGGGTAAGAATATAAATTACGCCAAAACCTGAAAGATAGTCTCCATTGAAGGTGTTAATTGTTATCTGATTAGGTTCTGGACATACAACTTCATATCCCGCTCCAATTAAAAGCTGTTTAAGTAATTGAATGTGCCCAGTAGCTTGTAGGCTACTGGTAAAAGGTGACAAAATAATTGCTTTTTTGCTCTTTGGAGATATGTGCGGAGTTGATGGAATATTGGGAATAGCTGAATTTAAATTTAATTTAGTCGAACTTCCAAGCTGATTGACAGAAGAATAAATAAAATGCTGACTGCTCCAATCATACAACGGCACAGAAAAATACGCATTGTCATTTCGCTGGATATAAAGTGAGGTTTTTGAATTATCTAAGCTTACTGACTTCACTCCTTTAATTTTAGCAACAGAGCTAACAATACCATTAGCATCTAAATTTGAAAAATCCCCGGTAAGTTGGCTTATGGCATTGTCAGCAATCGCACCGCATTGCTCGCTTAATGTGATACTAAGATTTATCGAGTCCAATGGACTCAATTTTGTTGGATTATTGCCATTTGTTGGTCCGCTAATGACTGTTGTATCTGGATTACTTGGCGTGCCGCCATCAACCCACGTAACATGCATTGTAGGGTCATTTTTCTTACACCCGCTGCAAATCATTGCGAGAAACAAAGCAAACAAAAGAAATCTCATTTTTTTTGTGATATGATTTTAATATTAAAGATAAGGATTTTTACTCGCTCTTGCCTTCAATTCCTCTTTATCATGATAAGGCGCTTTGTCAAAATAAGTGGGCGGCATATCATCGATAAATGTAAAAATACTTTTGCCTGATGCGATGCGCAACTCATCCGGCGTTATCAGAGGGCGCTGATTGGATTCTACCTTGCCTATCCCCATCCGGTGCCGTTCAATAAGCACATTGGACGTTTGCCCGATGGCGGCGCTGATATAATTAGCGTCAAAATTATTGTGTATGCCAAAGAAATGCCGCACGGCAGTATTGCCGATAAATACCTGCCAGTTATTTTGATAAAGGGCCTGTAACTGGACAAGGGATTGCAGGATAGCCCAAACGGTTACGTTATACCCGGCATAGGCCGCAAGCGCCGTCTCAATCTCCGGCAGATAGCCAAGCGCTGCAAATTCATCGAGCATGAACACAACACGCTTGCCCGGCTTGCGGATTACCGCCCGCATCATACTGGTTGTAACAAGCCTTAACCACCGCCCGTGGCTTTGCAGTTTATCGGTCGGGATGATGACGTAGACAGTCGTTTTGCTTTTCGCCAGTTCGTAAGGATCGTAACCGCTTTCCATGCCAACCTGCAGGGCGGGGCTTTTCAGGAAATCCGTAGACTGCATAACGGTTGCTAAAATACTGCCCCATGTTTGGCTACCGGCTTTCGTATATTTTGCTATCTCTGTCGACGCATATAACAATGTATCGCCGTGCTGCCCCTCAAAATTTTCCATCTCCGCCAATACCCTGTCCCACATCTCCTGCGGGTAACGCACCCACTTCCATAAGGTTTTAAGGCTTCGGTTATGCCCCTCTTCGGACAGGGCAATATACATGATTAGCCCGGTAAGGATGGCGCGGGCGCTATCTGAAAAAAACTTATTCTTGCCTGTGTCCTGCGGGACAATCATTTCCGCAAGCATCTGGCAATCATCGACAAGGTTCGGATTATCCGCATCAAGGATATCCATCGGATTGTATTTGACGCTATCGGGCAATTTATCCGGCAGGATAGCCCACGGATTAAGGACGACAACATTTTGTCCGGCTTCGCCCTGGTATTTACTTGTGCAAGCGGCGATCTCGCCTTTCGGGTCAATGACCACGAAAGAACCGTCGATATCGGCCCAGCCTAACAGGTTAGGCGCAATCAGGTTCGTAAATTTCCCGGAACGGCTTCCGGCAATCGTGAGCAAATGCCCCTGTTTGCTGTAACGGTAATGCTCACCACCGATATACAGGCCTTTTGCCTGTTTGTATTTTTCCAGTTCTTCTTGCCGAGCAAAACGGGCAGTCCCGAATTTTTCGCCGTGCAGCACGGCATTGTTTACACCCTTTTGCCATTGGTGAAAAATGCCATAAGCTCCCGAGGTCAGCAGAAAATTCACAACAAGCACCACTAATAATAGCTGTTCTCCATTTCCACTTAACCCGACAAGCGGCAGCACGACGATTGCGGCGATAATCACAACAACCCATAACAAAATTGCCCCGAGGAACATGGCAAGGCGTATGATTGGCCGCATCGGGTAAAAATGCGGCAGGATTTTTTCAGGCCACAAAATACGCTGATACGCATGAACAAAACCTAATAAGGCACCAATGGCGGTTATCGGGGTCAGGAACACGCCAAGCAGGAATATGATGGTTTGGATTCGCGCGTTGCCATTGGAACGGAGTTCAAGCAGGGTTTTAAATTCTGCCTTGGTTATGCCGAGCCTGTGCCATACATCGTGATCGTCATCTAAAATTTCCGGTTGCGGTTTGGGTGAGCTGTCCTGTTTGTTTGGTTCGCCTGATGAGTAGCTGTTGAATTTTGCGCTAAAGGTTCCGTAGTCTTTTGTTTTATCGAATTCGGCCATGTGATCGGTTTTTGGTTCTATCTAATCTACAGTTTTGTTTTGTGATTTTTCGGTGGCTGTTTCTTTTTTTCTTTTTATGGCTGTATGGTTTTGACGGTGTGGGAGCGTGTTGGACGGTATCGGCTGCGGTTGTATAAGTTGCTGTATATATTGACTTTTATTATGGTTTTGGTTATATTGTTCGTGCAGTTGCAAGACGTGGTTTGTAGCTACAAAAACCCTCCGGGGTTTTGATCGCAACAAACCGCCTTGCAAAGGGGCATACGCCCCCTTGACCCCCGTTCAACCCTGAACCTTATGGCACGACCAACAAAAGAAAGCGCAAATTTGCGCACCAAAACCATGCGTATCCGCGTGACAGCGGAAGAAGAAAAACAGATTTTGCTGAATGCAAGGCTTGGCCGTTTTAAATCGGCAAGCGAGTATTTGCGGCATCTTGGATTAGGCAATCGGGTTAAACCCTTTGCGCTAAACGTTGATCCCGAATTGCTTATTCGCATTAAAGGCGAACTTGGCAAGATCGGCAGCAACGTCAATCAGATTGCCCGCGCTTACAATCGCAGAGCCGAGGGCAAAATCACATCCGTCACCGATGACGATATCAGCAACGCAATGCACAGCATTGATACCATGACACGCTATTTACTGAAAGTTTTAGGCTATGGTGATTAGAGGCAATACACGCGGCAACGGCAGGCAACTGGCCGACTACCTGATTACGCAGGCTGAAAACGAACGCATCCGCATTTTGGACGTAGACGGACGGGAAAACGCCGATGATGAATATTTGCGCAATACCATTTTAAGCATGGATGCCATGGCCGAACTTACCAAAGCAAAAAAGGGTTTATACCATGCGCAGATCAACCCGGCTATTGGTGAAGATAAAAACATAGACTGGTACAAGGCCGCCGATATTCTGGCCGCTGAATTGGGCCTTGAAGACCAGCGCCGTGTGATCGTCCTGCATGAAAAGAAAGGCCGCACGCATGCCCATGTTGTTTGGGAGCGTTACGATCATGAACTGGATAAAATGCGCTCCGATAGCTTCAGCCGCCTGCAACAGGATCGGGCACGGCAGCGCATGGAGATTGAGTTCGGCCATAAGCAAACCCCGCGCCGCAACCGCCATAAACCGGAGATGAAAGCGTCATTAAACCAGCTTTGGCATCAAACGGGCACAGGGGCGCAGTTTCTCGCAGCATGCCGTAATAATGGCTATATGATTGCGCAGGGTGTTGGCCGCACGCCGTTTATTGTTGTTGATGAACATGGACACTCCTTCAACCTTGTGCGCCAGTTGTCCGGCGTAAGGCTTTATGACGTTCGCCAGCGTTTGCGCGGGTATAGCCTGATGACGGAGAAACAAGCCATTGTCCTCATGCGCAAGGAGAAAACCGAACGCGAAGGCCGCGAAAGCGAAAAACAAAAAGCCAGACCACAGGCGAGCACAGAGCAGCGTTTTGAACAGTTCAAAACCAATGCGGAACAACAAACCACGAAAGCACCCGAGCCTAAACGCCAAACACAGGAAGAGCGCGACCAATTGTTTAAAGATATGATGCGCAATAAATCGGGAATAACACCGGAGCCAGGAAAAGAAAAAGATCACCGCCAGAGTTTTGCAGAAAACAAATCCGATCAAAAGTTAAGCGAAAGCGACCGCATCCGGCAGGCGCTTAAGAAAGAGCGGCAAGCAGGCCGCGATCACGGGCATGATCGGGATAACGGGATTGAGTTAGATTGATAGTTAAAAATAAACGCCCCGTTCTCTTGCAGCGCGGGGCGTTAACCTAAACTTATTATCAGCAGACGTTTCATCTGCTGGTGATGCAAATATCAATCATTTAGTAACTGATAGCAATATAGCCCGCTTGTTTTAATGGAGGCTTTCAAATCTGCCAGTGATTGTTTTTTATCATGTTGCAAGAGAACATTGAAGATCGGGCGCGGCTCAAAACCCTGTTTTATATCATAAGGGTCTAACATGAGATAAAACCGCAACTGGTTATAACCGCATTTTGATGCATCAAAACCGCTTACCCTTACAAATACCTTGCTTAAACTGTCTGCCGCTTCCGGCACAGGCCCAAACGAGGTTGGGAATAGGTTGGAAAACATTGGCAGGTACAACGTGCCAAATCCGTCATTTTGGGAAGAATACGTTAGTTGCCCTTTGTCTCCATTGACCAACTCGGTTTTGAGGATTGTACCCGCTTTTTTATCGCCGGAGGCATCATTGCCAAGCTTTAACAAACCAAGCGCATTGGTGCCAAATTCCATGAGTGTTGTTTTGTTCTGTGCATCCGTTACCGTGCGGAGTGATGAAATCACGACATCTTTTACAATATAAGGGTTTTCAGAAAGCGGCTTTGCCAGTTCAACACTACGGACTGTTACCGGGGTGGTTAACAGACGCGCATAAAGCGCATTTTTCCTCACCGCGTCCGGGTAAGTTCCATCATGATAAATATAGACTAAGTTATATTGCACCCAATCTTTTATCGTTTGCAGATATGGCGCGCCGCAAAGCACAAGGTTAAGCTGGTTATAGCCTGTTTTAGATTGGTCAAACCCTTTGAGCTTAATGGTGATAGAATTAGTTGTGTCCAGCATTTTACCATTATCAATGCCACCTCCTTGCGCAACAGGATAGTTGGCATTCGACCATGAACCTAAGAACTGGTGCGTATTGTTATCGTAAGGGCCGACAGTTGGCTCAAAGTTATTGGTATTTATAAAACTCATACTGTTGGTGTTGCCAGCCCTTACGACAATATGATTGCCACCACCGAAAAATTCAGCAGCGGTAATTTTTTCATTGGCATCTGTCGCCAGCCTAATCGTGCTGATGCCGACCGTTTTCACCACATAACTTTTATAGGTTGTTGTATTGCCAACGGTCACGCCTTTATTGGGGTCGTTATCTGTGCCGCCGTTATTGTTGCCGCCGTTGTTATTGTTGTTACCCGGCGCAGGTGTATTGCTTTTACCGCAGCTAAAGAGCCATAGCGCAGTAAATAATATAAGGAAGAATTGTTTTATGTGCATGTTATTGTGATTTTGGGTTGGTAAATTTTCTTAAGTACAAAGACTGGTTATTGCAGGTAGATGGCCCCACACTTGTTACAAAGCCATGATTTCTCCCAATCGGCATATAAGCGGGGATAAACATTCCTGTTGTAGTTGAAATACGCGTAGAACAGATAGCCGCCAAAGCCTGCAATAACCAAAGCCCACAGCTCGCCCTGTTTCATCAGGAAAAGCCCTATAACAATCAAAACAATTGGGATGATTATTTTCTTCTTGTTAGGCGGCGCTGCTTTCATTGCTGTTATCGATTGGGATTTTCCCGTCGTTGTGGTTGTACCTCTTGAAAAACCTTGCCCAAATCCATAGTTTGTCGTGGTGCGGCTTGTGGCGCTGATATTCTGCGTTCCTTGTTCATAAACGAGGCTGAGCCTTTGTACATTGTCGGAATTACATTGTGTGCATTGCATAGCTTGATTGTTTTTAAAGAATTTGTTTAAGAAATGGAGAGATTAGGAGCGCCCGACTTATACACACTGGCTTTAACAATTGTGTTTTCTGGCTGATAGGTTGTAGCCATCGCAATCAATTCGACTTTAGGTAATCGTTCTTTGATTTGCGCAAGATTGCAGTGTGGCGCCAGCATGGAGGCCATGAAAAGAAAAAATAAGAAATGCTTCATAAAAGGGGTTAAAACGATTGCCTTAGCCCCTATCAGACAGGTGAATAAAAAAACAGCGTGGGGCCTCACAGACCGTCACGCCCCGCCAAGAGCGCATATGCGAGCAAGTAACCCCACGCTATGGCGTGCAGCAATAAACTTGATCTCGCATATTTCAGAGGTGTTTTACTTGGCGGGTTCGACGGTCTGAAACGAGTTCGCTATTCAGGAAATAAATACTCCCGAAGGTACGAACAAAAATCCGCGCCGCAATATTTATAAAGAGAAATTCATTTATTATATTTGAGCACTATGATTAGCGGTATATAACCCGCCAATTAAAGATCCCCTTACCGCGAGGGTTTTGGGGGCTTTTCTCCCATTGTTATTTTTGAGTTGTTAAACTAAGCCGCGCCATTACATCATCCATCGCACTATCTATTTCTTCATTCACAAAGTTATTCCCCATATAGCCCTCTGTTGTTTTTAAATCCGAGTGCCGGAAGATTTCTTGCAGTGCAGAAGCGCTGATAACGCCTTTCGCCATCTGTGCGAAGCTATGGCGGGATTTATGCGAGGTAGCCTGTTTATTGACCTTCGCCCCTTCCATGGCCTTTACCATGAACTTGTTATTCGCCTTGATGCGAACTTTGATATATTCCTGTACTGCCGCCTTGTCTTTCAGGTCAGGCAGTTTTTCCAGATCGGGAAACACCAAATTGTGTTTTGGATTGTCGCGCCTGTATTGGGCTAAGATGGCTTCCGCTTTTGGCGATACCTTTAGAGAGCCGCCCTTTTCATTTTTGCCCATCTTATAATACAAACGTCCATCTTCAAAGTCCGACCATTGCAGGCGCAGCACATCCGAGGCACGCATCCCGCCAAAGTAAAATGCAAACAACCACAAGTTACGGGCATGGTTTGGCTTTTCATCCAATTCGGCGTTTTCAAGGGCGATAATATCGGCAGGTGTTAAACCACTCTTTTTACTATCGGGAAACTTGATAACAATGCCGCCTTTGCCAAACGGGTAATATTTGGGATCGACCAGCTTATCGGTAATAGCCTGGTTATAAATTGAACGGATAACCACCAAATGGTTAACCGCCGTGCGTTCAGTAATGGTGCGTGTCCCTTTCAACCATGCTTTAAAGTCTTTGAGGAAAGTCACATCGATTTCCGGGAAATACACGTCCCGGTTATTCAAAAACTCTTTCAATCGCTTGATACGTGGCTTTTCAGCAGAGATACGGTTAAAGTTCCCGGCTTTTTCAAGGCGGGCAATATATAAATCTGCCTGTCTGAAAAATGTATTCTCTTTTGCTTTTTGGAAAGCCTTACCAATCACCTGCGATGATGTATCGGTGTTATTGGTTTCCAGTTCGATTAATTTGCTGCTTGCTTCCGAGAGCCTTTTGGCAATCATATTATTAAGTTGCGGCGCATTCGGATAAGACTTTTTAACGCGTTGCTTCTTGGCATCCCAATCGCTTAAGGCCACATGATGCCCTAACGAAATATAAGTCGTTTTACGATCTTTAGTTATCCTGATAACAAGCGGATAGGTGCCATCGGCCTTTTTGTTCTTACGAAGAACCGCACTTATTGAAGCCATAAATTAGTGATTTTGATTACTCAAAGATAAGCATTTTCAATCAATATCAGGACAACAATAGGACAACATTTTCTAATTTTTAATGATTTTCGATGGTTGCTAATGAATTTAAAACCGCATTTAAAGCCAATTAAAGCACATTTTGTTTTTCGATGGTTTAAATTTCGCAGGACTTAAAATCCTGTTCCCGTAAACGGAGTGCGGGTTCGATTCCCGCTCTGAGTACTTGAAAATCAAGCGATTAGGTGAAAGACACTAATCGCTTTTTTGTTGTCAAAAAATTCTGGTCTAACATTGGTCTAACATTTACAGGGATCAGTCTGAAAAGTTGGGGGGGGGGGGGGAATAAAAAAAGTATTTGATTTGCGAGTATACTAAGGATCAGTCCGAAAATTGTTGTATCTATCATTCTTTGCCTTTTTATTAATTTGATTTTTCTCCCGAACTTTAACTACCTTGAAATAATTATAAACCTGTCATGATAGAAATAGAAGTAAAAGCAAAGGGAACGTATCTTAAGGAACATTATCCTTTTGAAGATGTACCAAAACTATCCGATAAAAAACTTTGTATTCATTGCGATAAAGTTTTTACGGTAAAAGATTTCAAAGTATTCAAGGATGAGACTGGCTTCGAATATATTTGCTGTCCCAACGCTCTTGAATGTGATGGCACCGTAATAGATTGGTTTAGCGTAGATGAGGAGGAGAAGTTTTAATCTATAGCAGTCCACATCAGTATAAACATTGAGACAAAAAATTTTCACTTTGAAATGAGGATTGATCGTTTTTTTAAGCATCAATCATCTATTTCAAAATCTTCGAACTCTTGCGGGTTTTTAACATTATTTACAGAAAGTGCTTGTTTAAGGTCCGAGAGGCTTCTGATAATTTTTCCGTAATGAATAAAGTGATCGTTCTCTATTAATTGAAGATAATAATTAAATAGCCATTGCGCACTATATGGTTCGTTTATCCCTTCATTACATGCTAAACCAGCCTCCATCAACAAAAATGAGTGAACAAAATTCCATATTTTGCTATATCTCTCCCATCCGTTAAAAAAAATACCTCTCGCTGTTTCTGGTATTCCGATTTCACCAACATTATTCAAGTTGATTTCAAAATATGCCCAGCTTATTCTAATTGAAAAATCGTTGTACAATTCATCAACCTCCTTATATAGTTTTCTGGCAACCAACCAATTGCCCATCATTTTTTCGATATTTATTAAACAATAGTCAAGCGGTAGAGTTCTTAATAGATCAACTTTGGATTTAATTAGTGCCTTTGCTTCCTGAAGTTTTCCTTCCATGATATCAATTTTAGCTAAAGCAACAACCAGTTTGTCAATATTAAATTTCTTTATTCCAGTTTTCAAGATATTTCTTGCTTCCTGATTGTTGCCCGACTTTAATTCAATTTGTGATTTCAATAAATATAATTCAGGAGTTAAGGCGCTTGGATTTACCTGTTCTATAATATCTCTTGCAAGGTTAGGATTTCCTTCCTTAAATTCCAGTGATGCCAGAGCGCAGTATAAACTAGGGCTTTTTGTTATAATTATCCCATCATTAAGAACTTCTATAGCATTTTCTATATGTCTATTTTCAATATGTAACTTTGCCAACGCTATATACACGGAATCGTCCTGACAAATTTCTACACCAGTTTTTAGAATCCATTGGGGTGAAAATTGCAAGTCGTCCTCGCTTAATGTCGGAACATATAACAGTTTAATATTTCCCCGATCTTGTTGTTGTTTTTCAAAGTCTGCCCATAAGTGATATAATTTAGGATTTTTTGGATTTTTGTTAAAAGCTTCCTTAAATAACCATCGTGCAGAATATAAATCTTCATCATAATTTCCGAAATTACCTTTTTGGATTTCATCCTTAATGAAGATGTAGTACTGATGGAAAAAATATCTATAGCTAATTGCAGCCTTTAACAGGGAAATCGCAGTTTCCAGGTTAACGGACCTCATAAAAACTGGTATTTGAGCTACAAGATCAAATTTGTTAAAATAATCCCCTTTGACAGTTTCCTGTAATATATTATCATAGGTATCGAATAAATTTAATATCCCCGAATCCTGATCAAACAGGACCTCAAAATAAAGTTTGGCAATTTGGATATTCCTGGTATAAATTAAATTATCCCCTGATTCTTGAAAAAACGCCTCTTGTGAAAGCTGGTCGCGTATTGCTGAATATTCGCCTATTGATCCAATTCCTATGAGTTTTCTCAGCATTGTCTCCTGGCAATAAAGGGATCCGTGCAGTCCCCTTCCGAGAATTTCAATACTAACGATGTAGCCTATAGCCAGCAAGATTCGATCACAATTTTCCCATTTTTTGATGTTCCTGATTATATCGATAATGATAGCTTTAAAAGATTTACCTTGTGTAGCATAGATCATGATGGACAGAAGGAAATTAAAATCTTTATTTTCTTCTATAAATTTTTTAAGCCTTTCAGTCGATATGACCGTATTGTAGCCGGTTTTTTGTAGCAATGTTGTTATTGCTTCAGTTTCAAGGTTTGAAATCTTACGCAGAGCTATTTCTACACCCAGCCATGCCTCTAACTCCTTCGCATTTTTTCTTTTCAATAATGATTGCAGCCATTCGTTTTTCCTGGCTGCAAAAATAACTTTTACATTATTCAGGAATTTGATTTTTTTTACAAAATCATTCAATTCTGCTATGGTATCTGCACGGTCTATAATGATCAGGTAATTAATTTTAGGATCAAACTGAAGGTTTTGCGGGTCCAAATGCTTGAATACATTCCAGGAAAAATACACTTCGTAGTTTTTCTTAAAATAATAATCACCCGTTTGCATCAACAAAGTAGTTTTCCCCTCCCCTCCGGCACCTGTAATCAGGCACACTTTATTGGCTTCGAGATTTTCGATCACTTGGCTGAAACAGGAACGTTTAAAAGTATATTTCCGAATAACACTCCAGTCGACAGGCTGGCCTTCAAAGTATTTTTTAAAATAATCCCTATCCTTTTCCTCAAAATGATGCTTTGTTAGCTTTTCAAAATTGCTATTGCGGTCTATCTTGGGACTTCCTAATTGAACCCATTCCTTGTAAGAATCTTTGAAGTAACTTTTTAACAGTAAATTATCCTCGTCATCTTTTAACAAATAGCTTTGAATATCATCCCTATCATAGATTTTATACGTTCGTTTGGAAACCTTCTCGTATTTTTTTAATATGTCTATCAATGTAGTGGTCGGATAAGTCGAATAAAAACCAATAAAGCCATCACATTCTTCTAATCTGAGGTTAACATCTATAATTGGTTTTTCATCACTTTCTCTCACGGCACCGCCCTTACTCCGGTGTGCATAATGCTTACAGCTTACCAGATACTGTCGTTTAATAGGCGTGCCAAGATCGCTGGGGAGAATTTCTGATATGATTAGGTCTTTCCCTGTTCCACCGTCACTGCCAACTGTAGGTCTTTCCTCAATAGTTTTTCCCATGGACCTGAAAAAAGCTTTTGCAAACAACTCCCATTCAACATCATCTTTTATTTCTTTAAAGTTGACAATCATGATTTCTGGAATTTAAATAAAGGAAATAGCTTACAAATATGATCAGTGCATACAAAAAAGGATGAGCCAGATATTTTTCGGAATTAAAGTCATTAAATATGCAACTATAAATCTGTCAATTCGAAAATGGTTCAGGCGGTTTAATACAAATATTGGAATAAATATTAAATTTAAAAGCTTCACAACAATTGTTCTAATAATTTATTGGTGGTCAATTAATTTATTAGGGGCGTACGATCTTTATCAAGAAAATGAAATGCCACATCAATTGCTGGAAATTAGTTTACAATTTGACATTACGTAAAATGAATTTAGGCGCAATGTTAATTTTTTTTAAGTGTTCAAAAAATCCGGCAGGTTAAATTTTCGAACAGCTTTTAAAAGAAAATCGCAATGATTACTCACTTTTCTCGCTCGAATGCTTATTGGCATATTTTTTTAAAACCCGCTTTACTATCATCAAGAAGCCATAAATGTGTTCGACTATTTCCCAGGTATTGGTACAAAAGCAAATCAACACAAATCCCAATATAAAAATATCGGGCTTTGTTGTTTATCCCGCCCGATCAGCAAAATAAATTGATCTCTCCCCCTGCTGTTTGCCATCGAAATGATATCTTTACCGCCTGAAACACACGGCAATAATATTGTATACCGTTGACCTTAATCACAAAATGAAAAAAGCCTTATTACTTTATAGTATATTACTACTGTTTGCTATAAACGCCTTTGCACAATCGCCCAATATTAGTTTTATTAGCCCCACAACCGGCCCCGTTGGTTCAACAGTAACAATAGGCGGGCGCTACTTCAACGCAAGCGCAGCAAATAATATCGTGTTTTTTGGTGGCGTAAAGGCTGATGTAGTAACGGCAAGCGGCACATCTTTAACTGTAAAAGTGCCTGTTGGCGCTACATATAAACCTGTTTCGGTTTTAAATACAGCTAACGGCTTAACAGGTTATTCCATCTCTCCTTTCATACTTACTTCAGATAGTAAAAGTGCATTGGGCGCTGCCGATATCGACCCAAAGGTTGATCTGCAAACCGGTTACCTGCCTAAAAACATCTGCATGGCTGATATTGACGGCGACGGCAAACTGGATATGGCCATTTTAAATACATCCAGCAACAGCTACAGCATTTCAGTTTATCGTAATATAGCTGTTAAGGGTACCATAATCAATTCGTCGTTTGCTGCCAGGGTTGATATACAAACCGGCACCAAGCCTGTGGCGCTGGCATTGCAGGATATGGATGGCGACGGCAAGCCCGATTTGGTTGTAGCTAATCAAACCGATAATAACGTAACGGTTTATCATAACAGCAGTGTAAACGGAACTATTAATGCGGCATCATTTAGTCAGAAAGCTAATTTTACAACAGACACCGCTCCGTCAGGCATGGCTATCGGTGATGTTGACGGCGACGGGCGTCCTGACATTGTTACCACAAACGGAACCGTTGTATCTGTAATGCGTAACGTAACAACCAAAGGTACCATAACAAGTAATTCTTTTGCAACCCGGTTTGACATTACGGTGCCATTAAACGGTATTATACTTGCCGATTTTGATGCTGATGGCAAGCTTGATATGGCGGGCCTTGGCGCCGACGGGATCTCGGTATTGCGAAACCAGGAACAATTTACCGGTGTAATTGATAAAAACACATTTGCGGCCGGGATAAATTTCCCTGCCGATTGGAATACCACAACAATTGCAGCTGCCGACCTGAACAATGATACCAAGCCGGAACTGGTAACCGTTGATGGCTTCAATAACAGTGTATCCGTATTAGTCAATACAACTAATGGCAACGGTATTGACAACTCTGCATTTTTACCCAAAATCAGTTTTACAACCGGCAAACAGCCCAATAATTTAGCCTTTGATGACCTTGACGGCGATGGGCGCTTAGATATAGTGGCAACAAATAATGGAGACAACAGCATCTCTATTCTGAAAAATAATGGTAATGGTACCGCTGTTTCATTTACCGGTAAATTAGATCTCCCCGTTGCTCAGTTTGCGGGCAATGTTGCACTGGGCGATATTGACGGAGACGGACGGACGGATATTGTGGTTACCAATAATATCAGTATAGTATCGCTTTTTCGGAATAACCCAACCAATCCACCAATAATTACATCTATATTCCCGCTAAACGGGCCTGTAGGTTCTACAGTTACTATTACAGGCACCAATTTTAATAAAAAAGCCATAGCTAATAACGTGGTTTATTTTGGCGGGGCAAAGGCAACAGTAAAATCGGCTACTGATACGCAAATTATTGTTACTGTTCCTGCCGGATCAACCTATAAACCTATTACTATATTAAATAAGGAGACGGGGCGCTCTACCGCCTCGGCTCAACCGTTTAATGTTACTTACACCGGCAACCCCGGCATTAAGGCCCTGGATTTTGAAACTGCTCCGCTTACTTATGGCGGCAACCGCTTCATGAATATCGATCTGTCCGATTTAGACGGAGACGGTGCTCCCGACCTGGTATTTGCCTCGTTTCAGGACAAGGTTCTTTCTATAGCGCACAGCAAGGGGCTTTTGCCGGGCCACGAGTCTGATCAATATGATAACCCGGTACAGATGAACATGGGCAACCTCATTAACGGGCTTCAAATTGGTGATATGGATGGTGATGGGAAACCGGATATCGTAGTTGTAAGCGCCGCGGCCGAAAAGGTGTATGTATTGCGAAATATTTCAACTGCCGGAAATATAGCTTTCGAGCCACCTCTCGCTTTGGTTATCGATCAATATAATTACCAAAGCGGTATGATCCTGGCCGATATGGATGCTGATGGCAAGCCGGATATTGTATCAGACGCTTTTTACAGTGCCGGCATTACTTACTACCGTAACACATCAACTGCCGGACATCTGTCATTCACAACAACAAGTACATTTTTTGAGAGTAATGGCGGGCGGGATTTAAACTTTGGAGATATAGACGGAGACGGCAAACCCGATCTTATTTTTGGCTATTACGATCCAGGTTTCGACTACAATACGGGTCTTTATATTTCGAGGAACATTTCTACGGGTAACAAAACTGCTTTCAGCAAGGCGGTAAAGATGTCTAATTATTATTCGTATTATTCAGGCGCGATAAAACTGGCAGATTTTAACGGTGATAATAAACTGGATATTGCGATAGCGGGCCAATGGATTTTTCAAAACGCGTCTGTTAAAGGTGTTATTGATGATAAATCCATGGCGACTCCGTATATTTTAAATACCGGCAGTAATCCCGATCCATACGAAGCCTTTAACGTAGGCGATATAGACGGTGATGGAAAACCGGATATCGTACTTTCAAAATCAACTACTTACGAGCACGGCGTCACAGCTATTTTTCATAATAAAAGTATACGCTCTAACATCGATTTCGATCCTTCTGTAGATATTGATATAACCAACAACCCCGGCAACCTGGCCATAGCAGATATTAACGGCGACGGCTTCCCGGATTTATTGCCGGCGTTTAACTATGGGATACAACCTTTGTATTATAACCCCCAGGTACCCGTTACTCCGCCTCAAATAACCGGAGTTAGCCCGTTAAAAGGCCCGGCGGGTACACAGGTAAATATTACGGGCAGCGGCTTTAACACACAATCATCAAGTAATACAGTTGTAATAGGTAAGATAAGCCAGGTGGTTACTACTACCTCGGCTACCAGCTTAACCGCAACCCTGCCTGCCAGCAGTGTTTATGACAAAATTACCGTTACCAATAATTATAATAACCGGGTGAGTAATTCGTGGGAGCCATTTGTTACCACGTTTAATTCGAAAAACAGCATCCTGGCTACAGATTTTAGTGATCCTGCATATATCCGTACCAACTCCAATGATGATAACCTTATACTGGCCGATATGGATGGCGATGGTAAACCCGACCTTGTGAGCCTTATCGATTCCAATTATCATCATAGTACCATGTCAATTTACCGCAATATCGCCTCAAAGGGAAAGGCGCTTAACAGCGCCTCATTTGCGGCCAAAGTTAATTTTTACCCTGCCGACGTTATTGCTGTAACAGACGTTAACGGCGATGGTAAACCCGATATTTTAAGCAGAGGCGGCGGACCTTATCCAAACGGTAATAGTTTTAGCATTTACCCCAACACTTCTACACCAGGCAAATTATCATTTGGTCCGGCTACTTTTACCCTAACGGCAAACTCTACGCTGGCAACAACAGCGGCCGATATTGACGGCGATGGGCTGGTTGATATTATATCAACCGGTAATCAGGATATCGGCGCAGTTAGGGTATCTGCTAATATTTCTACCAGGCTGCAACCGCTTAAATTTAATGCCGAAATAAACTACCCCACAAGTTCGACCGCGGCCGGGCTGGTAGTTAATGATCTTGATGGAGACGGTAAACCGGATATTATAACAGGCAATGCTAACGGTAGTGTTTCGGTTTTAAGGAATAAGGCAATTGCCAGCCAGATCAGCTATGCGTCTTTCGATTCAGAAATTAATATAAATATCGGCAAAACCTTACCTGTTATACCGGTAGTTGGCGATATTGATGGCGACGGTAAGCCTGATATTATTTTAAGCAGTACAATCGATTCTACTTTTTGTGTATTGCGCAACACCTCGGTTTTAGGTAAAATCAGTTTTGCGCCTAAAGTCGAATTTCATACCACGCAATTGTTCAGGCTGATACTGGCCGATTTGGATGGCGACGGAAAACCCGATATCATTACATCGCAAACAAATGATTATACAAAGCCAACCGGTTTTGGCATTTTCAGAAATGTAAGTTCGGTTGGTAGTTTTAACACCAATTCGCTTTCGCCTGTAATAGAGGTAACAACCGGCTCTATTTTACATATCGTCGCCGGCGATCTGGATGGCGACAGCAAACCCGACCTTGTGGTTAATGCCGATTACGGGGTTTTGGCTTTATTTCAAAATAACCCGCACACAGCAGGCAAACCGGTAATAAGCGCTTTTGGACCAACACAAGCAGCTAAGGGTGCTGTTGTTACCATAAAAGGCACCGATTTCACGGGTGCAACCGGTGTTAGTTTTGGCGGTACGCCAGCCGCATCCTTTAACGTAGCAGCACCGGGTATAATTACAGCCGTAATTGGCGATGGTAACAGCGGAGCGGTGTCGGTTACTACACCATTGGGTACCGGCCAGCTTGGTGGTTTTACTTATGGCCCGCCCAAAAGCGTCGGCGCAGTTATAACACCGCTGGCCGATGTAGTTAACCTAAGTTTGGATAAAAAAGGAGATAAAAATATTACCCTGGCCGATATTGCTACGGTTACCTCAGCAAGTGCCAGTCCCAAAATAACGCTCTCTCCGTCAAGCTTTAGCTGCGCCACGGTTGGTAATCAAACCGTTACTGTAAAGGTTGATGATACAGGGGCAGCAATTAACCCGGGAGCGGTGAAATTTGACAGGCCAACGTCAATCGCTTTTGATGCCATGGGCAACATGTATGTTACCGATTATAATAATTACAGGCTGCGGAAGATTACGCCGGGTGGTGTAGTAAGTACAGTAGCAGGTAACGGCAATAATGAAGCTAAGGAAGGAAAGGGAACTGCTGCCGGCATTGCCTTCCCTATGGCGGTAGCGGCCGATGCCTTTAACAATTTATATGTAGGAGGAAACGGTATCATCAAAATAGATGCCCAGCTTAACGTATCCGCATTAGCGGGAGGCAGGCCTCCTGTTGATGGTTATGCTTATCCAGGCTCGGGAATGAGTGCAGCCTTTGGTGTATCTGGTATGGCCATTGCGCCCGATGGTACTTTATATGCCGCTTACGATGGCGGCGGAACAATTGTTAAAGTTACGCAAACAGGGGTTGCAACTTTATTAGCCGGCGTTTATGGCAGAGGAAAACAAGATGGCCCCGGCAGGCAGGCATCATTTGATAGTCCCGAAGATATAACCATTGCCGCCAACGGTATGCTGTATGTAGCCGATGCCAATAACAGTGCTATCCGCAAAGTTACGCCCGCCGGAGTAGTATCTACCTTAGCATTAAAAGGCCCCGAAGCTTTTATATACCCTACGGCTATTGCGGCCGGGCCGGCAAATACCTTATATATTTTAAACGGTAATTCAGTAGCACAAATAGCTGCCGATGGTACGGTTAAAACCATAGCGGGTAGTAAAGATGCTGCCGGAGCTTATGTTGACGGAGCAGGCAATATGGCCAGGTTTAAAAACCCGGCAGATATAGCCCTTGATGCCAGTGGCAACATATACGTGGCTGACGGCAATAACTGCATCCGTAAAATAGACGGAAAAACCGGCAAGGTAAGCACGTTTGCAGGTGGCGAAAAAGGCTACCTTAACGGTAGCATCGGTTCGGCAGCATCGTCGGTAACAGCCCAGGTAAAGGTTAAAGTAATGAGCATGCTTATTATAAATACCGCTTTTACCGATAAGCTATTGCCGTTGGGCACCGATGGTAAAGCAACTTTGCCAAATTACACCAATAATGTTTCTGTTTCGGGCAGTTGCGGCACCGCCCTGGTTAAAATATCGCAATTGCCTGCGGCCGGCACCAAAATTAATGCCGCGGATAAAGTAACGGTTACCATTACTGCTGCCGATAGCACCGGAGCGAGTATTTCAAAGTCATTTACCGCTACTGCCGATGTTAATAAAGTAATTGTGTTTAATCCGATGAATGCAGTGGTTTACGGCGCCGCAGATTTTGCACCCGATATAGTGCCCCCCACAGGCAGTACTGTTAAATTAAGCAGTACCAACCCGTTAGTGGCCAGTATTGAGGATAATAAAATACACGTCAACGCAGTGGGTACCGTTATAATTGTAGCAACCTCATCAGGTTTGTATCCAGGCCAGGCAACCAGACAATTGGAGATAAAACCAGCAACACTAAGTATTGCAGCCGACGATAAAATCCGTTATATCGGCCAACCTAACCCTGCTTTTACATTTACTTATACCGGTTTTGTAAATGGCGATAGTAAGGCTAACATCAATGTGCTTCCAGGCGCCTTCACAAAAGCTACCACATCTTCGGCGGCCGGTACTTATCCCATTACCGTAAGCGGCGCAGTGGTAACCAATTATGATATAACTTATTTACCGGGCATGTTAACAATTACCAATACCCTGCCGCCGGGCAACTTTGCTGTAGCGGTAACAAGCGCCACATGCAAGGGTTCAAAAAACGGCAGTATCAGTATCACAGCAGCGCAAAGCCTTGACTATACGGCTACGCTTACAGGCGGCACCAACGTTAGTATGCCGTTTACAACTAACGGCGTAATCAACAACCTGGGTGCCGGCGCTTATAACCTCTGCATAACTATTGCCGGGCAAAGCGGCTATAGCCAATGCTATACCCTCGTGATTACCGAACCAAAAGATCTTTCGATGTATACCCTGGTTAGCCAGGATAAAAAAACAGTTCAATTATCCATGAGCGGCGCAGGCGAGTACCATATTAACCTTAACGGAACTTCGTATATTACCCGCGATAGCCTGGTAAATTTACCGCTCATGACGGGTAAAAATAGTCTCAGCATTACCAGCGATAAATATTGCCAGGGTGTTATTGAAAAAATTATTAATGTATCTGAAAGTATATTGATATACCCTAACGCTTTCGAAAATTCGCTGTACATCAATTTAACTAACCAAAACCCCTCTTCTGTTCGTGCCGAAATTTACTCGGCTATGGGTGCTTTGGTATACAGCAATAAATTTAACAGCCCGCCTAACCCGTTCAGGCTTGATGTTTCAAACATCCACATTGCCGGCATTTATACACTGAGGTTAACAATTGACGGCAGCCAGTATACATTTAAAATAATGAAGAAATGAGGATGAGCTTCTTTTATAAAGCTGAGACGATAAATTAATAACTGATAGATAAAAAGGTATTTACCTGGCAAAATAATCTGGTGAAGGGAGAGGCAAGCATCCAATAAATAACGTTTTGCCACGTTGTTTACAGCAAAGCCTCATCCTTAACAATTTATGTTCCCTGTTAAATCAGTTTTAATTTGCATTTGCATTATTATCAATGCATTTACCAATGGCGGTTATCAAACCCCGGCATCCAACGTTGATAACAAACCCAATTACAGCGAGTTTAAAAAAGGTGTAGAACACACTAAATCTGTGCTCATCAGGCACCCGGCAAACGATATCCGCAACTATTTATTTAAACTGATAGATGACGATATTTATAACTACTGGGCCGGTACACCCTGGAATTTTTATGGAGCTACCCGGCAACCCAAAACAGGAAATATTGCCTGCGGATATTTTGTAACCAATACGCTCAGCGATCTGGGCTTTAAGATTAACAGGATTGACCTTGCCGAAGCCGCTTCGGCCAAAATGATTAAAAAACTTTGTGTAGAAATTAAATCATTTACCACGATTGATAAATTGAATAGCTACTTAGCTAAGCAGCCTATTAATTCGATATTTATTATTGGCCTCGATTTCCATACCGGGTATATCATAAAAACAGCCACTAATACTTACTTTTTTCATTCCTATTACAAAAAAAACGAAGGTGTGATAAAGGAGAAAACAGATACATCGCGGGCCTTGAACGCCAGTAAGTTTTTCATGATTGGCAGCTTAACAGCAAATACAGGCCTGTTGCGAAAATGGGTTGCGAATAAACCTGTGATGTAAAATTAGCCAGGCGGTTGCTGAGGTAAGTTAAATTGATAATTATAGGATTAGCATTTCGCTACCAACAAAACGTCTTAAAAAAAAGAAGCCCTCCCAACAAAAATCAGGAGAGCAACCGTATTTATCTATGATAGGGTTTAGGTTCAAATCCATGAAAGGTAAATTTCCTTTCCGTTATTAATAATACAAAGTTAAACGTAACCCCTGATCCGGGCAATACTGAAAAAGTGGTATATCAAAATGCCCGGAACTTGTTAATGGCCTCTACTTTGTTCTGTACCTGCAACTTGACATATGTATTGCGGATGTGCTTTTTAACGGTACCGGTCGAGATTTCGAGGCGATCAGCAATTTCCTTGTATTGCAGACCCCGTGCCAGGTAGTGAAGTACTTCAACTTCGCGCTCGGTAAGGTTTTCGGTGGCAGCGGGGGCCGGTTTTGCCGCAGCCGCATTAGCAAACGAAGCTATTACCCTGCGTGAAATATAGGCGCTCATGGGCGAGCCGCCGGCAGCAATTTCGGTAATGGCACTCCTGATCTCATCGGCCGATGATTCTTTGAGTACATAACCAGTGGCACCGCTCTTCAACGATTCAAAGATATTGGTATTATCATCGTTTATGGTGCATACCAAAAACTCGGCACCCGGCAGCAAGGGTTTAGCCCGCCGTATAAATTCGATGCCCGACATCCCGTCGAGGTTGATATCAACTATAAAAATATCGGGGTTAAGCTGACTGATCTTTTTCAATACCGATTCGGCATTGGCATACGATCCCATCAAACTTACACCGCTCATATCATGAATAATCTGTTCCAGTCCGCGCCTGAAATGTAAATTATCCTCTATTAAAACAATCTGGAGCATGCCTTCATTTAAATATGACGCGCTAATATCCTAAATTATCCCTGCTTTACTTATACCTATTATGGAGTAGTTTACAGGTGTATTTTAAGGCTTATGGAGGTACCTTTTCCGGGAGCTGTATCAATTTTTAATTCGGCCTCCAGCCTTTTCGCCCGCGCGTAAATGTTGCGGATCCCCATGTTTTCGTGTTTACGGCTTTCGGCATCAAAACCCTTACCATCATCGCGAATGATTATATGCAGCCGTTTTTTATAAAGGCCGATTTCGAGGTAGGCGTTTTTTGCGTCAGAGTGTTTAATAACGTTATTTAAACCCTCTTTTACCAACAGGTACAGCTGCCGCCTTTTTTCGCCGCTGATAACAACAACGTTTTCGCCAATTGCAGTACTTTCGTGCAGGCGGATGTTGCTGTATTCAAACAATTTAACAGCCTGCTTATGGATAAAGTTAACGAGGTTGCTTACTTCATCATTTTCCGGGTCCAAACTCCAGATAATCAACCTCATCTGGGTGGATATATCCGTAATGGCCTCATGAATGCCATCAATATCTTTAAAAGCAGGCTGATCGGCTACTTTATTACTCAATAATTCGGTTCGCAACTTAATACCTGATATGCTCGCCCCCAGATCGTCATGTACTTCGCTGCTGATGCGCTGGCGCTCGCGCTGCAGGGCAAGCTCATTTTCATAATCTTTTTTTTGCAGACCGATGATAGACAAATAATATTTCCTCACCAGGAAAAAAACTATAACTATTGCTCCTATAACGGCCATAATTTGTAACCATAGCTGTTGGTACCACAAGGGCGTAACCGAGAATTGAAAAATGAGCGACCGGCTCAGCTGATTGAAACGATCTGCAGCAACGGCTTCTAACTCATAGTTTCCGGGGGGCAGCAAATCAAAGCGTTTTTCGCCAGTGGGCGCAATACTCCAGTTTTTATCAACGCCTTTAAGCCTGAACCTGTATTGTATTTTACCCATGCTTTTGTAGGATAGGGCAACACAATTAAACACGACTGACTGACCATAGGTAAAGCTCGCTTCGCCGGGTATGCCGTCGTTAATTAATACTGGTCTGGGTAAATTGGCGTTCCCTAAGTTTTGAGTAACAGCAATGCCCCGGTCTGTGGCTATATAATAATCATTTTTGTACCTAACAACATCTGCAACATTATCTGACGGAAGCCCGTTACTGGTATTAAGCAGGCTTACCTTGTAATTTTGATAATTATCGCTAAAGCGGATGATGCTTACACCATTTGCAGTGCATGCCCAAAGGGTATTAGTATCAGTCCATATCAATTTGCGGATATCACCCGAGGAAATGAGGGGCGCGCTAAACTGAACAACTCTGTTATTTACCAATAAAAATACTCCCTGATCCTCGGTGCCTATAGCACATACCTTATCGGTAGACGCCAGGCTTTTAACTACATTTATTCCATTGTCGGCCAGGATCCGTTCGCGTTTATACTCGCCTGCGTCAACCATGGGGATATTAGGTACAAACGTGTATAAACCATAAAGCGAACCTACCAGCAGCCTGCCTTTATACCAGGCAAGTGAGGTCATGCGGATGGATTCAAACCTGAATCCTACCTGGCTTTTAAGTTGGTGCGAAACTATACCCACCGCATTTTGCGAGATAAAATACACCGTATCGGGTCGCCAGGTAATTCCTTTTATAGGGCCATAGAAAATTTTCTTCGCCTGCCACGTTGCCGGATTGTTACGGGATACGTTTAAACCAAATATGCCATTATCGGTACCAATGATCAATGTATCGCCGGGGATGGTGACCAGGCTGGTGATCCGGTTAAAATCTGATCGATCCTGCATAATGGTCATGCTGCCTATGGCCGGGCGTTGATTGGTATCAAGCTTAATATAATTCAATGTGCTTAAAACATGGCCTGTAAAAAGATACCCGCCTGCTATGCTCAGCTTTAAAACATCTTCATTTTCAAGACCACTTTCCTGGTTAATCACTTTTACCTCGGGGTTGGTGCTCAGGAAAAAGCCTTTATCATAGCTGCCAAACCATAAGTTATTTTCCTTATCGATAAGCGTGGAAGTGGTAATATGATTATTAAGGTAATTTCTCCGCTCGCCGGTAATGTAATTAACAACATAGGTACCTTGCTTCACTGTTGTAACGGCAAATGTATTTTTGCCGGTAACGTAAACAGAAGTAACATTGCCCGTAAAATAAATTTTTTTAAGCGGCACTATCCCGGTGTTTTGATAGCGATAAACGTGCACCCAATCTTTAGTAATCAATAGCAAATGATTTTGATGCACGGCCAGCCTGTACGGCCTGAAATTGTTATTGGCCGTTTGATAGCTTAGCTGCCCGGCTAAAAGCTCTTTTTGAAGTATATCAAGATCATTTTCGGATAGAGAAACTTCTTCTCCTTCTTCACCATAAATATTGCCGGTTAAATTTTGAATAGGATGCCGTATTGATCTTAATTCGGGAAAATTGTAAACCTTGGTGGTTAGCCTGTAATTTACACAAAGCTCGTTATAGCGGTTAAAAAAGAAATTGGCAAAGGGCCATACCACAATTTTTTGCGGATTGCTGAGTTTATGAATCTTCCCGTTTTCATAATAGCAAACCCTGTAATTATTACATTGAAAAAAAATGCGGTGGTAATTGTCTTCGGCTATCCGGAAACACTCATTACTTTCCAATCCATCCGCCGAAGTAAAATTTTTAAAATGCTGCCCGTCAAACCTGCTTACCCCCTTGTCTGTAGCTATCCAGGTAAAGCCTTTACTATCCTGCATCAAATAATTAACCCGCGAACTTGGCAAACCATCAGGCGCGCTGTAGTTTTTCAGGTAAACTACCTGGTAAGGCGTATCGGCATAAACGCCCGAAAATAAAAACTGGGTTAGTATTAAAAGTTTAAAAAAAGAACTTTTTAGTAGTATTTTTATTATTCGCATCAATTTAACATCACCGCCATTTTTAACAATATACAATTATACGGAGTGTATGGCTTTGTGTTGTGCCGATTGAATATAAAAAAGGAATAAACTGTTGCTTATCCCACTGCCGCATCATGGTTATACCGCCCCCTGTACTCTAATGGCGAAAAACCCGTGATCCTCCTGAATACCTCTCTAAAAGCCTTCAAATCGGCATAACCAACCTCGTACATTACTTCGTTAACGGTTTTGCGGCTGGTTTCGAACGCTTTTTTTGCAGCTTCTATCTTAACCCGTTGCGCATATTCTGTGGGGGTATTACCGGTAGCCTTAATAAACCGGCGATCAAAATTGCGCCGGCCAACAGCAAAACTGGCCGCCAAATGTTCGATGGATATTTTTTCGTCCAATTTACTTTCAATATAGGTTTGCGCTTTTTTTACCAGTTCGTCGCCATGAGCGCGCTGGCCCTTAAAAATAATGAACGAAGATTGGCTTTGCCGATCCATCTCTATCTGAAAAACCTTCGAACAATAAATGGCCGTTTCCCTATCGTAATATTTTTCAACCAGGTAGATGATCAGGTTGAGAAAGGAATACGCTCCGCCGTTAGTATAAATCCCCTGCTCGTCGGTAATTAGCCGGTCGGTTTGCAGGTTAATTTTTGGATAAAGTTGTTTCAACTGGTCGGCTGCCGACCAATGGGTTGAACAATTCTTCCCATCCAGCAAACCTGCGGCGGCCAGCAGATAAGCCCCGGTACAAATGCTGGCTATGCAAGTACCGTTTCGGTATTGCTTGCTTATCCAGTCAATTAATTCGCCATTGAGTTTGATGGCCTGCTGATAGTTATGATTAAGAGATGGTACAATAACCAGGTCTGTTTTATTTATAGCAGCTACGTGCTTGTGTGGCCTGGCGGTAAATAGCCCATCGTAAAAATCAACCTGGCCCGAAATACCGGCCAGCTCAATATTAAATACTTCTTTTTTACCGGCCTGCTTACGGTAAGCATTGGCACGGGTAAAAATTTTATAAGCTCCCACAATACTGCTCAGGTTGTTTTCGCCTTCGGGTACAAGGATGGTAAGGTGTTTCATAACAACAGGTTTGCAGTAAAGGTACGGGTTTAAATATGTCCAAATCAACCCGTCATGTTGTCTAAATACCACCCTGTTAAGGTGACATTGGCGCATTACATTTGTTATGTAAAATATTTAACCATTAATAAAAACCAATGAAAAAGATAAGCTTATGCCTTTTGCCGGCGCTGTTAAGCCTTAGCGCTTACAACGGCACACCAATAATAAAAAACAGCTTCCCTAAAATAAAAACCATGATAGCAACACAAACTACCCCGGCAACGGCCGAACTTACTGCAAAGGAAAGAGCTGATGCCATAAAACTTTTAACGCAAACCGAAGCGGGTGTTTTTGACGCAGTTAAAGATTTAAATGAAACGCAGTTAAATTTTAAACCCGCAGCAGATAAGTGGAGCACCGGAGACTGCGTTAAGCACATTGCCGCAGCCGAAAAAACCCTTTGGGATATGGCTGAAGCCTCATTAAAACAACCTGCAAACCCCGAAAAAAGAGCGGAGATTAAATTTAGTGATGAACAATTGATTACGGCGGTGGAAGACCGCTCGCATAAATCAAAAACTTTTGCCGCCCTCGAGCCTGCAAACTCGCCTTATAAAACCGAACCGGAGGCGCTTGCAGCATTTAAAGAAAACCGTGCAAAGCTGATAACTTTTGTTGGCAGTACAAAGCTGGATTTGCGTAACCATGTATTGGTGCTTCCTCTTGGCACGTATGATGCCTACCAGTTTATCCTGCTTATTGCAGCGCATACCAACAGGCATACCCGGCAAATTGATGAAGTAAAAGCAGATGCCGGTTTTCCGAAAAACTGATGTCAATTTTTTGCCCGTTTGTACCCAAAAACATTTCACTTTAAAGATCGATAATTAAATCATGAACGATTTTAAAACATCATTTACCTTTACCCAAACACCACAACAGGTTTTTAACGCGGTAACCAATGTACGCGGCTGGTGGTCTGAGAGCCTTGAAGGCCAATCAAAACAGCAGGGCGATGAGTTTGTTTACCGCCATAAAGATATCCACTACAGCAAACACCGCTTAACCGAAGTTATACCCGATAAAAAGGTGGTTTGGGTAACTACCGATAGCAGCATTAATTTTGTTGATGATAAAACCGAATGGAACGGCACTATCATAGTATTTGATATAGCCGAAAACGATGGTAACACTACGCTGCAGTTTACACATATAGGGCTTGTACCCCAACTGGCATGTTACGAGGGCTGCAGCGGCGGCTGGACATATTACCTCAACAGCCTGCATGAGCTGATCACCACAGGCGAAGGCACTCCTGATAAATAAGCTTACCGGCTAAACAAAGCAGCACTCAAGGGCGTAACCTTCCCTATCCTTTCATCCCTGTTAACCACCAATTGGCAAAGCTGTATCGCAGCATTCTCAAACTCATCATGGCTGTCGCTTAATAACAGCCATGATGTATCAAAACTTTCTTCCAGCTCAAATTGACTAACAGCCGGTATTGCTGCCATCAAACCTTCATGATATTCCCGCCTGGTCGAGATCCAAATACCGTTGTGCTGTGGATTTTTGCCTGTTTTGCGAAAGATCAGCACAATTTTTCTGTCAAAATAAATATTAAACATACCGATTGCAGGCTTGATGATAATGCCCTGAGGCAGGTAATCAAGCAGAAAATCAAAAGGTATAGGCTTCTTCATCATTAGTTATTGCAAGCGATTAGTTGGGTAAAATACAATAAGCGCAAAAACGGCAACACATTTTCCTGCGCTTTATTCAAAGATAAACATCTCTTATTATCAATTACCTACAGCTATCCCAAAAGTATAATCAACTCAAAACCAAGCAATTTATCACATAACTAATACCTTATATAATTTAACTTATTTCGTTTAAGCCCCAACTAAACCGAACTTGAACTCCTGTTATCCCGCCTGTGGCAGCGGGCATTTTATACCCGTTGCGGGGCTGTAATAAGCTAATAAAACGGTAAACCAGTAATTGAAAAGCAAAACTAAAAACCACAAAAATCCATGAGCATTATTTCAATAAACCCAGCCAACGGGCAGCAAATTAAGGAGTATGCTACCCTTAACGACGAACAGGTAGCAGCAAAAATTGAGCAGGGACACCAGGCCTGGCTTTCGTGGCGAAAAACAGGTCATGATTTGCGCCGTGCACTTTTATATGAACTTGCCGGTGTACTGCGCGAGCGTAAACAACAACTGGCCGAACTGATGGCCAACGAAATGGGCAAACCAGTAATTCAGGGCGCGGCTGAGGTTGAAAAATGCGCCGTTTGCTGTGAATACTATGCTCAGTTTGCCGAAACCCACCTGGCCGATAAGCTCCTCTCATCCGGAGCAAGTAAAAGTTATGCTTCCTATCAGCCGCTTGGCATTGTGCTGGCTGTGATGCCCTGGAATTTTCCGCTGTGGCAGGTATTCCGGTTTTTGGCGCCTGCACTGGCTGCGGGTAACTGTGGTGTACTGAAACATGCATCAAACGTGCCGGGCTGCGCGCTGGCTATTGAAGAAATGGTTGTTGCGGCAGGTTTTCCGGCCAATGTATTTCAAACCCTGCTCATTAGCAGTTCGATGGTTGAAAAGGTTATTGAAAACCCGCGCATCATTGCCGTTACCTTAACAGGCAGTACGGCGGCCGGGATAAGCGTTGCCCGCAAAGCCGGCGAAATGCTTAAGAAAACTGTACTTGAACTGGGCGGCAGCGATGCCTATGTTGTTTTGGCCGATGCCGACCTTGAACTGGCGGCACAAACCTGTGTAAACAGCCGCTTAATTAACAGCGGGCAAAGCTGTATTGCATCAAAAAGGTTTATTGTTGAAGAGCCTGTACTGGAAAAATTCACCCAACTGGTGCTCGAAAAAATGAAGGCCAAACGCCTGGGCGATCCGCTTGACCCGGCTACAGAAATCGGTCCGCAGGCAAGGGCTGATCTTCGTGATGAGCTTCACGACCAGGTACGACGATCGGTAGAGAAAGGTGCGGTTTGCATATTGGGCGGTGAAATACCACCGGGAAACAATGCATTTTATCCTGCAACCATTTTAACCAATGTTAACAGCGATGTGCCCTCATATCACGAAGAACTTTTTGGCCCGGTAGCATCAATTATAGCGGCAAAAGATGAAGAAGACGCCATCAGGATTGCTAACGACAGTGTATTTGGCCTGGGTTCGGCGGTGTTTACCCAAGATTTGGCAAAGGGCGAACGTATAGCCGCTACCGAACTACAGGCAGGTTCATCCTATGTTAATGAGCGCGTACAATCTGATCCGCGTTTGCCTTTTGGCGGGGTAAAAACATCAGGCTATGGCCGGGAACTGGGCGAATTTGGTATCCGCGAATTTGTAAACATCAAAACAGTTTATATCAGGTAACAATATCATTTGCCGGTGGAATTATTCATCCGGCAAATTCACATCATTTAGAGCATTATTAAAGCGAAAATCATGATAGCAAATAAAGTGATCGTAATTACCGGGGCCAGCAGCGGCCTGGGCGAAGCCACAGCAAAATACCTTGCAAAAAAAGGAGCCATGTTAGTATTGGGTGCACGGCGTGAAGATAATTTGAAAGATATTGTAAACGAGATAACTGCAAACGGAGGTAAAGCAGTTTACCAGGTTACTGATGTAACCCGAAAAGATGATGTACTGGCACTGGTTGATAAAGCGATAAGCACTTACGGAAAACTTGATGTAATTATTAACAATGCCGGCATCATGCCCATTGCCCCTATGGCCGAAGTGCGGACCGACGAATGGGACAGCATGATTGATATCAACATAAAAGGTGTGTTGTATGGCATTGCAGCGGCCCTGCCAATTTTTATAAAACAGCAATCGGGCCACTTTATCAATTTAGGGTCGGTTGCGGGGATTAAGGTTTTTAGTCCGGGTGGTACGGTTTACAGCGGTACCAAGTATGCCGTAAGGGCGATAAGCGACGGGTTACGCCAGGAAGTAGGCGGTACCATCCGTACAACAACCATCGAACCCGGAGCAGTTGATTCGGAATTAAAACACAGCACAAAACATTCGGCAAGCGCTGTAAACGTAAATGCGTTTTATGAGAAAGCCATCCCGGCAGATACTGTTGCAAAAGCTATTGCTTTTGCTATTGAACAACCCGCCGACGTTGACATTAACGAAATTGTACTAAGGCCTACGGTGCAGGATTTTTAATCGTTTCAATGCCCTGCTTAATCATACATCTGCAAAAACATCAAGCTTAAAAATAGCGGTTAACCACCAACCTCATCCCAATTAAAAATGGATAGCTTTTTCGGAGCTATCCATTAAAATAAAAAGGCCAATATCGCAGTACATCCGGTATTGGCCTGCGTTAATCAAATCACAAACAACCAACAAAGCTATGGAAATAACATCCGTACAGGCGCTTACCATAATGCAGCGCGCAATTGCAAAAGCTACAGAAATAGCCATGCCCGTAAACATTGTTATTATGGATACCTCGGGTTATATCAAATTATTTCAGCGCATGGATAATGCTTACCTGGCCGCTATTGATATCGCTATCAAAAAAGCAAAAACTGCCATGCTTTTCAGGGCCAATACTGAAACCGTAGGCGAAACCTATTTTGCCCCCGAAGCACGGGCTTATGGCATGATAGATACAAACGGCGGGCTTATCGGCTTTCAGGGTGGCATGCCGGTTAGGGATGGTGATACCATTGTGGCCTACATCGGCATATCAGGCGGTAGCCCTGCCCAGGATTTTGAAATTGCAAGCGCCGCAAATACGCTTTAGTTTCTTTCAAGCTGTTCAATCTCATTTTTCGGTTCAGGACCATGCAGGTATTGGCTTTTCCCGTTATAACGATGGCTTATCCCACATCCATATTAATTAACAATTAGCACAATTATTAATACTATAATTAAATAACATTTTTATTTTCGCGGCCTTTAACCGGGAAAGTATAATTTCCCTTATACAAATACATTTATTTAATGAAGAAACTACTCATTCTGCTATCGGCCGCGTTTATGTTGGCCTGCAACGCGCCCGAAAAAAAAGCCGGTTCATCAACACCCCTCACAGACACAACGGTAAAAACCGGGGGGAACAAACTTATAAGCATTGATGGCAAGTACAATGTATGGACAAAAAAAATCGGAGAGGGAAAAATCAAAGTATTGCTATTGCATGGCGGCCCCGGTTTTTCGCACGATTACATGGAATGCTTTGAAGATTTTTTACCTAAAGAAGGCATTGAGTTTTACTATTATGATCAGTTAGGTTGCGGAAACTCGGATGCGCCTGCCGACACTTCACTTTATAACATTGCACGGTATGTTGAAGAAGTTGAACAGGTACGAAAAGGACTGGGGCTTGATAACTTTTATATCTTCGGCCACTCGTGGGGTGGCCTGCTGGCCATGGAGTACCTGCACAAATATCAATCGCATGTTAAGGGTGCCATCCTATCAAACATGACGGCAGGTATGAAGGACTATACCGGCTACTCGGCCGAGTTGAAGAAAAAGCTTTTTTCGGCAAGAGACATTGCTGTTTACGATTCGCTCGACAGGCTTAAAAAATATGATTCGCCACAGTATAATGATCTGCTGATGAATAAACTTTATTCAAAAGTGATTTGCCAGATCCCGGTAAGCAACTGGCCCGAGCCGCTGATGCGCGCCTTTAAAAAAGCCAATCATAATGTATACATCCAGATGCAGGGCGTGGATGAATTTCATGTAACCGGTAATTTTAAAAACTGGGAATTTTGGGATAAGTTACCTCAAATTAAAGTGCCTACACTGGTGCTTGGCGGTATGAACGACGAGATGAACCCCGTAAGTATGAAAAAAGAAGGGCAGTTGCTGCCAAACAGTCGTACATATCTTTGCCCTAAAGGCAGCCACATGGCTATGTATGATGATCAGCAAAATTACTTTACAGCGCTTTTAGGCTTCTTAAAAGATGTTGATAGTTCAACATTTAAGCCTGATGTGAAGTAATATCGTAAAATAATGCCGTTCAAAAAAAAGCTGCATCGTTGTTTTATGATGCAGCCTTTTTTTATTGAATCTAAGAGATATTAATCAATATTCGGTTGCACCTACGTCAACACCCTCGCCATTGTCGCGGTCTTTACCGTAGTAATCTATTTGTACACCGTAAACAGCCACATCGGTTCCTTTATCAATAAACGGCGAAGATGCCTGCAAACGGAAATTCCCGCCATTATAGTTTAAAAACTTACAATCGTTTACATTGGTACCCACATAATTGTTCAGGGCAGTAAGTTTAACATCGCTGCTTTTTTTGATGATGGCCTGAACTCCGGCCGGTTGTATAAAAGCATTGTTGATAACGGTATTCATGGGGATGGTTTCTGAATTTAATTTAATACCGCCTAAAAGCGAACCAACCACCGTATTGTTAATAAACTGAAAATTAGGACCAGGTGTATATCTCGAATCGGCAAAAATACCGTACGATTTTGAGTTGAGGATATAGTTATTGTATACCAGGTTATCGCCCAAACCTAAAACTATAATGCCATTGCCCGGCGCATTTTTAACTACGTTATTGTAGCATTTTCCGCCGGTCCCCTCGCCTATTTGTATGCCATTATCCTGGTAAGCCGAAAACGGAGATATACCCGGGTGATTTACGTTGTTACCATAAATAATGCAGCCCGAAGTGGCGCTGCCTACCTGGATCCCTTCTGAACCTGTTGAATCAGTAACGTTGCGCAATACCCTAAGGTTTACCACATCGTGCGGTAAAACTGTTCCGCATGATGATGATACGCCGTCTTCATAAAAAGAGTTTCCGATATAAATGCCTTCACCACCGGTTTGGTGAATATAATTATCATGAATATTCACGTTGCGCATGGTAAAATGGCCGCGCCATGTAGCAGGATCGCAGGTTGGATCGGTTTTGGCCATGATACCGGCAAAACCGCTGTTGTGTACATCAAAGTAGCCTATCTCAAAGTCGGTACTCAGGTCGTCCATCGTCATGCCGATGTTTCCGCCTTCTACTTCAAAGCCATATTTAACAGCCGGATCGCCATTGCCTAACACTTTAAAATAGCGGCAGTTTTGGGTTTTAAAGCCATACGAAGCTGTTACATCTGTTGAAAAAGTAACCTTACCACCCTGGTTAACCACAATGATAGGAGCTGTTAATGTGCCCTTGAAATTCTTGAGCAGCAGCGCTCCTCTCCGGCCGGCCGGAATGTATACTACGCCACCCGCGGGGATATTTGTACCGTCAACCATCCACTCGTTAGGCTTAACAGTATAGGTAAAATTGGATACTGCGGCTACATGCATCCCAACCCGCGCGGTATCATCGGCCATGGTTGAGGTTAAGGGCTGCTTCTCCAGCGTGTTAATTTTTTTGGTGCAAGCCCCAAAAGTTGACAGCATCAGCGTACCGGCTATCAGATAATTTAAGTAATTTTTAGTTCCCATCTGTCAATTAAAAAAAGTACGTATCACATTATTTACTCAAATCATCTTTCAGGGCATTCCGATTTAAGAAAGCTTGTGGTTGTACGTTTTTTTTGAATGCAGGGTTGCTAAAAAGTTAAACGGCCCTGGTTGCAAGGGTTAAAAAAGCACATCAAAAACAATTTAAATAACTGATAATCAAACACAAATTAATCAGCTAAACCTTTACCAATTAAAATTTGGGGTATGTATTTTTCAACCCTTTCCTGCCTTGTTTTGGATTGTTTAGGTTGCGAAAAATGCAACAGATAGGCCCGTTGCCGGCCCGGTGTAAGCGCTTCGAACGCGATTTTTAAAGCCGGCATTTCATTCAATTTGGTTTGAAACTCTTCGGCCACGAGAAATTCGGTGGTCTTTTTCAACTCCACTTTCAGCCCGGCTTTTTCAACCTCAATAGCCTGGTAAATATAGGTTTTGAGTACGGTGGCAAGGCCTGTTATTTGCTCAAGATTGGTAAACCTGATTTGCCGGGCTGCCTGTACATTTTCTGATTGTTGGATGAGGATGTTATCAGTATCACTCAGCAAAGCACCTTTAAAAAACAGGAAGGCACAGTACTCTTTAAATTCATGAATCAGTACAATATTACTTTGGCCAAGCGTATAGCAAGGCGATCCCCATTTTAATTCTTCGGTTAACCCGCAATCAAGCGCTATTATTCGTAATTGCTCCAGTTCCTGCCGCCATTTTTCAGATTTAGCGAAATAAAAATCAACCTTGGGGTTCATCATCATCTTTATTAATTTTAAACTTTTAGCACACCACGAAATCCTCTGGCTGCATAATATGATTCGGCACCGTTATGATACACAAAAACGGTATCATACCTCCTATCGCAAAATATAGCTCCACCAAGTTTGCGGATATTGGCAGGAGTTTTTACCCAACTTGATGTTTTCAGATCAAACTTGCCCAGCTTTTGCAAATCGCGATATTGTTCTTCGGTTAGCATCTCTATGCCCATATCTTCAGCCGCAGCTACGGCGCTGTTGGCAGGTTTATGTTCTTTTCGGGCCTCAAGTGCTTCATGATCGTAACAATAGCTCCGGCGACCTTTGGGGCTTTCAGCTGCACAATCACAAAAAACGTATTCGCCGGTGTTTGCATCATAACCAACAACATCAGGTTCGCCGCCGGTTATTTCCATTTCGCTAAGCGACCATAATTTCACCGCATTAGCATTAAGATTTGCCAGTACATCAGCCCATTCAATACCCTTATGGCGATGTTTATTTTTTTCAAAACGGGTTTTCAGTATACCGAGCAACTCCTCGCGTTGCTCGGTAGAAAGTTCTTTTTTCATCAGGTTTATTTTATTGGTTTGCTGAAATGATTTTTCTGTCGGCAGGCCTAAAATACCAGGATATGATAGTTAGCACGATCAACAATATTGGCCCGAAAAACTCCTTCCCGCCATCGCCCACAGCCAAATGCGAAAACACCGCGCCTAACATCACAAAGAAGAAGCCTGCATAAGCCCATTCTTTCAGCAAAGTAAATTTAGGGATTAGCACCACTATTACACCTAAAATTTTCCAAACGCCAATGATCGTTAACAAATAAGCAGGATAGCCTAAATGTGTCATCAACGCAGTTTCCTCTTTCATTTTTATCAGCTGTACTACTCCTGTAGATGTCATTCCTAAAGCCAGCCAAAGGGTGGCAACCCAGTAAATGATCTTATTTCTTTTGCTCATGATGGTTTATTTTAATTTGTTAACAACTTCTTGTAAACGGTTATGTGCCCAGTTGATGCCCTGTGCGAAAGGGAGTTTCAACATTTCATCCCTCAAAGCTGCCGATTGATATATAGAATGCATATTTAGCTTACAGGTATTATCAGTAAGTTTTTCGAACGACAAAATTTCCAGTTGCGCGCGAAAAGGTGCGTTTTCCATTTCGAAAGTGCGGACTATCTTTTGGTTAGGCGTAAACTCGTGAATGGTTCCGTTGGCTTTGAATACCACGTTTCCTTTCGGATCGGAAGTTTCAAAGCGGTAACTGCCGTGATTTTGGTTTTCAAGTTTCAGCACTTTAGTGCCCATCCATTGCTCCACAATTTCGGGTTCGGCGTAGGCTTTAAACAGCAGTTCCACCGGCAGGTCAAATTCGCGGGTGATGAGCAGGTCCTGCTTGCCGGTTTGGGCGGTAATTTTGGTTTTCAGTTCCATATTATTCGGTTTGTTTTGATTGGTATTGTTTCATGATGGCTTCCAGCTTGTTGAAGCGCTCATCCCACATCTGGCGGAACGGTTCGATAAAATCGGCTACTTCTTTCATTTTTTTTGCGTTGATATGGTAATAAATTTCCCGGCCGCTTTGCTCCTGTTTCAGTAATTCGCATTCGGTGAGGATCTGCAAATGTTTGGAAACTGTTGGCCTTGCGGTATCAAAATTAGAGGCTATTAACCCGGCTGTCATAGCCTGGGTGGCAACCAGGGTGAGGATGGCCCTGCGGGTTGGATCGGCAATGGCCTGGAATACGTCGCGTCGTAAATTCATCGTGTAGCTATTTGACTACGAATATATATGTAGTTATTTAGCTACGCAAATTTTTATTTATTTTTTAAATTGATCAAGCACCTCAAGGAACAATATCTCACATACTTACAAATGAATCCACATCGAAATAAAAAATCTCAATCATTTACTTTGAAATACAAAGTTCTTTTACATACCTTTATGTCGATTTAATTTTCACTGCAATCTTTTGATATTCCAACCAAAAAATTAAAATATAAATCCATGAGAGATCAGATCATAGCTCACCTAAACGATGCCGGATACCTTGAAAAAATGTACCGCGGCAACCGCGGGCCTTTTAAAAAAGAATTTGCATCACTTTATCCCGATGTGAAAGGAAACGCCTTAGCCGATTTCTGGAACGAGCGGCTGAACTACGAAAACGACGAAATTAGCTGGGGTAGCAGCCGCGAATTAGTTTTGGTAATACTGGCCGCGCTCACCGCAGGTTTAATTGCCAAACTCCCGGCTATTTTATCCATCAACCAGGAAACTTTTTATTCGCGCAACATCGGGTTTATCATTTTCCCCTTGCTTACAAGCTATTTTGCGTGGAAAAACAAATTATCACCCAGTAAAATAGCTTTTACAGCAGGTGCTGTTTTTTTGGGGATCATTTTTATCAATTTACTTCCCCAAAATAATAAAAGCGATACCCTCATTTTATCATGCATTCATCTTGTTTTGTTTTTATGGTCGGTTTTAGGGTTCGCTTTTGTTGGCGGGGCGCAAAACGATACAGATAAACGGCTCAGCTTTTTAAAAGTTAACGGCGATGTAGTGGTAATGACGGCCCTCATTGTAATTGCAGGCGCTATCATGACGGGTGTAACCATTGGCCTTTTCTCGCTCATTCATTTCAACATCGAAAAATTTTACACCCAAAACATCGGTATTATGGGCCTTGCCGCGGCCCCAATTATAGCTACCTATCTTACACAAACTAACCCGCAGCTGGTAGGTAAAATCTCGCCGGTAATTGCCAAAATCTTTTGTCCGCTGGTATTGATCACCCTGGTTATTTACCTTTTTGCCATGATCACCTCGCGCGAAAACCCATACAACAACCGCGATTTTTTAATGATATTTAATGGGGTCCTGCTTGCGGTTATGGCTATTATCTTTTTCTCGGTGGCAGAATCAACCGGGGGGAATAAAAGCAAAGTTCAAACCCTTATACTTTTCCTCTTGTCAGTAGTGACTATTGTGGTTAACGGGGTAGCGCTTTCGGCTATTGTGCTGCGCATTTCGGAGTGGGGTTTTTCGCCTAACCGTACCGCCGTTTTAGGGGCAAATGTTTTGATTATGGTTAACCTGTTGCTGGTTACTTTACAGCTTTTTAAAGCGGCATTTAAACAAGGAGAGATTGGCAGCGTAGGTAAAACTATTTCATTTTACCTCCCCGTTTATTTTGTTTGGGTGGTTATTGTGACGTTTGTGTTTCCGTTGGTGTTTGGGTTTAGGTAGGAGAATCCGAATAAATACAGGGCGGATTGTGCGATTCCCCTCTTGAGAGGGGCGGAGGGGTGTGTTTCTGCGCACGGATTATCGCTTGCGCAACACACCCCTGCTCCCCGCTATCCTTCGCTCCCCCTCTCAAGAGGGGAATCTAAAAAAGCCTGCTTCTTTGCGTTTCACTCCCCCAAAACATTCCCCTTAAACCCACCTTTCGGCAAGTCAAAACAATCTTTAATACTCATCAAAGCATCAAAATTTTTAACCGGAACTTTTGATTTTACATGGTTACCTGTAACCCGTAACCCCGAATTAGCAGAAGCACTTAAAAACAAACCTTCCTTTATAACAGCCTTGTTATTAAGAATTTTAATCCCCGAATGTACTGCCTTTTTAACCGGCACTTTAGTTTCCGGTAAGGTGCCAATCACCGGTCCCCCACATTCAAAAAACCGGTTATTACGGATAGTTACATCCCTCACCGCTCCAGATTCATACCAGCCGGAAGCATCATCATTTATCCAGATGGCACTGTTGTGCGTACGATTGAATACGTTGTGCTCAATTATACTTTTTCGCAAGGTGGTTAGCAGGATGCCACGGGTTGGTATTTTTTCGATGGTATCGTGGTGGATCCATACCTGTGGGGTAGCGGTTACGTTTTCTATTACATCGCCGGTTTGCATTTCGACAGGCAAGGGCTTGCTCAGCTTTAACATAAACTCTTTATCATTAAGTTTTTGTACCAATAACAGTTTGTTGCTTTGATAAGTAAGCAGGCTTGCCGGGTTTACCATGCCAACACTATCGCCAGCCGAAAAGGCATCGAAGCCATAGGTTTGATTATGCATAAATTTCACTTTCACTTCGGTTGAAGAAAGTCGCTCAGTGATTTTTAAAAATGTGCCATGGATATTGATCGCATCATCATTAGCTGCCGAGAGGTAACTGTTAGCCACTTCTATTTTACCGCTGCAGCCCGAAAAATGCAGGATATCCGCCCAGGCCGCACAGGTACGCCCGGCACGGGCCTTTACACTAACGTGGTTAAAAGTTAAGTTTTGGCTAAACTGGCTCACTACCCCCATGCCGTGCATAAAATAAATACGCACATGGTTGAAACTGATATTTTTACTTTTCTGAATAAAAATGCCCGCACAATCACGGGTTACATCACGGTTTTGATATGTCAGGCCTGTTTTAAAACCGGGGTTTTGTTTAAAGTAGATGCGCAATTGGTTTTCGCTGGTATTTACGTAGCGGAGCTGTTGCTGCTCTATTTCAATCCTTTCAAGTTCCCGCGTGGCAGGGTTATATTGCTGCCAATACCCATCGGGTTGGTAACTCCAGCCTTCGCCTATCCAGGTGAGTACGCTATCCTTAACAGCAAATTCGTCGCCCTTGTTAACCCGCACATCGGCATAATTTACTGCCAACTGGGTTACTGTAAGCTCGGAAACTGTTGGCCGGTGGTAATCGTAACTTAAACCACATAGCTTGATGTTGTTGCTATGATTGACATAAGTTTCAATCATTTTACCCCGCAGGTTAATTAAGGCTCCTGCGCTTGCTACATTAACAAACCTGCTGCTATCAACCATCAGGGCGATGGCTTTTAAACCATAAGGAACATCGTTGGTATTAGAGATTTGCAACTGCGTTTTAAAAGCCCCATCCGGGAAAAAATTATATTTACCCGGCGCGAATTTAATGTTTACCGGTTTTGAAGACGAGCCGCGGGCAACCACAGCCATCGATTCGTGGAAATCGCCCGGTGATAGCACAGAAACATCATCACCCGGCGATAAAATAAGTCGGTTTACAGGCACAAAAGTTTTCCAGGCTTTGATTTTGCTTTTTCCGTTGTTTTGATCGTTGCCTTTTACCGGGTCGATAAAATACGTTTGATTGCCCGGGGATGTGCGGCGGGCTTTGATTGAAATATAGTCGGCCGGTTTGTTTCGGGCTTGTAATAAGTTACTTATCAGCATTAAGCACAAAACTGCGAGGCTTTTCAGGGCGAGGTTTCTCATGGTATACATTCAGGTTACGAATATATAGTGTAGATGAGAGAAGCTTTACACACAGTGATTTTAAAATTCATTTTTGCAGAGTCGGATTACATGCGCCTACCACATGTATACCTTGCGCTCGTTTGCAACGAGCGCTTAACCTGGGCTCGCGTTTGTAACGCGTTTTTTTTCTTACGTTGCAAATGTAAGCCCACGTTAAGCACTCATCACAGATGAGCGCAAGAAAAAAGCATTCAATCAAAAAACAAAGAGAAACAGCAACGAAACCGCAACCCCGCTATACTGCGGGTACCAGGACCGCAAAAACTTCAAAGCGATGGTGATCTGATTCTCCACCGTACGTTTAGAAATATGAAGCCTTTCCGCTATCTCATCATTACTCAAATTCTCCACCCGGCTCATCCAGAAAATTTCCTGACAGCGCCGCGGTAATTGTTTAAGCACATTGCTCAGCTCGGTTTGCAAATCTTCATAGCCAAGTTTTACATCAACATCACTAACAACTGCCAATGCCGGATATTCAGGTAATTCCTCCCGGTATTCAACTATTTCGGTTGCCAGTACACGCATCTGTTTGTAAACATGGTACCGGGCAGTAACCAAAATATATTTCTGAAAATCGATAATGCCTGAGGTATGCCTTTTTTGCCACAGGGCCACAAAAACATCGTGAACTATTTCTTCGGAAGCAGTATCATCTTTCAGGTACTTTTTTGCCGTTTGATACAATTTATGCCAATACCTGTTGTACAGGACCACAAAAGCCCTGGAACTATCCGACACAACGGCGGCCCATAATTCGTTGTCAGTAAGTTTGTTGGTCATGATTGGTGCGATAAAATTAGAAATTATTTATCATTTGCAAATGTCAACCGTACATAAATTTAATTTGATACTTCTTTTTCAAATGTATGTGTGTAGGCTTCCTTTGGGATACACTATATAAGTAAAGGCCCCAATCCCATAGCGGCCCAACCAATAATGACACCGGAAGAATACATCGAATTGTACGAAAAGTTTGCTTCGGGCCGCTGCACTCCCGAAGAAGAAGCGAGACTGATGGAATACCAGGACGAGTTTCACTTACCTGAAACCAGCAACGGCCCCGTCAACGGCGCCGATAAACAAAAACGCGCCCGCATCTATGCCCGCATCCGCGAATCGCTGACTGAACAGCCACAACAAGGACGCACCTTCAAAATGTGGAGCCGGATAGCTGCCGCTGCTGTTATTGTATTGGTTTCAGGTATTTTCTTCTTTCAAAAAAAACAGCCGGTTCAAAATACCATAGCTGTAAATTCTGAAAAAAAATCGCCTTTTATACCAATTAAACCGGGTAAAAACACGGCGGTGCTTACCCTGGCCAATGGCTCAACCATTACTTTAGATTCTGCCCAAAACGGGGTATTGGCAACATCAGGCAAAACAGCTATTAAAAAACTGGCTAACGGACTTATCGAATACAGCGGCAATAATGGCGATCAACCTGCGGCCCAGGCGGCAATGAACACTATTTCGGTACCGCGCGGCGGCCAGTATACCGTTAAATTGCCCGATGGTACTATGGTTTGGCTAAACTCGGCCTCTTCCCTATCGTACCCGGTAGCCTTTACCGGCGCAACCCGAAATGTTACTTTAAGCGGCGAAGCTTATTTTGAGGTTACCAAAAACCCGCGCCAACCTTTCACCGTGCATACCGGCAATGTTGACGTAAAGGTATTGGGCACTCATTTTAACGTGCAGGCTTATGATGACGATAAAAACAGCAAAACCACCCTGCTTGAAGGCTCGGTAAGCCTCTCTAACAAAAACGCATCGGCCCTATTGGTTCCGGGGCAGCAGGGGGTTACAGGCGCGGGCCAGGGCATTGTTACCCGCAAGGCTAATATAAACCAGGTGATAGCCTGGAAAACGGGTTATTTCCTTTTCAGGGAAAACGACATCCGCGATATTATGAAACAGATTTCGCGCTGGTATGATGTTGAAGTTGAATACCAGGGCAATATCACCCACAAAACCTTTGGCGGCATCTACTCAAAAAATAAAGAGATAACCGAATTATTAAAAGGACTTGAATTAACCGGACTTGTTCACTTTAAAATTGAAGAAAGGAGGATAATCGTAATGAATTAACACTTACTTACGGTTACCCTGTAAAAAAAGATCAGGAGCGTTGGCGCGCCCCTGATTTAATGCCGGGGTAATCAACTACCGATTGTGCACCAACCAATTATTAATTAAAACCTGACATTCAAATGTATAAAATATTTACTGAATCAAAGTTCAGGCGGCACCACTATGCGCTGCTCAAATTTATCCGGATTATGAAATTAACGTGTGCCCTGGTCATGATGGTGATCATGCAGGTAAGCGCCAGAACTTACGCGCAAAAGGTGAGCCTTGATGTGCAGAAAGCATCGCTTGAGGATGTGCTTTACGATTTACGGCTGCAAAGCGGTTACGATTTTATTTACAGCTCCACTATAATGAACTCGGCCACGCCGGTTTCGTTATCGCTTAAAAATGTGGATATTAAAAAAGCGCTGGATATTATTTTCGCCAACCAGCCGCTTACTTATCTCGTTAATAAAAAAACCATCACCATCAAGGCCAGGCCCGAACCTGAGGCCCCCATTGCCATCGCCGTAAAAGGTAAAATTGTTGATGAAAAAGGCCAGCCTTTCCCCGGGGTAAACGTGCAGGTAAAAGGCACCCAAACCGGCACTATCAGCAAAAGTGATGGCACTTACAGCATAAACGTACCTGATGATAACGCGGTGCTGGTTTTCAGCTTTGTAGGTTTTGTGAAACAGGAAGTACCTGTAGGCAGCAAAACCGAGATAAACGTTACGCTGGCCGAGGATAAAAAAAGCCTGGGCGAGGTAGTGGTAACAGGTTACAGCACCCAAAGCAAACACACCCTAACCAGTGCCATCGTATCTGTTAAAGGCGAGGAAATTACCAAAAGGGTAGCTACCGATCCAACTGCTTTATTGCAAGGCCAGTTACCGGGCCTCTCGGTAATTCAAAACTCGGCCGAACCGGGTAACGAAAATGTGCAGTTACGTATCCGCGGCGTGGGTACTTTTAGCGGTGCCGGTAACGATCCGTTGGTAATTGTTGATGGTATTCCGGGTAACCTGGGCATTATCAACCCAAATGATATCGAATCGGCCACGGTACTGAAAGATGCGGCGGCGGCCACCATTTACGGTTCGCGCGGTGCCAATGGCGTATTGGTTATCAAAACTAAAAAAGGTAAAGCAGGCGCTTTAAGCCTGAGTTATAACTACAATGTTGGCTTTGCCACTCCTACAAGGTTACCTAAACTCATCACCAACTCGGCAACGTTTATGGAATTACTAAACGAGGCCGAAGCCAACTCGGGCAACGCCCCTATTTATACGCAGGCACAGATCGACCTTTATAAAAACGCTACCGACCGGGTAAAATACCCCAACCACGATTGGCTGAAAGATATGTTTAGCACCGCCACCGTGCAAAACCATTACCTTAACCTAAGCGGTGGTAACGAAGCCACTACTTACAGCATTGGCCTGGGCCTCACCAACCAGCCCGGTACCATGCGCGGTTTTGAGTACAAAAAATATACGTTGGATCTGGGTTTAAACTCAAAAATCAATAAAAGGGTAACTTTAGGAACAAACTTCCAGCTGCGTTATGGCGACAGAAATTATCCGTTTAACAACGCTACCGACCTTTACATTTCTACCTTAGCCCAATCACCACTTTACCCGGCCCAAACTGCCGACGGTTTATGGATAACCAAAGCTTATGATAAAGAGTTGGGTAACAAAAACCCGGTACTGGCTTCGCAAATTCAAACCCATAACCCTAACTATTACGGGCAGGGCAATATCTCGTTAGATGTACAGATTTTTGATGCATTGAAATGGGAAAACCGTGCGGGCATCAGCTTCAACCTGGTAAAATCAAAAACTTTTACGCCTGTTGTGCCGATGTATTTGTACAGCGATCTGTCGTATTATCGCAACAGCGATGTGGGTACGCCGGGTCTTAAATCTTCTGAAGAAGACGAATCGCACTCAACCGTTTATAGCCAGTTAAACTTTCACAAACTGTTCGGCAAGCACGATTTAACCATTTTGGGCGGTGCGCAGCAGGAAGTTGACCATTACAGCAATTTAGGCGCGTTCCGTACCAACTACCCTACCAATGATTTGCAGGAAATTGATGCCGGATCATTAAACGGCTTACAAAACAACGGCACCTCATCGCAATGGGCCATCAGCTCGTTTTACGGTAATGCCAACTACAATTTTGATGATAAGTACCTGTTAGGTGCCAGCATGCGTTACGACGGTACATCACGTTTGCCAAGCAATTCGCGCTGGGGTTTATACGAATCGTTCTCGGCCGGTTGGAGGATCTCGAAAGAGAATTTTCTGAAAAACGTAACCTGGTTAAACGATTTGAAGATCAGGGGATCGTGGGGTGTGTTAGGTAACCAGAACATCGGTAACTATCCTTACCAACCTACCCTGGTACAAAGCGTATATGCTTTTAACGGTTCAATTTCGAGTGGTTTCCAGGCTAATCAACTCGTAGATCCCAAGCTTACCTGGGAATCAACCCGGATGACGGATATCGGCCTCGATCTCTCGGCTTTTAATAATAAGCTTAGCTTCACTTTCGACTGGTTTAATAAATACACCTACGATATTTTAAGAAGTTCGCAGGTGCCGCTGGCGTTGGGTGTTAATGCTCCTACCGTTAACAACGGAGCGGTAAGCAATAAAGGTATTGAGCTTAGCCTGCACTACCAGGATCGCGTTAACGAAAAATTCAGCTACTATGCCACCGCCAATTTCCAGATGTACCGCAACAAACTGGTACAATTTGGCTCGCCGGAGGTAGGCGGTCCCGATCAGCAAACCATTATGCAAAACGGCTATCCTATCAACTCGTTTTACCTGTACACCATGCAGGGCATTTTTCAAAGCCAGGCCGAGATCAACGCCGCGCCCGATCAATCAACCCTTGGTGGTGCGCCAACTCCCGGCGATATCAGGTATAAAGACATCAACGGCGATGGTAAAGTGGACGCTAACGACCGCAGCATCATTCCCGGCCAGTACCCTAAATTTGAGTACTCATACACCATGGGTGCAACCTGGGGCAATTTTGATGCGAGCGTACAGTTATACGGATCGTACGGTGCTAAACTTTTCCTGTACAAATGGGGTGTTGACCCGTTTGCGCAAGGTGCCATGCCAACAACCGACTGGCTGAACCGCTGGACACCGACAAACCCATCTACCACCATGCCTAAAATTTATATGGGTTTTTATGGCTATCCTAAAATTACCAGCGTACAATCAACCTTCCACCTGTACAGCGCAAGTTTTATGCGCGTTAAAAACGTACAGGTTGGCTACACTTTCAAAAAGAACCTGATTCCCGGCGTAAAATCGCTGCGTGTGTACACTTCGGTTGATAACCTGGCGCTGTTTACCCCGCTTAAACAAGGTGCCGACCCCGAAAGGCAGGACATCAACTACAGGCCTGATGCCTGGTATGGCTTTGCCGGATATCCGCAAAACAGGACCTTCTCATTTGGTGCATCCGTTCAATTTTAATCAGTAAACAATGAAAAAATATATCATCATATTTATAGCAACGGTGGCCGGTATTACTTCATGTAAAAAACTGGATGTTACACCTCCCGATAAATTATCGAACTTAAATTTCTGGAAAACCTCTGCCGATGCCGACCTGGCCCTTACCGGCATGTATACCACCCTATACGCCCGTAGCGGACAGATAGCAACCTACGCCCCCATGTGGTACGAAAATTTTAGCGACGATTCGTACACGCAAAACAACCAGGCCGGCGCGCAGCAGGCGCTGGTAGCAGGCTTAACCCCATCAAGCGGTGGTTTTGTGGGCGATGGCAATAACAGCTTATACATTAACGCTTATAAAAGCATCGCATCTACCAATACTTTTTTGGCTAATGTTGATAAGGTGCTTACCGGCGATAAGTTGACCCAATACAAAGCCGAGGCTTATTTTATCCGTGCCTTCAGCTACTTTTTATTAGCCGAAACTTATGGTAATGTTCCCTTGTTAACTGCCGATCCTATTACGTCGGATTTTAAGCAGAAAGTAAGTAAATCGCCAAGAACGGATATTTTGAAACAGATCGAAAGCGACCTGAATAACGCGATAGCCGGTTTACCCAATCAAAAATATACTACCGGTCATGCGGTTAAAGGTTCGGCACAGGGGTTAATGACCCGGGTACTGATGTTTGAAAAGAAATACACCGAAGCGGCAGCTATGGCCAAAACCATTATTGATGGCGGTTTATTTTCGCTGAATGATAACTACTCGGGCAATTTTTATAAGCCCGATCAGAAAAGCAGTCCGGAGATTATGTTTTCGGTGCAGTATAGCGCGCCTACTGTTCCTCACCCGGATGCGTTGACCATGATCCTGATCCTGCCAGGTTATGTTGACTTGCAAGGTACCCAGGATATGATCAATGAGTATGAGGCTAACGATCCGCGTAAAAAAATGACGTTCTTCTTCCCCGGCGATACCCCCGCAGATGGCTGGCCTTACACCCAAACTGTTGGCAAGCCCGGCGTTAATAACTGGACAGAAGGTTTCTATCCATCAAAAAAATGGCTCGATCCAAAAATCACCAACCCGCAACCTGGTTTACTTGACGACCAGGATTATGTATGGATAAGGTTTGCCGATATTAAGCTGATGTATGCCGAAGCACAAAACGAAGTAGCCGGTCCGGATGCAAGCGTTTACAAACAGGTTAATGAAGTAAGGTCACGTCCGGGTGTGAATATGCCTGCTTTAGCTTCAGGTTTATCGCAAGCTGCCATGCGCGATAAGATAAGACATGAACGCCGCGTTGAGTTTGCGTTGGAAGGTTTGCGTTATTTTGATATGCGCCGCTGGGGGATTGCTAAAGATAAGCTGAACGGCTTTATCCAAAACCCGCTGATCCCGGCTACCAAAACCATTTACAAAGACAACTTTGATTTTTGGCCATTGCCACAATCGGAAGTGGATAGGAATAAACCCAATTTGATACAGAACGAGGGGTATTGATCCTAACACGAATAGTTATATAACAACGTCATTGCGAGGCACGAAGCAATCCCCGATATGCAAAGCGGCTATGCAAATCGGCCCTGTAAAGTCGGGGATTGCTTCGTGCCTCGCAATGACGTTTTTGAGAGTTCCTAACTCTTTCCTTTCAAACCCCACATCTTCAAACTCTTAATCACCGCCTCACCATCAGCAAAAGCAGATACCCCGGTAGCATCCTGATCAGGATAAATCATCGTTGAGATCACTTTTTCGCCATCGTTACCAAAAACCTCGAGCGATGAGCCATCAACCAAAACTTTTATTTTAAGCACCCCGCCGGTAATATTCATGGGCGCTGTTTGCAACAGATTCTCCGGCGATTTATTATTTTTTTCGGACGTAGTGCAATCAACAAACAGTTCCTGTTTTTCAATGTCGTAGCCTACCCTTACCTTTTTATCGGTACCGGGTTTTTCAACTACATTAAGACCCGCTTTTTTGGCGTTTTTAAGATCAATTTCAGCATCTATCCAATAAGCGTTACTATTGGTTGGCAGCTTCAATCCTTTATCAGTTACCGCCACATTCTTTTTCTCAATAGGCTTACCATTGGCATATTTTGATAGCGAACGGGTTACAAATACCGAGGGCAATTGGTTAAGCACCAAACCTTCATCGGTAGTTTTTAGTGATAAATCATGTGGGATGGACATCTGTCCTTTCCAAGGATAAGTTTCCTGCCTGCCGTTTTGCAACCAACCTAACAGTATCTTTTTATTTTCGGGAGCATCGCGCCAGGCAATAGCGGCGTAAAAAGCATCACCATAATCAACTTTCATTACTTTACTTTTATCGGTGATGCTGGTAAACGTGGTACCATCAAAATCGCCTACAAAGTATTGGATCAACGGACCATGCTCGCCGCCTAAGGATACAAACAATACCCACTTGATATTTTTCTGGTCACCATCAACCACTAATGGCAATAATGATGGACATTCCCAACCATTTTTGGTGTAACCTGCCGGGCCGAAATCACTTAGCTTAGTCCAGTCTTTCAGATTTTTAGAACCGTAAAAGCGTACCATGTGGTCATCCACCATCGATACGGTCATCACCCATTGTTTAGTTGGCTCATACCAGAAAACATTAGGGTCGCGAAAATCGCGCATATGGAGATCGATGACCGGATTTTTGGCATATTGCTTAAAGCTTAAACCGCCATCATTACTGTAAGCTATAAACTGTGATTCTTTTTTCTGATTAGGCTGATCGGCAGTAAAAACAGCTACCAGCGGAGGCTTACCATTTATGCCAAAGCCACTCGTATTTTTAACATCCAGCACCGCCGAACCTGAGTAGATCCAGGTGGTGGTATCATGACTGATTACCTCGGGGATAGCAACCGGCAGATGTTTCCAGCTGATGAGGTCTTTACTGGTGGCGTGCCCCCAGCTCATGTGGCCCCATTTGTTTTCGAAGGGGTTGTGCTGGTAATAGAGGTTAAACTCGCCGTTTAAAAATATCAGGCCGTTGGGGTCGTTAGTCCAGTTTTTGGCTGGGGTAAAATGATATGCCGGTCGCCAGTGCGGAGTTGGTACCGGCGCTTTATCCTGGGCGAATGCGTTGCACGTTAATGCCATCAATGCGAGGTAAATTGATTTAGCTTTGTTCATGGTAAATTCAGCAGGTTTATAATTTCGATGCAAATTACAAGCCTTATCGGATAATGCCATCCTTTACTGTATTTTTTTATTGTGGGATGGACATTTATTTTCATCAATGCGCACGGCTGTAATAGAAATATTAATTAAGAGTTTTGATTACCACAGGCTTCCAATTAACGTTCTGTAAGTTTTTTAATCCTTTATCGTATCCCAATAAGATGTTTTATCTTCGCCCCACGATGAGCACCGAAAGATTAGCAGCACAGTTAGAGACCCGGATCTTTTATTTTTATGTTGTAGAGCAAACACCTGAGAAGATCAAGATCACGATGTACAGCACGCCTTACACTTTGCGCAAGCAAGGCGAAAAATGGCGGAATGCATCGGCTAATGTTATGCAAATGTCGCAGGAACTGATTGATTCGGTTGTTGCAACGGTGTTATCCCAGCCATAGGATACTTTCACAACTGCCGCAAGGGGGAGGACGCTTGCGGTAGCCATTGGCAACGAGCAGTCTATTTCAAATCACTACCTTCACTATCCACAATCCCTTTGATCTCATCAGCTGTTAAAGGCTCTTTAAAAACCTTAACCTTATCCATGTAGCCATGAAAAACACGCTCGGACGGAAACTCTTCATTCCGTCCCAAAGTCCATTTGTTGTTATTGGATAAATTAGCCGAAGTTTCAACTACCGTTTTACCCGCTAATACCCCATCTATATATAAATACAGCGTTTTACCTGCACACACGCCGGCAATGTGATGCCATTTATTGTTCCAACCGGCAGGCAGGTTAACGGTACAATCGCCTCTGCCCCAGCCACCGGCAAAAAAAGTAAGGGTTTTATGATCGCTTACCTGTAACACGTGGCTATCGCCTTTGGTAATCATATCAACCAATCCGGCTTCGTTACCGGTTGGATAAACCCAGCCCATCATGGTTAAGGTTTCGCCCATATTATCGAGAGATGGCGCGTTAGGCACTTCTACAAAAGTATTTTCACCGAAAGTTAGTTTGTCCGCTACATTTACAGGCGCGATGATGTGCGCATTATTTTGATAACCAGATCCATCTTTTAGTAATTTATCAGGAACATAAGCTACCGGTGAAAGATCAAGCAATAACGAAGCAAGGTTATCCTTATAAACTTTGTAAATAGATTTCTCTCCTCCGATCAATATGTTTTGAAAGCCAATTGATATACCTTCAATTGAATGTTTTATCAGTTTCTTTTCACCCGGCAATAATTCAACTGTGTCTGTAAAAAGCAGTTCATCGTTCCGGGTTACCGGGATTTGAAAAACTTGCTTAACACCCCCTATATTTTGCACGCTGTAAGTTATCTGCTGCTGCTCGTTTAACCTAAGCATCTGTATAATACTCAATTCAGAAACTTTAAACGGATGCGAAGGTGGATTTAATGCTTGTTTCACCTCAATATTTATAAAGGGCATCCCTTCCAGCATCAACGTCGTTTTACCTAATGGATAAAGACGACAGATTATCGAATCTTTTTTTACCTCGCCCGAAGCTACCATGCAGTTTTTATAGGCATAAGGTTTGTCATCTACCAGCAATCTTACTATTTTAACGCCTGCAGCACCAGTGTTTTTGATTGAAAAATGAATGGTGAAAGGCTCATTTACTCTGATGTTTTTGGTTGATAAAGTGTAACTAAGAATTTTAAATTGTGGACTTTGCTTAGTTTCGGATAACACACCCGGATTTTTATCAACAGGCCATTGGGTTGGCTTATCAGCCATATCAAAAGCTAACAATCCCCCCGAAGCAATCAACCGATGTGGTATAATTAACTGCTGCCAAGATTTACCATTAACTTTCAAATCTTTTACATAATTATTCTCTAACGATGAATTATTAGCATTAATGGTAAACGTCTTTCCTTTAGGCAGGTGCAGCGTAACCGATTTAAACAAAGGTGCTCCAATGGCATAATACGGCCTGCCGGGGCAAACCGGGTAAATACCCATCGCGCTAAACATGTACCAGCTTGATGTTGAGCCCAGATCATCATTTCCCGGTAAACCGCCGGGGCTGTTACCAAAACGTTGCAGCATAATTTCGCGCAGCCATTTTTGGGTTAATGATGGTTTGCCGGCCTGGTTAAACAGGTAAGGTATATGAAATACCGTTTCATTATCAAACGGGATAGCATCAGCAAGCGCCGAATCCAACCGGGCTATGAACCGTGCGTTTCCACCTGTGATGTTAATCAGATCTTTGGCGTTATGCGGACCGAAATAGGAATACACCCATTTATCCCCCTCCTTATAACCCGACATTCCCGGATTTAGCTTAAACTCAGCATCACTGCGGGGCAACATTAACAACTGATCAATATTGAGCAGATTGCGATAATTAAGGCCCCTGGCCTGCAGCAGCTTGTAATCTTTATCATTGTGCATCACATCCTTTGCAAATTGCGATAAAGCCCAATCGTCATAAGCATACTCTACCGTGCGGGTAACTGATTCGGAACGGGTGAAGGGGATGTATCCTTTTTGATTGTATACCTCCATATCCGGTTGCACAAACGGAGATTCTAAAATGCTTTTTTTCATGGCCGTGTAAGCCAGTTGCTTATCGAAACCGGTAATACCTTTTAAATAGCTATCAACAATAATAGGAATAGCGTGGTTGCCGGTCATGGATTCGGTAGGCAAGTGGCCTGTTTGCCTGTAGATATCCAGCATGGATAATATCACATCCTTCTGCTTATCGGGATAAAGCAACGTTAATAAAGGATGCAGCGAGCGAAACGTATCCCATGGAGAAAAAGCGCCGTACTGATCGGCTCCCGATTTTTGATGAACACTGCCATCGGCGCCCCTGTACCTGCCATCAGCATCATCAATAACCCAGGGTATTAAAAGCGAATGGTATAGCGCGGTATAGAAAACGGTTTTGTTTTGCTCGTTGCTGTCGTTAACATCAACTACCGCAAGTTTTTGGAGCCATTCACGCTCTGCACGGGCATGAATTTCGTCAAAGGATGCCGCGCCTGTTTCTGCATCGATATTTTTTTGTGCACCGGCATAATCTACTGATGAAGCACTTATTTTAAGACCGATAACATTGCCAGGGGTTGATTTGAAAGTGAAGAGCCAGCCATCTTTAACCTGCTTTTTATCGGTGAAAGGCCCGGTAAAATTGATAACGGTATGGTGGTTTGAGGCATGCAATACACGATTGTTTACCCCGGAAATTTCGCCGGCATCCGAAATAAAAATCATTGGGGTTACACCTGCTGCAAACGTAAAACGAAATAAGCCAGATCTTGCAGTTGTAGTAGCCTCGATTGTTATCTCATTAAAAGCCACTTTATAATACCCGGGAGAGACTGTTTCATTGGCATGAGAGAACTTTCGATCATAAATACCTGCTTCCGGATTAACCGGCATAATATGAAAACTTCCTGCCGAGCCCTCCGGGAAACCGCTCATGTGCCTGAAGCAGCTGAAGTAGCAGATGCTGGTATCGGCATAATTATAGCCTTTGCCGGTGCGCGTTTCAGGGCTTAGTTGGATAAAGCCTGATGGAACAACCGCGCCGGGGTATGTACCGCCTTCGCTGCCCCATTTGGTGAATACATTGCTTTTTCCGGTGCCGATGAAGGGGTTGACATAGCGCAGGTGATTAGCTTGCTGGGCGATAACACTATCGCTTAATATCAGCGATAAAATGGCTATTAAAATTAGAGGAAGATGCTTTTTCAAATCAGTTTCTTATTAAGAATACATCGGTACACCGAAAGCGGCGTTTTTTTAATTCCCTCCCTTTGGAGGGGTGCGGTTGGCGATGCGGTGGCAGGGAGGGGTTTATTCGCGATGCCATTTGATCAGGCATATCGTAGAAACCCCTCCCTACACCCTCCCAAGGGAGGGAATCGCACAATCCCTCGCTTTAACCTATATTAAAAACTATATCTTTATATAAATCTTCTTCTTATCCAACACATAAGCAACGGCCCAGCACAGCATCATATAACAAATGGCAAACACCAACGTCCCCAGCGGACCGGGAAATATCCGCTGATAAAACACCTGGTTTATCCAATCGTAAAAACTTAGCTGCGGGGCTACCCAAATGGTTTGTAATACGGTTAGCAGCAACTCCGATAGCAAATAAATAGCTAACGAGTTACGCCCCAGGATGAGGAAGAAATTAGTACCATTCTTTACTTTTTCTATCTCAATAATAAAAATCAGCAAACCGAGTATCGCCAAATCGATGCCGATAGTAAGCAGCGAAAAAGTGCTGGTCCACAATTTTTTAGCTATCGGGAAAAACTGGCCGAAGAATAATGCCGATACGATCAGCAAACCACCGAAGATGAACAGTTTGGCTACAGTTTCGTAAGTTTTGCCTTTGCGCTGGATGAATGCGCCTGCTAAAAAGCCGCCTATCACGTTCACAATACCGGTGAGTGTGCTCAGCAAACCTTCGGGATCAAAAGCTATCGGTCCGCCTTTATCGTGGTATAAATGATCGTTACCCATTATCGCGATATCCAGCTTTGTGCCTGCATTGCCCAGCATGGTAAACTCTTTGCCCAATTCGCCAAACATCACCAGGAATAACCAATAGCCTAAAAGTAATACCACTGAAATCAATACCGCTGTTTTCTGGCTACAGTAATGAACTATCAGCGCGCCAAAAAAATAACAAAGTGCAATGCGTTGCAAAACCCCCATAATGCGGGTATGGCTTAAGGGGTTAAAAGCCCATCCATCGGCCGTGCGATGGAAAAACGGGAACCAATACATCAGGTAACCCAACAGAAAAATGATCGCTGTGCGTTTCAGTATCTTAGTGATAAAAGCTGCGTCTGTTTCAAATTTCTTTTTCGAGAAACTCAGGGCATTACCCACCGCGAATAAAAACGACGGGAAAACCAGATCGGTAGGTGTAAAACCAAACCAAGCCGCATGATCAAGCGGAGCCCATACCGTTGCGCCAGAGCCGGGGGCGTTAACAATGATCATGAAACAGATGGTCATCCCCCTGAAAATATCCAATGCCGTAAAGCGTTCTGTTGCTATTGCCATGTTTTATTAGTTAAGATCTGCTTTTTGTAGTGTTATTGTGCGGCCTGCCACCTGTTCGGCCACAATGGTTGATTGATTTGGCTGCCTGCCATCTTCATCATAAATCACCAGTTGATTTAAGCCATTATTAAGCCAGCACTCCGGGATATATAAACTTGATACCGGGATCTTTTCGGGATATCGGCCAATGTTATGCCCGTTGACCCAAACTGTACCATGCCCCAGGCCTTTAGGATCAAAACGCCAGATGAGCGTTTTGCCTTTTACCTGCGGTGTGCTGAATGACGAACGATAGAAATGCGGGCCGCCGGTTGTATCTTTACCAACGATCATTTTTTGCCAGCCATTTTTATCCGCCGGGTTTCCGGGGCCGCCCTTCATTTGCCAGTTGGTTATTACCTGTGCATCGCCAATGGCGTTTATTTTTACAGGCTGATCGATACCGCCTTCGTTCGAGTAGTTTTCAATAAATACGCTTAATGCTATCGGTGCTTTTAATGTAGCAGCATCGGTCAACTCCACCTGGAAAGGTTGGTTCCAGCCATTGTGGTGAAACACTTTTTTACCGTTGATAAATACTGTTGCATTTTCATCAACGCTTTTAAATAAAAGAGCAAGCTTACTGGTACCTGCAGGCTGTTGCGGGATAATGGTATGGAACCATGCATATCCCTCTTTGGTGTTAAATACGTCGGTGCCTATTTTGTATTTTTTGAACCTGGTGGTATCAAATGCCGGCGGCCCCTGGCTAACGTCTCCTTTTTGCGCAGGCGTGTAATACCAGTTACCTAATTCACTGATAAACGGTCCCCCTTTTTTAATAAGTGCTTTGCCGAAAACTCCTTTGCTGTCAACCTCATCAACAGGCCCAATATAAGCGGCAAGTTTATCACGGCCATCATGTGCAGCGAATATGGCTAAAGTGTGTTTTCCTTTTTTCAGATCTAAAGTAAGTTCAGCGTTGTTTAATTTCCATTTTGCAGCTGGCTTACCATCAATAAAAGCCTGCCCCCTACCGCCGCCGTTTACCTGTAAAGTGTATTTACCCGTTTCAGGGATATTGACCAATGTACGGTACCAGGCATCCGGGCTGATATCACCATCAGCACCCATCGGCAACGGGTTAACAGATGGTAGCCAATTAACCGTTTTATAATTTGCCGCGGCAAAACCGGTTGCATCCTTAATCATCCAATTATTTAACGCTATTGATGATGGTTGATTAAAGGTATTTTGTTCTGACGTTGTTAATTGTGTCGATTTTTTATCGGAATAGAGCCAAACCGCGGTGTTTGTTGTTGATAACAGCGGGCTTTCAATTTGAGCCGATAATTGGTTGTTTTTTATTGTTGTACCGGCAATATAGCCCGCCCCGCTTAAAACATAATTCAGGCCATTAACTTCGGTAATGAAAGTTTTATCAGTCCACTGCCTGTTCATAACCAATACGCGGATAGTTTGGTTACCGGCTTTGAAGAGATATTCTAAAGGCTTTTGGATGGCAGTCATCACTTCAGTAATATTTACCGATGAACCACTAATTTTCACTGCCGGGTTTGCAGTTGAAGGTGTGCTCTTAGTTTTAAAGCCCAGATCAATCGCCTGTCCCTTTTCAACATCAACAATAACCGTTGTAGTATTGGCTTGCTTTACAACGGCAAATACCCTCGTCAAGGCCCGATCAATCGTAACTTCATCATTAAGTTTAAAGTTATGGATGAGGGGATAAATCTCGCCGGGCAACACAGTTAATGGCTTTTTACCGCCAGCGGTGTTTAATAATGTTGATATTGCTTTTTTACCGGGATTGTCAATAAAAACGATATCGCCCGCCGGACTTTTACGCGCAGTTACTTTTAATGCAGTATCCGTAATCAATTTACTGTAAGATGAATCAGCAACGCTGTTTTCTAAAACATCCTGAAAGCTACGGCTAAACAGGGCTGCACGTTTAAAGGTGTAGTATATCGGCCTTAAATCACCTGCCTGACCAATGGCGGCGCCGTAATCGTATGATGCTGCGTCTTCATCATTATTGGTGTAACCAAAATTCGATCCACCATGCACCATGTAGTAGTTATAACCGTTTCCTCCGTGAGCAATGATCTTCCAGGTGCGGCGGTTGTACAAGTCATCATCGCCCGGTTTCGCGCTGTATTGCGAGTACCATACGCTCCAAAACTCGGTAGAGAACCATGGATTAGGGCGTTTTGCATCGTCAAGCTTTCCATCCCCGGCGGGGTCGCTGGCGTGGTGCAGGCCGCTGAAAAAGTAAGGGACCTGGATGCCTGCATCAAGCGCCCTGGTTTGCAAATGTTTAAAGTAGCTATCGGGCATCGCGGTTCCCCAGCCGTTGGGATGCTCATTTTCCAGCTGTACCAATATTACCGAACCACCTTTATTTATTTGATTATTGGTTACGATAGGCAGCAGATGATCAAAAAAGCGATCAACATATTTTTCAAACTGCGGGTTAGGTTCCCTTACTTTTAGCCCGGGTTTAAATTTGAGCCAGATGGGGTAACCGCCAAAATCCCACTCGGCACAGTAATATGGACCTACACGAACTATAGAATACATGCCCAAATCTTTCACCATTTTCAGGAAAGCATTCAGGTCACGATCGCCGGTAAAATCAAATTTGCCTTCCGTTGGTTCGTGAAAATTCCAGATGGTGTAAATCTCGATACAGTTGAAACCGGCACGTTTTATCTTTAATAACCTATCGTACCAAAGCTGTCGCGGGATACGAGCGTACTCTAATCCTGCCGAAACGATGAACGTGCGTTTGCCGTTGACGAGGAATCCTTTGCTATCGAAATCGATATAAGGTTTTGCTGCCGCAGATGCGGGGAAGATATGATCGTTGGAGCCTTGGCCGTACGATACGGTGCAAATCGATAAAAACAGGCCTGTTAAAAACAGGTGGAAGATTTTCTTCATACTAATGAAATTTCAATTCCCTCCCTCGGGAGGGGTGCGGTGAACTGCGCGGTGGCAGGGAGGGGTTTGTACACCCTGCTTATTTGAAAGCATGGTGAAGAAACCCCTCCCTACACCCTCCCAAGGGAGGGAATCGCACTTCCCACCGCTTTTTTTAATAACTATGTATTAATAAGCCTGCTTAACAACATCATTATACTTCACAAACAAAGCCTTGGCCTGCTCAACTGGATTACCCTTCACTGCATCGCTATAAGCATTATCGTGGCGGTTAACCCAGCTCCACTCCCAATCTTTCACCTGTTTGTCAAACGCCTTTTCATCGAAAGCCACACCAGTTGATAGTGATTTATTCAACTGGGTAAAGTATAGCTCCCAACGTGGTTCGTAATAACCTTTTATTAAACCTGCCCATTGACGGTTTGAGTATTCGCGGAGGCCGCTTTCTTTATCGCCCCAAAGAGTTACCAGGTCGCGGGCATTAAATTCGTACAGGTTTTTTTCTTTATCGGTGATGCCGTTGGCGCGGGCTTCGTTTATCCATTTGCCCAGAAGGAAATCTTTGCGGGTGGCCAATAGCGCGTCCATATCGTCCATCAGCTGTAAAAAGGCGGTGCTGTATTTTTTAAAATCTTCTTTGTTGCCGCTTTTGTAGGCAGCAGCCATTTTTTGTTGCAGCGGGCTTGCATAATTGGCCAATACCTGCCGGGTTACATCTACCAGATCGTACTGAAAACCGTCGCTTTGTTTCAGGCTATCTGCCGACGCAATGAGTAATTCCCAGGCTTTGTTTAGCTTTTTCGGATCATAGTCCAGGTGAGTTAAAACACGATCAATTTTAGGCAGCATGGTAGGCCTCGCTACAATGATCGATTCCGGACCGCCCTCGGTAAGTCCGCCTGCATAAACCGAATTTAGCAGAATGTGCCATGCCTCGCCGGCATTCGCATTCAATTGCCCGTACCTACGTTTCGCGTAATCCTGTATCCAGGCATCGGCATCAATCGGGGTATCGCGCCAAACGTTTTCAAACATCAGGGCAAAAAGAGCTGGGTTTTGTTCAATACCTTCGGGGGTGATACCTATTCCCTGCATATTTTTTGATTCCGGATCGTGCAGGGCTATCGCCGGATCGGCAGCCACATGGCGCATCCTGCCAAATAAACTGATATTACCGCCAAAGTTTTGCAACATGCTCCAGATCCATGGTTTGCCATAGTAAGCTTCGGTACGGTTCCAAACAGGGTGGGCATCGCTGTACAAATCCAGGACTATCATGTGCTCATCGGGCACGGCATTCAATAAAGCTTTGATTTGTGGTTGCCCCCAAAATTTACCGTTATAATGGAACATCCAGCCCTGCATTACCCAAACCGCTTTCGGATCGGCAGCGGCCATCGAGTTAAACACCTTTTTACTCATGCCATCCAGGTAGGTTGAATCGTTGGTTGGCGGCACATTTTCATTAAAAGTATCGGCCGAATACAGGTGATCGGTTCCAAACTCTTTGGTTTGAGCTTCGATATATTTTTTGCCGATGGTTTCAAACAATTCATCATCCGGATCAAGGATAAATACATCCGGGAAACCGGCATCCCAGTTGGTGCGTTTTACTTTCGCTTTCGGAAACCTATCCTTAAACGATGGCGGCACGTGACCGGTAAATGATGACAGCACCGGCTTCATGCCAAATGAACGCTCACGCTCCAATATCTTTTTTTGCAATTCTTTATGCGAATCTTTCCAATGCTGCGGCAGCGGGCCGCCCCAGGCATCGATATTCCCCATCCAAAACCACGAAAAATAGGCCGGTCCGCTGAAAAAGGCGTCGAGTTCTTTATCTGTAAAGCCCATACTTTTGTATACATCCTGCCACACGGCTTCCTCGCCGGTAATGGCAAGCGGCATGTTGATACCGTTAAGCGCCATCCAGTCAATTTCCTTTTGCCAGCGCTCCCAATCCCACCAGGCCATGGTGTAGTTGAAGGTGCAATAGTTAAGGTAATACCTGTATTGGTAAGGCGTGTTTTTATGAATAAAACCTTTTACCATCGGCAGCGTGGCAGGCAGGTTTAAGTTGGTGCCATTCCAGCCGATATCGGCGTTGCAATAATTTTTGAGGTAGTAATTTAATGCCGAGGCAATGGAAAGGCCGTTGTTGCCTTTCAAAACAATCTTCCCATCGTGGCTGCTTAACTCAAAAACATCTTTACCATTTTCCTGCGGAATAGCTTCAACCAAAAACGAAACCGAACGGCCGGGTATCACCCTTTCAATAAAATCATGACTGGCCTTCTGGTCAACCTGGGCCTGGGCGCTAAAACCCAATGCAATAACAATAGCTGTAAGTATGCCTTTTTTCATCAATATTACCGGTATAAATTAAGGGATGTAAAATTCAATAAAAATGCCGGTAACAGTACAAACTGTTTACCGGCATTTTATCAGCATGGCTTATTTAAAGTTAGGGTTCTGAACCAAAACGCCTTTACTTTTATCAATTTCAACCTGCGGCAGCGGGAAGTAATAGTTTTTAGGACGAACAAAGGTTACTGTTTTTGATTTATCAAGCGGAGCTTTTGATACAGCGAGGTTATAAATAGCCGCGATGTCAACAATATTCTTTTTATCCCAGCGCATCAAATCCTGGTGACGCTGATCTTCGCCCGCCAGTTCAACACGGCGCTCGTGAATCAGTTCCTTCATACCGGCGTTTTTAACAGCCGGCAACGAGGCTGATGCCCTGTGCCTGATCTGGTTGATAAGCGCGTCGCCTGCTCCTGCACCTTGTGTGCGGATCAGAGCCTCGGCAACCAATAAATAAATATCGGCCGAACGCATTAACGGTACCGCAAAACTGTGGTCAACACCACCGCCATTGGCTTCCGTATTAAATACAGCATATTTCTTGAATGCATAACCCGTTGCCGAAAGATCGGCAGTAAAAGTTGTTAAACCAGCACCATCGCCCAGGTCAACTTTATCGCCAACGCTTAGCAATGTTGCCTGCTTACGCGGGTCACCTGCTTCAAATTCGTCGGCAAGACCTTGTAATGGCTGGCTGAAGCCATAGCCACCCCACGGGCGTGGAATATAATAAACGGTAAAGTCGTTCTGAACAACGTTTTGTACCGCCTGGATAGAAAACAGCAACTCGGTGCTGCTTTCATTCGCGCGGGTAAAGTTATCGGCATAATTGGCAGCTAAGGCATAAGCCGGGTTTGAAATTACCTTTTGGCCGGTTGCAATAGCTTCCGGAAGTTTCTCCCAATACATATACAACTTGGTTAACAAGCCAAGCGCGGTACCTTTGCTTACCCTGCCACGATCAACAGGGCCGTAGCTTTCAGGCAGCAGATCAACTGCTTTTAACAAATCGGATTCTATCTGCTTACGCACATCCTCAATAGATGATTTTGGTACGTTAAAATTAAGCGAAGTATAATCGGCCTCGGTAATAATCGGCACATCACCATGAATGATCATCAATCTCCAGTAACCAAAAGCTCTTAAAAAATAAGCCTCGCCCATGCTACGGTTTTTCACAGCTGTGCTGATGGCCGTTATTTTAGGGATGTTGATGATACAGTTGGTAGCACGATTAATTTCCTCATATCTCCATTTCCAGGGGTAACGGATAGCCGCGTTAGATGCATCGTAAGTTAAGTTTTCAATGCCTTCATCCTCACCGTGGTCGCCCGAGCGCCAGTAATCATCTGATGGTGTATCGAAAGTCGATTCGGCGTGGCCTATGTAATCCTCTTCGGGTAAAATACTGTAAATACCGGTTACCGCATTAACAGCGTCAACCTCGTTGCGGAAATAGTTGCCAGAGCTGTAAACACCTTGTTGCTTCAAATCAAGCGCTTTTTTACAGCCGCTACCCACAAGGGCCAGTGATATAAGCGTATATATTATTTTGTTGGTTTTCATGATGATGTTATAATTTAACTGTTACACCAAATGTTACTGTACGTACCGATGGGTATTGAGCTACGTCAACCCCACGTTGCAGGTTGCCGTTGGTATAACCCAACTCAGGTGTGTAGCCTTTGTAGCCGGTTATAAAAAATACATTTTGTCCGGATGCATATAATCGTACGCTTTTTAAAGCTGCTTTTTTCGACCAGGTGGTTGGAAGTGTATAACCCAAAGTGGCATTTTTAAGGCTTACATAACTTCCGCTTTCAACAAACATATCGGATGTACGGTAGTTATCATTGGCCCTGTCAAGCGATAAACGCGGAATCGTGTTGCTTGTGCCCGGTCCTGTCCATCTGCCCAAAGTTTCGGCATAAAGGTTAAACGGATAGGTTGGGTCAATACCCTGCATCCTGTCGGCATTGTAAAGGCTCACACCAAATACGCCGGTAAAGTTTGCGGAAAAATCAAAGCCTTTATAGGAGATACTGCCTTGTAAACCGGCTGTAACTTTAGGGTTAGGATTACCCAGGTTGGTACGGTCGTTACCATCAATCAGGCCATCGCCGTTAAGGTCAAGAAAACGAACATCGCCGGGTCTGATATTAGCCTTGCGCGAGTCATTTTTAAGCGCAGGGTCGTTATCGATATCAGCCTGTGTTTGGTATAAACCATTTGTTTTCCAGCCGTAAAACGAAGCAATTGGCTGCCCCTCATATGTACGGGAAATTTCCTGGCTTGAACGGCCGTAAACAGTTGAGCCAACAAAAGTACCCGCGCCATTAAGCCTGGTTACTTTATTTTTGATGAAAGATGCATTGGCACCTACCGTGTATTTTACTTTGTTATCGCCACCCTGGTAGTTAATTTCAACCTCCACGCCTTTATTATTCATGGTACCGATGTTTTGGTTAGGAATAGTTACCGAACCGGCGGTTCCTACAACAGGCGGCGATAAAAGCATATCTTTTGTATTTTTATTAAACCAGGTGAGCGTGGTGCTTAACCGGTTATTCAAAAAGCCTGCATCTAAACTAATGTTGGTCATGGCTGTACGTTCCCAGGCAATATCCGGGTTGGCAAGGCTATAAACAGCTGCGCCGGTATAGCCAACGCCGCCAAAGGTATAACCGTTATTTTCGTAAGTGCTGCCAAGCCTGATCAAGCTGTTATATTGAAACGGACCGATGTTCTGGTTACCCAGCTCGCCGTAACCGCCCGATAGCTTCAGGTTACTGATCCAGGTTATATTTTTAATAAACTGCTCGTTAGATAACCTCCAGCCTAAAGAGAATGCCGGAAAATAACCCCACCTTTTTGATGGTGCAAAATTTGAAGACCCATCAGCCCTGAACGTTAACGTTGCCAGGAAACGGCCGTCATAATCATAAAAGAACCTGCCAAAACCTGATTGCAGCGATGATGGTTCGATACGGGCACTGGTGTTGAACTGGCTGTTACCTGTAGCAAGCACACGCTGATCTATCGAAGTATCATCGTATCCTATTCGCCACGCGCTAAAGCCATAAGCTTTAAAGTTTTGATAAGAGTAACCACCTGTAAACGTGATGTGGCTTTTACCAAATACCTTATCATAAGTAAGGAATGACTCTATCAATTGTGATGAAATTTCGCCCTCGGTTTGTGTTAGTTGCGAGCTTGGGTTTTGCCTGGCCTGGGTAATATCGGCAAGGCTAAAGTTGTAGGTACGGTTCAAAGTACCATCATAAGCGTAGTTAACACGTAGTTTCAGCTCTTTCAAAAAAGAAATTTCGGCAAAGGCATTGGCCAAAGCGCGGTACTTTTTGTTAAACCTATCGGCTTGCTGTATGGTAAAATAAGGACTGTTGATATCACCTAACTGGTTGGCAAAAGCTTTTGACGAACCAAAGGTACCATCAGGATTAACTAACGGAATAGCCGGGTTAAAGCGCAACGCCGAAAAAATAAGACCGGTTTGCGAGTTATTGTTATCAAAGCCCACGTTATTGGCATAGTTTAACTGGATATTTTCGCCCAGTTTTAACCATTCGGTTACCTTATGCTCTGAGTTAAAACGTGTGCTGAAACGCTTAAAGTTAGTTTTATCAATTATACCGTCCTCATTATAAGCCGAGGTTGACCAATAATAGGTTGATACATCATTACCTCCGGTTAAATTAACGTCGCCATTAATAACGTGACCGGTTTTCATGATAGCACGTTGCCAATCGGTACGCTGAGTGGCATAGTAACTGTCATTCCATGGCGCATCAATAGCAACACCGTCATTAGTATAACGTTCCCTTTTTAACTGGTAAAGTTGGGGTGCGGTTAACAGGTTCAGATATTTGGTTGTATTGGTAAAGCCGTCATAAAAATTAATATTGGTAGATAACTTTTGATTGTAAGTACCTTTTTTAGTAGTTACCAATACAACGCCATTGGCAGCACGGGTACCGTAAATAGCTGCCGCAGATGCATCCTTTAATATATCAACCGAAGCAATATCATTAGGGTTGATGTCGCTCAAAGCGTCGGGGTTACTGGTTGGTACACCATCAACAACAATAAGCGGGTTGGCATCGTTAAGCGTACCGGTACCGCGAATACGGATACTTGACGCAGCACCCGGCGAGCCATCGTTACGTACTATGTTAACACCTGCCGCACGGCCATCCAAAGCCTGCGTTGCCGATGCAACTGGAAGATTTTGAATATCGCTGCCTTTTACACTGGCTACAGCACCGGTAACATCTATTTTTTTAGTTGTACCGTAACCTACAACCACTACCTCGGTTAAAGCAGATGGCAAAGCCGTCAGGATTATGTTTAATGATTGCGCCCCATCAACAACTACCGTTTTTTTTTCGTAGCCTATGTAGCTGATCTCCAGTACGGCTTTATCAGCCACGTTGATGTTGAAGTTACCGTTAATATCGGTAGTGGTGCCCTGGTTAGTTCCCTGCACCCTGATGTTTACGCCAATCAGTGGTTCCCCCTTGGCATCGGTAACTTTACCTTTTACTATAACAGGGTTGTTGCCTGCCTCGGGGGTTAAAATGATAACCACATGATCATCAGCTATTTTATAGGGGAGTTTGTCGTCGATAAGCGAGTTCAGTACTTCGCTGATGGATGCGTCTTTTACATCCAGATCAACCTTGCCCAGCCTTTTAATGGCCGAGTAGTTGTAAAAAAAGCGGTAATCGCTTTGTTTTTGAATTTTTGAGAGGATAGTACTTACCTCTGTTTGCTTCAGGCTAAGGGTGAACTTTTGTTGCGAGTACACACTTGCAGAAGCCTGCATACAGGTAGCCAATATCACAAAGAAAACTGCTTTCATTAGCAAGATAACTTTAAGGCATACGGGGGCACCCGGAATGGCAAATGCCCTTCTTGTTTTTTTCATTACATTTGTTTTGAAAATTAATGGATAGAGTAAGCTCGGTTCCAACTCGCTTACTCACAATGATAAATCCCAGATTTTTGCGGGGAAGAGTTGCACCTCTTCCCTAATTTATTTACTGGATTTTTCAGGAATCTGATAAGTAAATGTTTTCTCTCATGCGTTTTGTTTAAGTTAGTATTGTTAGTTTATTATCTCTTTGTTTTATAAGCCAGGTAAACGGTATTGCCCTCCGTTTTGGTTTGCAGGGCAACTATCTGTTTTAAATAATTCAGCGCTGTATCCAGACTTTCGTTTTCGAGTACGCCGCTTATCTGCTCCTTCTTCAGCTTTTCATCGGTAAATACCATATGCACGTTGTATTTACGCTCCATTTGCAGGGCCACATCTTCAAAATCGTTATTGGCAAACATAATCTTGTTCTCGGTCCAGGCATTTTCCGCGTAGGTATTACCTGTGCTTAAAGGCAACGTTGAAACTTCGTATTTTACCTTAGCTGTTATGGCAGCTGTTTGTTGCCTGCCGGTATATTGGCGGGTATTGATGGTTAGTTTTTCATGAGGGGATAAGATCACTTTCTTTTCCGGGTCATCCTTTAACTCAACCTGTACCTTACCTTTTAATAGCGTAGTTTCGTTTGATTTATCGCCACGGTAGGCTTTCACATTAAAAATAGTACCTAAAACTCTTACCGTAAAACCTTCGGTATGCACCAAAAAAGGTTTTTTAGCATTTTTTGTTACCTCAAAAAAACCTTCGCCTTCCAGCGTAACCTCGCGCTGCGACCCCACAAAGGCCGATGGATAAGTGAAATGACTGCCTGCGTTTAATTTTACGGTGGTACCATCGGGCAGTGAAACCTGCGCCAGGCTGCCGTAGGGCACATCAACTTTTTTAATAACTACAACTTCGGCTTCCTGCTCAATAGTACGCCGGTTATAAAACCACAAGCTGCCTATTACGAAAACAGCAATAGCAGCGGCCCAGCCAATCCACTTAAAGTAGTTAACGGGTTTAACATTATTATACTGAGACAAAGTTTCGGATGGTTTATGGCTTTTAATCTTTACCCATAAATCGCTAAGGCTATTATTTATTGTTGTTTCTGATAAACCCTCTTTATCATTTTTAAGTGTACCGGTAAGCGCATTGGTTAATGCTTCAATTTTTTTATTGGCCTGATGTTGATCTAAAAAAAACTGCAATTCGGTAAGCTCGGCCTCAGTAGCCGAACCATCCATTTTTTTAGCCATCAGTTCAATAAACCTCGATTTTCCCATATAGTTCAGTGGTTCTGTTGTAAGGACACATGAGGGTAGGGATATTCCTAAAGAAAAATTAAAAAAAGTTTATAACCATTTTTTAGGGTCTCTCAATACTTTCAGTGGGATGCGAATTATATAAAGCGGAGATTTACCATGCAAATTGAACATTAAATATTGAATTTGCATGGATATTATTATAAAGTAGGGACCTACTTTATAACCTCTTCCAGTTTTTTTAAAGCAATAACCAACTGCGCGAAAACCGTTTTATGAGAGAGATTAAGAATATCGGCAACCTCCCTGCACGATAAGCCATCCTGCTTCACCATTTTAAAAATAAGTTTACAACGGGGAGGCAGGCTATCAACAGCCATTAAAATTTCCGACTGCAATTCTTTACCAATAAGTAACTGCGCAGGATCAACCGAGAGGTGAAAATAATAAGCTTCGGCAATATTGGCTTCTTTTGATTGTTTTGTTGAGGTACCGCGCAGGTAATTTAAACAGGCATTTTTTACGGTGATATACATATAAACCGGCATGTTGCGAATGCTATCCAACGAAGAGCGGTTGAGCCAGATTTTCAGGAAAAGGTCATTAACAATTTCTTCGGCGGGTTCTTTATCACCTAAAAATGAGTACGCAAACTGGTACAGCTTGTTTACCTGCAGGCGGTAAAGCCGGTTAAACGCAGCCTCATCATCATTAAACTGAATAAGATGTACAAGCTCCTGAATATTCAAGGTGTCAAGTCAATTAAAAAAAGTGGATCTGATCTGCAAACCGGAACCGGGGGTAAAAGTAAAGAAAAAATTACACGAATGGGGAGAGCTCATTAAAACAGGGCAGAAACAAGTATACTATATCTATAAAAACAAAATATTAAACAGGTACTGCAACAATCCAAACACCATTATTTTCACTTCACCTTATCCTCATTTATTATCCCTAACTTTGTTTAACATAATTTAACTATCATTCATTTGTTGTTTCGCGTTTGCTTTCTTTTATTTATAAGCGTAATGCTGGCTTCTTTTTTTAACACTAAAACGCGCAGGCTGTTACTTACAGGCCTGTTTTTCTGCTTTTTACCGTCGATGCTTTCGGCGCAAAGTCTGTTTCTTCAAAAAATAGATTACTGTCAATCAGCCCAATTCTGCGTTGAGTGCGGCGATCCGAGGGCCTATTGCGATCAGCTCACGCTTGATTTTGTGGCCGCGAGGATCAATACGCGCTACATGCTCAGGGATGCCCAGGGCTCAATAACCTTCCAGGTGTATGTTGACGAAAAGGGCTTTGCCTGTGTACTTAGCCATAACGACGCAACCAAAAGCCCCCTCACTGCCGAGCTGATCACCTATCTTAACGGCTGCCCCTGGAAACCGGCCATAGTTAATGGAAAACCGGTAGCATCGTCTGTAAACGTAATCTTCCGCTTTATCAGCGGGGGGATCTATGGCCAGATGGCCAGGATGGATCTGAGCGAACAAGCCCCTCCCGGCGACCCGGTGATTTACAATAAAAACGGATATGCCAACCTTTCGTTAAAAAATTACGAATTCACTACCTGGACTAAGTATAACTCGCCCCTACCCGATAACATCAGTCAATCCTGCGCTATCGATCAATCGGACATGTTGTGGTATGCTACAACCAAAGGGATGACTCGCTTTGAAGGCACCACCTTTATCCCTGTTACTGAATATAACTCGCCCTTTGCCAGCGATGCGGCTATTAAAGAGGTTTTGATTGATAAGGACAACAATAAATGGGTATACGCCAATAACCAGGTATACCTGTACAACCAAAGCGGCTGGCAGCTATTTGATTTTAAGCAGTTTTTATCGCGCGGGGTAACCCAGATCCTGAACAGCCGGAATGGCGAACTGCTTTTTGCTACCCAAAACGGCCTTGTAGTAAAACGTAAGGACAAGGTGGTGGTGATCAACAAAAAATCGATGCCGGAGTTACCTTCAAGCAATGTTGTTTTTGCCTATGTTGATAAATACAAACGCCTTTGGATAGGTACATCCAAAGGAACTATTATGATTGATGGTACCATTATAACCTCATACAACACCTTAAACACACCGCTGAAAAACACCTGCATAACAGGTGCTGTTGAAGATGAGGCAGGCAATGTGTATTTCTCATTACAGGATTGCAACCAGCCCGGTACCGAAACAGATAAAGAAGGTATAGCCGTAATAACTTCGCGCGGAAAATGGCTGCATTATAATGATGTTAATTCGGGCATGCCTTCAAACAAGGTTAATTGCATGTTGTATGATAAGTTTGAGCATGTTTTATGGCTTGGCACCGATCAGTCGGGCCTGGTAAGGTTTAATTTAACCGATAACTGGGAAAACTATCATAACAACAACTCGCCGCTGCCGGGCTTTAAAATTCACCAGTTGATGCAGGATTCGAAGGGCACTATTTATGCCACAACAGCCAACGGCTTGGTAAGGTTACGTAAAAAGGCAGGGGCATAATTGATTGAACAGGTAATAAATTGTAAAATTTTCCAACTGAAAATCACGGCCTTAAATAATTACCATGTGTATTTTTTGTTAACACACTTTTAAATAGCCGGGATTTTATATCTTTGCACCACCAAAAAATGATACACAATGTATCATTACTACTGCGAAAGTAGCTCAGTTGGTAGAGCACGACCTTGCCAAGGTCGGGGTCGCGAGTTCGAATCTCGTCTTTCGCTCAAAAGCCTTTCCGTTTTACGGGGAGGCTTTTTTGTTGAAGTCCGCCCACCGAAGCGGCGCCCCTTCACGCTTTAAATAACAATAATATATCATCGGAAGAGTTGAATATTAACATCTGCCTGCTTAGCTTAGCCAATATTTAAAGCCGAAACCCTATAGCTACGCATGAGCCTCCATATTTTAAACAAACTGTTTGTTATACTTTGCCTTTCGGGCCTGCTTGCATTAAAGCCAAATGTGCCCGAATGGAAAATTGAAAAGCACCTGCAATATACCCTCCGTTACACCGCGTTTGACGAGCCCGACAAACAACAGTACTTAAACCTGATTAATACCGGCGTAAAAAAGGTTAATACATTTTTTTTGCGGCAACTATCAAAAACACTTTAACGTTTCCTTTTTTCCTGACAGGGCCGCTTTTGATCTCGCGCGGCGGCAAACAACTCATCAGCCCGATTATAAATCAGAATGCTGGCTGGTGGCCGTTGGCGGTGGCCGCAGCATCAATATCATCTCGCCCAAAACCTGGGATAAAGAACCCTGCGATTCGAGGTATACCGATTATGCCGACAGAGTTAAAACACAAAAGCTGATAACCCACGAGCTGGTACATGTATACCATGGCCAGCTAAACCCGCAAACCGACCTTGAACACATGAAAATAGACTGGTTTACAGAAGGCCTGGCCTATTATGCTTCGGGCCAATTGGATGCCGCCGATATAAAAGATATCAAAGCGGCCATAGCACAAAATAAGCTACCCAAAAATCTGGACGCTCTGTCAAATTTCGGACTTATTAATTTGAGGTACAGTATCTCGGGAAGTGTTGTTCAATACATTAATTATAAATATGGTCGTGCAAAACTAAAAGCTCTGTTATCCTACACCCAAAATAGCGAAATACTAACAGCTCTTAAAATCACCCCAGCCCGGTTGCTGGCCGATTGGAGAAATTATCTGCATGGATTATAATTTTACAAAAAGTAAATCGCTACATATAACAACATATTAATTGATATCTCAACTCCTACTATCAAAAACAACGTACAAATACGTTATATAAAATATAGGTATTTATACGCCGCAGCGCCTTATAAAACAAAGCTAACTTTACCATTATCCAAAAAATACACACCTGCTTTCTACTACCAGAAAAAAAGAGCAGAAGAACACGAATAAACTAATGAGCAATAATTAACAATGTATCACTATTTATCATTATTTGCCATTATCGAAATAATATCTCTACCTTTCTTAAACAATAAAACCTAATTATATCATGAAAAAACACGACCCTCGTTTTATCAAGCTATTTTACCTTGCCGTTATAGCCGGCTCATTACTGTTTATGACATCATGCAAGCAGGCTACCAAATTTGCACAGGTAAAATACACCGCCGCCCAGGTTAACCACTGGCTCGACTCGGCGAAAACCGACAATTTTATTTTCCAGTTTTACACGCCCAATGCTGATGATCCAAAACATCCTTATCAACTGGTGTCTTATGTAATTGATACTGCAGGCAATTATCTTAATGCCCTGCACCCTGATACCCTGGGTATTGCGAAAGACACTACGATATGCCTTACCGGTAAAGCAGTTTTAGGTAACACTTACCTTACCAAAAAAGCCATCATAGCGATCATATCAACGGATAGCGGCAAAAAACGCGATTATGACTATCTTACATTTACGCCTAAAATAATGGCTTCAAACCAACATGTTGTATACGCCATAGGCCTGGTAAAAAATGATATGCCTATTGATTACCGCGATGCCGATACGGGTAACGGCGATATCGATTCAAACCCGTCGCCTCCGGCAAAATTGCCATAGTATTAGAAGACACAGTTTAACGTGGTTGAATTAATAAAAAGTATAGCTGACTGGTCGGAGGTTTGGGCTTTGCTCATTCCTTTGGCCATTTTGTTTTTCAAGAAAAAACAGCCGGTTTTCAGCAAACCGGTAGTGGCATATATATGGGTAGCATTAATAATCAACACCATAATTGATACCGTATGGAAATTAAAACTGGTGTTGCCGCCCCCCTATAACACCAACAATTATTTATATAACTTACATTCGGTTATCAGGCTTTTACTGTTCAGTTCATTTTTCATCAGGCTAAACCAACCATTTTTATCGCGGACCAAACGGGTAGTTCCTTTTGTATTTTTAGCACTGGTATTGATCAATTTCAGTTTTTATCAAAACTTTTTTGATTACGGACACCTAAGCAGTCGCCTGCTCTCGTTCGAAGCGGTAATTATGATGTTTTACTGCATGCAGTATTACCTGTTTAAAATAACCGAAGATGAGGAACCCGGCAAAAAACAGCCCGACTTTTGGATAGTTACCGGTATAGGTATTTATTATACGGTAAACTTTTTTATCTTTTTGCTTTACAACCAGTTAACCCTGCGCCTTCATAATTTTGCCATAAGCCTGTGGAACATCCACAATTTTACATATACCATTTTATGTATATTTATAGCAAAAGGCCTTTATGAATCAAACGAACGATGATATTAAGCTCCTGCTTTTTATGGGGATAGCAGTTATGCTTTCGTTATTCGCAAGTATATTGCTTATTTTTATCTTCTTTCAGCGCAAAAAATACCAGTATCATAAAAACATACAAAAGCTGCATCAAACCCAGCAAAACCAATTAATTGAGGCCGCCGTACGAAGCGAAGAAACCGAGCGCCATCGCATTGCCGAAGAGCTGCACGACGAGGTAGGTGCTATACTATCATCGGCTAAACTGCACTTTCAGGGCGTTAAAATTACCGCCGATAAAAATAACGCCCCCCGGTACGAAAAAGGCCAGGAACTGCTTGACGGTGCCATTAAACAGGTGCGCGGCATTTCGCACAACCTGCACTCGAGTATTTTGAAGGAGTTTGGTTTAAATGAAGCCATAAGGCACTTTGCCGAAAAAATAGCGCTGCACGATGTAATCAAGATCACCACTTACCTGGATGGTGCGTACGCCCCGCTAAATGCCGAAAACGACATGAGCATTTACCGCATGGTGCAGGAACTGATGAACAATATTATTAAACACGCTGTACCTAAAAATATCAATATTACATCAGTGTATGGCGATGGCATGCTAAACATTAGTATTTTTCATGATGGCAAAGGCCTTGCCCATGAAGAATACGAAGCTTTTAAGTTTAACAAAAACGGGATGGGTTTAAAAGCCATACAAACCCGCATTATATTGTTAAAGGGCGAACTCAGTTTTTCAAAAAAAGAAGACGGATATTACGTTGACATGAGTATCCCTGCATAATATTAAAACATTTACCATTCAATATTTAAGGCGATGAAAAACATCAAAATAGCCATAGCCGACGACTATACCATTTTTAGAGATGGCCTGAAGGTAGGCCTTGCAACCGACGACAACCTTGAAGTAATACTGGAGGCCGGCGACGGCGAAGACCTGCTGAAAGGCATTGAAAACAACCGCCCTGATGTAATTATTATGGACCTCAAGATGCCCGTTTTGGATGGCATGGAAGCAACCAAACTCATTAAAAAGAAATATCCCGATATAAAAATTGTAGTGGTAACCATGTACGATGATGAAAAGTTTGTGATACACCTGATGGAAATTGGCGCCAACGGCTACCTGCTAAAAAATGCCGATGCCGACGAGATTAGGCGGGCGGTATACTCGGTGCACGAAACCGGCTATTATTTTAATAATGTGGTGAGTAATGCACTCCTTAAAAAGCTGGTAATAAAAGGTAACATCAAACCATCGTTTAACGAAGGCGTGCAGCTTACCGAACGTGAGCAGGATGTTTTAAAACTGATATGTGCCGAAAAAACAGCAGCTGAAATGGGACAACAACTTTTTCTCAGTCCGCGATCTGTTGAGGGCATCAGGCAGCGGCTTATTGACAAGGTTGGTGTGCGAAATACTGCCGGATTGGTGATGTTTGCGGTTAAAAACGGCATGATATAAACCCCGGCGACCACTAAAACTCCTAAAAAACTCAATAAAACGCAAATTAAACACAGAAAATCACTACAAATAAAAAAAGACACAAATTTAACGCTATTAAATCGATCAAAAATCAAACTATTTTAAATTAAACCACAAATAATCAACTACAAGAAAAAAAATCACACAACAAACAGTAAAAAATTATAAAAATTACAATACTGATTAATACTTTTACATTAAAAGTTGACAATTACGGGTAATTTTAATGAAGAAAAACATCCAGTGCGATAACAATACGTGTTTTTTATGTAAAAGCTGCATTAAAGAGTGGATTCCGGCGATAGCAGCCAATAAAAAAAACTTTGCGGTAAAGAAGGGGCAGGTTATTTTCAGCGAAGGTGATCCGGTATCAGGAATTTACTTTGTTTACGAAGGCAACGTAAAGGTGCATAAAAAATGGGGGACTGATAAAGAACTCATTATCCGCTTTGCTAATAAGGGTGCCATTTTTGGTCATCGCGTGCTGGGCAAACATGCTACCCACTACCCTATCTCGGCTACTGCGCTCGAGCCGGGCATTATCTGCTACATCGACATGGCTTTTTTTGAAGCTACCTTAAAAGTAAATCCACAGTTTACTTACGAGTTAATGCTGTTTTTTGCCGATGAACTACAGGAAGCCGAGCGCAAAATGCGTAACCTTGCCCACATGCCGGTGAAAGGCCGTGTAGCTCAGGCCCTTATATCATTAAACGAGCAATTTGGCATCAACCCGGAAGGTCATATCAATGTTGAACTTACCCGCCAGGATCTGGCCTCATACGCCGGTGCCACTTACGAAACCGTATTCAGGGTGGTGAATGAATTAATACAGGAAAAATTGATCAGTACCAACGGAAAGAAGATAAATATATTGAACTATGAGGGGTTGTTTGGGTTGACGTTGGATACGGAGGTGTGAAAAGAGAAATCATCCTACTCATTAGCAAGCCTCATAATTTCGTCAACTATAGCCAACGAGTAATGAAAATTGGTGTTCTGAATTTTATCTAATATTGATTTTACATCCGGAATAATCCCTTTCTTTTTTGCTTTTACCAAAAGTCCCAATGTGCCCGTTACGTTTAAATTTAACTTTCTTGCTTTCTTTCTGGCCTTATCATCATCCAATACTATTAATGAGGGCGGCGATTCTATTGCTAAGGCTATAGCACTTGCCTCGCCTTTATCAATATCCAAACTTGCCTGAAAATATAGATTTTCAACTTCCTTTACAATAATCCAATCCGGCAGAGGGCTTCCAAATTCATCTGCTATTATTTGCGTTGTGAGTACGTTGCCGAAAAGTGACTTCAAAAGTTCTAACTCACCAATTTTATCCAGCAAAATAAAACAGGTGGTGTCGGCTATTACAACCTCATATATTTTCTGCATCACTTAACATTTCAGACACCTGATAATTCAAAAGCGATACACCATAATCCGATAGTAAATCAGCGAACGTGCGTTTAGACAAACCCGCCATTTCCGCAGCCTGGCCAAGCGATAATTTACCCGACTCGTATAATTTGGCCGCAATAAATCTTATGGTATCGTATTGCTGTTCTCCAAGGCTATCCGGAACCTGTAATGTTAACGTAGTCATATAGTAAATATACAAATTTTAACAAAAGATCATCACCTCACCCCGCCAAATTCCTCACCTCTACCGGCGATAATGCCGTTTGCTTTTTAAAAAAGTTTGAAAAATGCGAGAGCTGCTCAAAACCCAGACTATATGCTATTTCCGAGATATTCCAATCGGTTTGCCGCAGTAATATACGGGCCTCCTGGATGAGGCGGGCGGCAATATGCTCGGTTGTGGTTTTGCCAGTACTTTCTTTTAAAACTTTATTGAGATGGTTGCTGTGTACGGCCAGCCTGTCGGCATAATCTTTAGCGGTACGCAGGGCAATCTTTTGATCGGGCGAGGCTATCGGGAACTGTCTCTCCAGTAGCTCGATAAACAATGATGATACTCTTGCTGAAGCATTGTGCGAGTTGTTATAGGTGGTTAGCGGCTGTAGCTTTTGCCCGTAATGAATCAGCTCGAGCACATAGTTCCTGATCAGATCGTATTTATACAGGTAATCTGAAGCTATTTCCTGCTGCATTTTTAAAAAGATGGCAGCTATTTCATCAGCCTGCTCATCACTAAGCAAAAACACGGGGCAACCTCCGGGACTAAATATCGGCAATGCATCCAACACCACGCCGCTTTTTGATTGCACCAGAAACTCATCAGTAAAAATGCAAAAATGGCCGGATTGATTCAGATCCTGCGGTTGCCAACTGTACGGAATTTTTGGCGTGCCAAATACCAGTGCATTTTTTTCGATATGGATCACTTTATCAGCGTATTCGGCAATATTGTGCCCCTGTACCAGGTTTATTTTATAGTATAAACGGCGATTATAGGGTACATGTCCGGGCTCCTTTTTTATCCGCTCAAAAATTTCTTTAACATTAAATACGTTAAAGTGCCCTATCTCCTTATTAATTCCGGCAGGCAATAACGATTCGACCGTACTATTTGCAAAAGCGGCGGCATTTTTATAAAAGTCTTCTACAGTTACAGTTTTCATACGCTAATTTCCATTAATGCTAACAAAGCTATCGATTAAAAACGAAACAGGTAAACAGCCTGGTCAGCGGTGAGTCATATACTCACCACCCATTACACTAAAATACAAGCAGTTAAAACCACAAACACCAGTATAATCACCCACCGTTCAGTATCCGTTATTTGAATTTGATAAACAATGGATTGAAATCGGTAAACGTTGATTTACCACCCACCCTACCTTTATCAAATAAAATATCAATAATGAAACTCAACAACAACACTATCCTTATAACCGGAGGCACAAGCGGCTTCGGCCTTGAATTTGCATCCAAATTATTGGCTTTAGGCAATACCATAATCATAACAGGCCGTAACCAGGCAAAACTTGATGAAATAAATAAAAAACTGCCCGGCGTGCACACTTTTAAAAGCGATGTAAGTGATGCCGGGGCTATCGAACAACTTTATAAACAAGTAAGCGCTCAGTTCCCCTCGCTTAATGTCCTGATCAATAATGCAGGCGAAATGCGGGCAATCAGCCTTAATGATGCATCAACCGGCTTGCGCGATCTTACCCGCGAGGTTGAGATTAATTTAATGGGGCCTATGCGTATGGTGCAACAGTTTTTGCCCTTGTTAAAACAACAAAACGAAGCTGCTATTATGAATGTAACATCGGGCATAGCTTTGATGCCGTTCCCGGTTTCGCCAATTTATGGAGCCACCAAATCAGGTTTACGATCATACACCAAATCATTAAGGGTGCAGTTAAAAAACAGCCGGGTTAAAGTTTTTGAGCTGATAGCCCCGGGATCAAGTACACCGTTAAACGATCAGTTTATGGATATGGATGGCATTAACGCAAACCTGATGATGGATCCGGGCAAGCTGATTGATATGGCAATTGCAGGTTTGGGTAAGGACAAGTTAGAGATTTATCCCGGCTTAGCCCGTGTAATGAAAATAATGAGCAGGCTTGCTCCGGGCTTTTTACTTAAGCAGGCAAGTAAGGTTGGCGCAAAGTTTATGGAAACAGCGGGATAAAATTAAAAACCAAATACCAAATTTGTTCCGATACCCAACATGCTAAGTGCTAAATCTATGTGAGGCTGATATTATATAGTTTCATTTTTATGTTTTAAATACATCTTTCATTCAGTTATAAAAGCCATACGAGGATACGAAGACGCCGGGAAAGTTTAGCGACTCCGCATGCAAAAAAGCTGTGCCCTATTTTGCTGCTTCTAAATCCAAAACCACGGCTTTACACCCGCCGGCACAAACACAGGCTTTGCCTACGCATTTGTTCATTTGCCATAAATCGAGGTTGCGGATGGTTTGGCTGGCAGTTTCCTGCAGGATGTCGCTTGTTAATGTTACATGGAGCGGTGGATGCGAGGGGATGTTGGCCAGTTTAATGCCAAACCGGGCAGCTGCGGTCTTATCTATATGGTCTGTATCTAATGATCGGGTAACGATATACCTGATTCCCAAATCCGCCAGCTTTTCGATAACCGGGGCCGACAAATCATCGCCTGTAAAAACAATTGCGGCATCCTTCCCATCTGCAAACATTGCCGTTTCTATATCAAGCGCGTTCGAGATCAGCGTAATCTCGTGTTTTTTGCGGTTGGCAATAGCCAAAAATTCTTTTTCAAAAGGTTTAATACTGTAGGCTATCGCTTTCATCCCTTACTTGTTTTACCATGGGCAAAGCTATAACCATGCGCGCGGTTAATGAATGAGCAACATCACGCCAAAAAGTGACTGCCGTCAGTTTTTCATTTTTGCTAAACGATCTGGCGCGAGGATATTGATATTACTTCCTTTTTTCTCTAAAAGGCCTTCATCCTTAAAATCCGACAGGGTACGGCTTACCGTTTCGGTTGCCATGCCTGCCATAGCCGCCAAATCTTCGCGAGAGATTTTGAAGTGTTCGCCCTGCTGCTTGTGGAGACGTATCAGGGTATCGGCCAAACGTTTGCGTACCGAGTTATAAGCCAGCTGTAATAGCTGCTCCTCCTTTTCGCGGATATGATTGGAGAGCAATTTAATAAACTCGCGGGCTACTTCCGGATATAAATTAAGCAGCTCATCAAGCTGATCTTTTGGAATGAGGCAAAGCTGGCTGTATTCCAGGGCAGATGCGGTATCGCTGTAGGCTTCGTTGGCCAGCATGGCTGTGGTGCCGATATAATCCTCTTCGGCATAAATACCCGTCATCAGTTCGCGACCGTCGTCGGCCATTTTTATGGTTTTTACACGCCCCTGTAGTACCAAATAAATGCCGTTGCCTTTATCGCCCTCGTAATAAATAACCTGGTCTTTTTTAAACTGCCGGGCTTTTCGTTCGCTGATGATGCGTTTAAGCTCGGCAAAACCATTGTTTTTAGAGATCAGTGTGTTCAGGCTATCTAACGACTGGCTGTAGAAATTTTGTTGAGCTACCTTTTTTTTTAGCCTGCTTTCAATAGCGTTAAGCAGTTCTATATCATCAAAAGGCTTGGTGAGGTAATCGTCGGCACCCATTTCCATGCCTTTGCGCTGGTCAATCCGCTCGGCTTTGGCAGTTAAAAATATAAAAGGGATGGCGGCGGTTTCGGGGTTTTTGTTCAGCATGTATAATACGCCGTAACCATCAAGCTCGGGCATCATGATATCACAGAGAATTACATCGGGCAGATTTTTGAGGGCCAGTTCAACGCCGGTTTTACCATTATCGGCATCAAAAACAGTGTAGCCGGCCAGCTCCAGAATCTCAACCACATTTTCGCGGATATCGTTATTATCTTCAATAATCAAGATCTTTTGGCTCATTGTACTGGGAATGAAATGGTAAATGTAGCACCCTCATTAACCTCGCTTTCAAAGCCAACCTTGCCGTTCATCAATGCGGCATAGCGGGTTACGATATTAAGACCAAGACCGGTACCCGGAATATTACCGGTATTATTTGCCCTAAAAAAAGCCTCGAACAAATGCTTCTGGTCACTTTTGGGAATGCCGATGCCGTTATCTTTTACGGTAACAATACAGGCCTGTTTATTCAGTTCGGTATTAAATTCGATAAAACTATCCTCCCCCGAATATTTGATGGCGTTGGCTATCAGGTTAATAATGCAATTTTTAAGCAGGTTGGCATCAAGTGTTACCATGCTGGTGGTACCTGTATGCTGGTAAATGATGTTTTGATTTTGCTTGGCCATCAATTGCATTTCCTCGGTAATTTCTTCACCCATTTTTACAATATCAAAAGTAGAGTATGACAGCTCCACCCTGCCCGCCTCCAGTTTTTCGAGCGAAAGGAAATCGTTGAGGATGGTGGTGAGGTTACCCACGGCGTTTTTAATTTTACCTACGTGCTTGCTGATGCTGGTACTTTGAAAAGGTTCGGCGTACTTATCAATAAGCGAGGCCGAAAGCTGCACAGCGCTTAAAGGTGTGCGGAATTCGTGCGATGCCATAGATACAAACCGGCTTTTCAGTTGCCCCAGTTCTTTCTCTTTTTCTAACGATTGGCTTACTTCCTCCTTAGCCTTTTGCAGTTCAAGTACAGATTGTTTCAGGGAGAGGGTACGTTCTTCCACCAATTCTTCCAGGTGCGATGCGTATTCCTTAAGCTGCTCTTCTGCTTCTTTTTCGCGGCTCAGATCGTGAATAAAGCCGGCGTACACGTCTCTGCCCAAAAACTTAACTTCACTTACGGCCAACCTGAACGGGAAAGTGCTGCCATCCTTGCGCAAGCCGGTAACTTCGCGTCCAATGCCTATAATATGAGGATTTTTGGTTTGCTGGTACCTGTTGATGTATTGATCGTGCTCTGCTTTGTAGGGCGGAGGCATCAGGATGGTTATATTTTTGCCGATCACTTCTTCGGGTGTATATTGAAACAGCTTACAGGCTGATGGATTGATAGTTTCTATGCGTCCGCGTTCATCAATGGTGATGATGCCATCGATAGCGTTTTGAATAATAGCTTTTAATAAAGCGGCGTTTTCCATATTTACAAATATTCAAATTTGGAGTGGGATTGTCTGAATCAGAATTTACAGAATTTGAGAATTAGCGGAATTAAATTATAACACAAGAATTCTGAAAATCCTATAATTCTGTAAATTCTGATTCAGACAAAATCCCTTAATCCCCCAAATCACGGTTCAGACCCAAAATCCGAAATCGAAAATCCGAGATCCGAAATCTTTATCGTCATTTGTTGATAAAACGTTTTAAATTCACAGAAACGTATTGTTTTGTAATTGGAAAGTTACCAGATGTTAATGTTGAGTTTACTTTTGAGGGCGTTCTTTGCGCCTTGAAAAAACAGCTATGAAGAAAATTCTCCTCCCCATGCTGCTTTGTTTAAGCAGTAACTGTTTGTTTGCCCAGGCCCCGGGCAAGGCCCCTGCTAAAACACAGGCCGTTGATTATGTAAAAGTTAAAAACTACTACCTGCTTAGCCGGTTTGAGCAGGATGCTGAGGTAAGTAACCTGTTAAAAAACGATGCTGAACTGGCGCAGATCACTCAGAAAAAGTTGAGCGCTATTAGTGCATCCCTCAATGATTGTAAAGATGCCTCATGCCTTACCGGTATTGTAAAACTATCTGCCGATGAGATTTCGGCTGTTAGTGCGCGTTTAACAGCATTGTATAAAACAGGTAACGCATTGGACAGGTTGATGAAAACAAAGATAATTCCATCCGGCTGCTACAGCTTATATAAAAATATTACACCGGCAGTGTTATTGGTAAAAGCCTGGGAGCAGGATGCAGCAGGCATTAATTACACCATTGCTGTTTATGCCGAGGGTAAAAAGCCCAATTATCCGCAGATAGATTCTATCAGCTATAACGTTAAGGCAAGGGCTTATTATACATTAATGTATGATGCAAGCGCCACGCTGGCCGGCGATGTTAAAGGCACCAAATTGTTTTTCGTACCATCTATGCAGGCAGCGCTTTTGTATCTGCAAATAAATGAACGCCAGGATCCCGCAAATTACGAACCTATGGAAGCCGGAGCCAACAAGCCAGCTGCCGATAGGGTTAAAACCATTAAGTGGGCTAACTATCCATACTCAAACATCCTGGTGCCGGGCGCAGGTCCGGATAACCTTACATCGCCTTTAAGCGGCGAAGGTATGCTGCGCTGCCGACTGGCTGTGCAGGAGTATAATGCCGGCAAAGCGCCCTTCATCATAGTATCGGGCGGTAATGTACATCCTTACAAAACAAAAAATAACGAAGCAGCAGAAATGAAACGATACCTGGTTAACGTGCTGCACATTCCCGAAAATGTGGTGATTATTGAGCCACATGCCCGCCATACAACTACCAATATGCGTAACAGTGCCAGGCTGCTTTATAAATACGGCTTCCCTGCCGATAAGCCGGGGATTGTAGTTACCGATAAATCACAAACGGATTTTATCATGAATATGGATATTCGTTGCCAAAAAGAGCTGAACTATGTGCCTTATAAACTGGCTAAGCGCAACTCGGAAACCGAAGTTGAGTACTACCCGGTAGAAGAAGCCAAACAAATTGATAATGACGAACCGCTTGACCCACGTTAAAAATCAACCGCAATGCAAAAACTTACTTTAACTATAATAGCTGCTGCTTTGGGTATGGGCAGCATAGCTACAGGCACAATTGAACAAAAGTTGGATAAGGTCATTACCGTAGATTCGTTAGGCGCCTGCCAGGGCATCTCGTATCAAAAAGGCCGCATCTTTTTGTATGGCGACAGGGAAGTGGGCATGATCCGCGAGTTTAAGATGGAGCATGACAGCCTGGTTTATCAGCATAAAGAATATAAGCTAACCCAAAATGGGCAGGATGTAATTAACCACCCAACAGGTATAGCTTATAATGGCAGCTTACCTACTTTTATAGGTAACTCTATCCGCCTTAATGCCGCAGGTACGCAGTGGCGCGCCGTTATTTATAATGTAAACTGGAATGGTTTACTTAAAACAGGTACACTGGATGGTAACCTGATTAATACCATTGAAGATGACGCCTGTATACAAGGTACCCGCCCCGAATATGTTAAATATAATAATAAGTGGTACGTAGCCACCGCCGACTATGGCGACCATGGCAACGAAGTGCGTTTATACGATCCTGAAAAACTCGCAACAGCCAAAAGCACTAAAGAGCCGGGTGTACTTTACAAAAAGTTTACCTGCACGCCATGGGTTCAAAACCTATTCTGGAAGGCTGATAAAGGCGTTTTGGTATTGATCCAAAATAAATTGGAGGGCCGCCAATGGAGGTTTACTTATGTCGATCTGAAAAAATCCATCGAGGCAGGCAAGCAGGTAGTTATCAGCGAGGTTAATAGTATTGACAGGGCCGATGAACTGGAAGGCTTTTCATTTTTAGATGGTAACGAAAAAGGCATAGCCGTTACCTCATCGCGCAGAAATAATGTAAACTTTACAAGCACTTCATGGTAGCATAAAGGATTTGACTAAAGTAAAAATGCCCGCGTTTGGGCGGGCATTTTTACTTTTTTGTTAATATAAAGTTAACAATTAAGTATCCTTTCCTTAAGATGGCTGGTTTAGTTTTGCTGTCATTATTACAATAATAGTAACTGGTTATTAATATTGTTTAATGATAATGAAATAATAATTATTAAATCGTTAATATTTTCTTTCATTCTTTAAAATAATCGCCTATGTAACATTAACAACAACTTAACATCGAACTCGGCGATAAAATCAAGAACCGGTGAATGCGCTAACACTCACCCGGTCCGGGCTAATTGTCAAATAACTCAAAAGCGGTCCAAGGCTTTAAGTCGTTTTTTTCAACAATCAATTTTAAAAATATGAATAAAAAGATTATTCCAAATCTTTTGAGCAGGTTTTTTTTAATTCCTGTTTTATTTTCAATGGTTTTGCTAAAACCTTTTATCTCAAACGCAACGGTAAAAAATAAAACGTATGTTGCTATAGCACAGGTTACTGGTACTGTTACCGACGAAACAAATCTTCCATTACCGGGCGTATCTGTACGCGTAAAAGGTACCGATAAAGGTACTGCCACCAACACTGCAGGTAAATATGTGATCAATGCTCAGGAAGGCGCTGTACTGGTTTTTAACTTTGTAGGTTATGAGCAGCAGGAAGTAACTGTAGGCGGCTCGGCAAGCATTAACATAAAAATGAAGCCCAAGGCAAACATGCTTAACGAGGTTGTAGCCATCGGTTACCAAACCATCCGTAAAAGCGATGTTACCGGCTCTATCGCCAGCGTAAAATCGGGCGATTTAAATCTGGCTGCCCCTACATTGGGCCAGGCTTTGGTTGGTAAAGTAGCCGGTGTACAGGTTTCACAAACCAGCGGTGCGCCATATACCAGCCCAAAAATCAGGGTTAGAGGTGTGGGCTCGTTCAATGCCAACTCTGATCCGTTATATGTAATTGACGGTTATCCAGCCGGCAACAATATTTTTATCAACCCTGATGATATCGAAAGCATCGACATTTTGAAGGATGCTGCTTCGGCTGCCATTTACGGTTCACGTGCATCGGGCGGTGTAGTATTGATCACCACCAAAAAAGGTAAAGAAGGTAAAGGCCGTTTTGAATATGACGTACAAACCGGTATCGACCAGCTTGGCAAAAAGGTAAAATTGTTAAATGCCGATCAGGCTGCTTTGCTGGTTATCGACGGTCGTAACAACGCTTACCACGATCTTTGGGTTAATGGTGGGCACACCTGGAATGATGCCATGTACTCTGATAACAATGCCACCCGTGTTGCCAACGTAGGTAACTCGGGCAGTGTGAGCATTCCTGATGGATTGTACAATTTTGCTGCCCAAACTCCAATAAAACAAACTGTAAATACCGATTGGCAGGATGAACTTTACCGCAATGCATTTATGCAAAAACACACTTTGTCGTTTTCGGGCGGTAGTAATGGTGTGCGTTATTATGTAAGCGGTTCGTACCAAAACCAGGCCGGTATTATTGTTACCACAGGCCAGCAGCGTTACAACTTCCGCACCAATGTGGAGGGCGACGTGAGCAAAAAATTGCATATTGGTGCCAGCATTGCCTACACCCAAAACACCAACCAGGAAACACAGGAAGGCCGTTTTGACCACGGCCCTATTTTAGGTGCCTTAATTTATATGCCTTACCTGCCTGCCTACAACGCCGATGGTTCACTACAAACCAACGTTGAGGCTGCCGGCTCAACCCAATATGGCTACCAGGGCATTGAAAACCCGGTTGCTTTGGCCGAGCGTGTTAAAATTAACCGCAAAGGCTACCGCAGCAACTACAATGCAAACGTTACTTACAACATCCTGTCGGGTTTAAATTTCAAGGTAAACTTAGGTACTTCAACCTACACCGAAAAATATGATTATTACTACCCAACTACCTTAAGTAGCGGTGCATTCCCTCCGGGCTCGCAGCAATCAATCCTGGCTGCAAATGCAACAGCTTCTGATAATATTTATAACGACAGGCTTGCCGAGTTTACCTTAAACTACGATAAAGTATATGGTAAACACCGTTTAAATTTATTAGGAGGTTATACCGCGCAACGTACCACTACCGATTATATCAGCGTACGTGCTTCAGGCTTCCAGAATGACAACATCCCCGAAATTTCAAACAAAGGTGCCGATCCGGCTTTCTTTACACTTAACGGGGCTTCAAAAAGTGCCTTAACTTTGCTGTCATACTTAGGTCGTGCAAGCTATAGCTACGATGGTAAGTACTTTTTAATCGGTTCGTTCCGTGCCGATGGTGCTTCACGCTTTGGCCCGGCTAATAAATATGGTTATTTCCCATCGGTATCTGCCGGCTGGAACCTGTCGAGCGAGCCGTTCTATCACGATTTCCTTGGCGATCAGTCAACCGTAAAAATCCGCGCAAGCTGGGGTAAAAGTGGTAACTATAACATCCCCGATTACCGTACTGCGCAAACTTTGGCCTCGCCGGTGGGTGCTGTGTTAAACGGCGGTGTTGTTACTGCAACCTATCCGGGCGGTATCCAGGATAATACCTTAAGCTGGGAATCAACTTCGCAATACAACTTTGGTACTGATGTAGGCTTGTTTAACGGCCGTTTACAAATTATTGCCAACTATTACCTGAGCTACTCGGGCGATTTATTGTACAATAAGCCAATTTCGGCAATATCAGGCAGCACAACAATCCTTACCAACCTTCAGGGTGCAAAAGTGCGTAACACAGGTTTCGATGTCCAGTTGGATGGTAAGATTATCACCACCAAAGATTTCACTTTGGGTGCAACCGGTAACTTCAATTTAAACCGCAACAAGGTTTTGAACTTGCCTGCCACCAATAACATTATCATAAACGGTGCCGAGCGTTCGTACTTAACCAGCATTACTACCAATGGCCAGCCTATCGGTATGTTTTATGGCTTTAAAGTAGGTGGCATGGTAACCCCTGAAAACATCAGCAAAGTTGCCCCGTCGGCTTCATCAAGCAACCCGCTCAAACCGGGCGATCTGTGGTTTGTTGATACCAACGGTGATGGTAAAGTGAACGATGCTGATAAAACCATTATCGGTTCGCCTTATGCCAAATTTACCTACGGTTTTGGTTTTAACGCTACTTACAAGCACTTTGATTTCAGCTCATCTTTCAGCGGTTCGTACGGTAACCAGATTCTTGATGGCCAGGATTACTATTTGTACAACGGCGAAGGCTCGGGCAACCAGTATGCTAATGTGGCACAACGTTACCGTAATGAAGCTGAACCGGGCGACGGTTCATTTTACCGCGCTTCACGTGCCGGTACACAAAGCAACAGCACCCGTTTATCAAGCTTTTACCTGCAAAGTGGTTCGTACCTGCGTTGTAACAACCTTACTTTAGGGTACACCCTGCCTAATATTTTGCAAAATACTTTAGGCCTGAGCAGGGCACGTGTATTTGCAAGTGTGGTAAATGCCTTTACCATCACCAAATACAAAGGGTACAACCCTGATGTTGACTACAACTATTCGGGGGCTGCTACCAACAACACCCAGCCTGCCAACCTTGCCCCTGGTATCGATTATGGTACCTATCCGCTGGTGCGCTCATACAACTTAGGTGTTAACGTTACTTTTTAATAAATTTTTTAAAGAGATATAGATGATGAATAAGAAATTTATAGCCATGGCTTGCCTTGCAGCCGCTGTGGCCATCAGCCCTTCATGCAAAAAAGACTTTTTGAATGAAAAAAATCCTAATGCTATTGAGGTTGGCGCAAGTTATAAAACCCCTAACGACGTGCTTTTGGCCGTAAACGGTATTTACCAATCGTTACGCAGCGGTAACAACGTTGGCGAAACCAGCGATTTGTGGACAGACCAACGCTCGGACGATACCGGTACCCAGGATAACCAATCAAACGCGGGCGAACCTTTCCAGTTTGGTGATTTTTCTATCCTGCCAAGTAATACTTACCTTAAAAGCCACTGGGTTTCAATGTTCGGTACCATATCGCGTGCCAATTCGGTGTTGTCAAATATCGATAAGGTGCCATTTGCCGATAATAACCAAAAACTGCAATACGCTGCCGAAGCCAAGTTTTTACGTGCCTTTATTTACTTTGATATAGTACGTACCTGGGGCGATGTGCCATTGGTAACCAAACAATTACTAAACTCGGATGAGGTTGCTGCCGTAACTTTCCGCGAGAAACAGGAAAATGTTTACAAGCAGATTGTGGCCGATTTAACTGATGTTATCACCAACAGCCCGCTGCCTAATTTACAGGCTCCAACCGGTCGTGCTTCAAAGGCAGCTGCTAACTTTTTGTTAGGCCAGGCTTACTTAACCATGGCTACTACCTTAGATCAGGCAAACCGTACAGCCAACTTAAATAATGCTAAAACTTATTTAATGGCTGCTTACAACATGCGTGCTTTCGGTGCTTTAAATACAATTCCTTACACCGACGTTTTTGACGTAGCTAAGAAAACAACCTGCCCTGAGCTGATCTTCCAGATTGTAAAC